>CAZHPS010000234.1:0-10430 GCA_964534335.1 uncultured Desulfobacterales bacterium
GCGGTTAAAATCTGCCCGGCAGAAGTATAAAAATGTTTTAAGTATCGGTATATGTAATCTGTTTTTTGTGTTTTTCGTGGTTGATTAAAAAGCAGACACTCCTCAGTCTTTGATAGCGATTTGGTATAAGTATATTTTGGAGGCTTATCCGTTGAGGATTGCCAAACTGAAAGTTTGGCAATCCGTATGGTGAATTTAATGGTATTTTTCCGGTTTACTGTACATCAGACAGCAATATTATCAGGGAGGTAAGGACGATGAAAAAAACTGTTCAGCAGATTGTCATTTCCATGTTCATTCTGATTGGGTTCCTGCCCATGAATGCCCGGTCAGGAGAAAAGGCGGGCGCAGTCAGTATCAGTCCTATGGGCGGTGCCTATTTTTTTGATGATGATCAGAATGCTGAAAAAGAGGCAATCGCAGGACTGGGAGCGGCCTACAGTTTCACGGAAAACTGGACTACTGAAATTATGATGAATTACGGACAGTTCAAGTATAAATATGCCAATCCTGAGAAATGCTGCTGCGAAAATGATAGGGCAGACGGGTATATCATGCACCTGGATGCAATGTACCATTTTTGGCCGGACAAAAAACTGGTTCCCTATGTCGCGGCAGGAGTGGGAGGAGTGGTGCTGGACGGGGATCATCTGAAAAATGAATACGCTGCTGTGAACTACGGCGGAGGTCTCAAGTATTATGTCACTGACAGTATTGCCCTGCGCGGGGATGCCCGGCATATCTATGACCTGGAAGATTCCAACAACAATGCATCTGTAAGTGTGGGAATGACCTTTCAGTTCGGGGGAGGAAAAAAGGCTGAGGACCCGGAACCCGCCCCAATTCCGATTGCAAAAGCTGAACCCAAACCTGAACCTGAACAGGAAGAAGTGGTTGGCATTGATGAATTCCAGCCCGCGCCGGTAAAGGAAAAAGTTTCCATTGATCTCAAGATTCAGTTTGATCTGAACAAATCAGACATCAAACCCGAATATCATGCCCATATACAGAAACTGGCTGATTTCATGAAATCCTATCCCCAAACCCTTGCCGATATTGAAGGTCATACATGCAATATCGGAACAGCACAGTATAATTTCAACCTTTCCTGGAAACGCGCGGAAAGCGTGAAATCCTATCTGGTGAAAAATTTCGGCATTGAATCCTCCCGGCTCAGAACCTTTGGTTTTGGTCCCACCCGGCCCATTGCAGACAACAGCACAGAGGAGGGACGCATCAAAAACCGCCGGGTGATTGTGGTGGTATCAAACGGTGTGAAAAAAACAGACGGGGACAAATCCGGATCTTCGCAGGAGAACAAAGACACGCGCCTGCTCCGGGATATTCAGTTGCGCATGGAAAAAGGCCAACTGCATGTGGCTCTGCTTTCAGATCGTTCCATACAGGATTTCAACGCGTTTCAACTGCGCGAGCCGCAGCGTCTCGTGGTGGATCTGCCCGGAAAATGGACAATCCGGGGCAAAGCAGTCCGGGAGATCGAAAACGACTGTATCGGAACCATCCGGATCGGACAGCATCCGGACAAACTCAGGGTGGTTTTTGATCTGAAAAACGGAAAACCTGCCTCGGTATCTGCCTGCCCTGTGCAGGACGGGCTGGTGTTGAATGTGGATTCCCGCAGTGAAAACAGTGTGAGTCTGAGATAAGGAATACCAAACCGATTTCAGAGATTGGGAAATGCCTGTATTTTCTGTGTTTTTTCAACCACGAAACACACGAAAATACACGAATAAAAAATTATCTTAAAGCGGAGCCGTATAAGTAACCAGAAATTTCCGGGAGTAAAGACTTCCGAAGTTCCGGAAACTTCGGAAGCCATTTATACACATTTGTTTATGTCCGGGTATGTAACAAAGAGAAAAAAAACTCTGTGCCTCATACCAATTCTCTATTGATTTGATACAATATTTATTGTCAGTTTTTCCGCTGCTGCGCGTGTGCAAAAAACAGCTCCGCTTAATTTTTGCACTCCTCCGGATCAGTTTCGGCCGGAAGTGCAGACTGTATCAGGTCAATTGCGATTTGGTATCATACCGGTCTGCTGAAAATTTTTCGGTTTTGTCACGCTGAAACACACAGTTCTGTCAGTTTTTCCAATAAGCTGTGTACCGGAACAATTCCTGTCAGCCTCCCCTTTTCTGTTACAATAATTGGGTCATAGATTCTGTCGCGTTCCCGTGAAACCGCCTGCTGGGCAACTTTCACCACAGGCGTATCAGTTTCAACTGTCAAAGGGGATGTATCCATCACTTCGGTGACAGGCTGGTCAAAAAACTGGGCGCGATGCGACTGTGAATTGAGAATGCGGGTCAGATGATAATTCAGCAGAAGCCCGACAGGTTCCTCTTCCCTGACCACAACAAGAGCATTAAAACTGTCATTGAGCCGTCTGCCCAGATCAATGTCTCTGACCAGTGTTTCAGCACCTGCTGTTTTGGCAGGTTCCGCAAGAATCCCAATGGGAATCACATAGTCCGAACTCTGCAACTGCTCATGAAAACCAATGACCTGCCAGGTCTGAACCGGTTTCGCGATCCCCTTGACCATAACAGGTTTTTGCCGTATGCAGTGAATCTGATCCCTGACATGCGCCCAGGTCTCATGGGAAATCACAATCTGATCCTCACGCGCACTTTCCTGAATGCGTTTTGCCGCATTGACCTGATTGCCGATGATCGTGTAATCCATCTTGGTTTTGCTGCCGAAATTTCCCACTGTGCAAAAACCTGTGTTGATGCCCACACGGATTCTGAATGGCATCATCACGCCTTTCTGCTGCCATTCCTTTTGAAGCGATTTCAGGGCTTCGATCATTTCCATTGCCATTGAGACACACGCGAGAGCATCCTCTTTGACGCCGAGAGTCTGCGGATCTCCAAAAAACACCATGATGGCATCTCCCATATATTTGTCAAGCGTTCCCCCGTGTTTTATAGCGACTGTCGCCATTCTGTCAAAATACTCATTGAGAAGAACGGACAAATCTTCGGGTTCCATTCTTTCGGTGGTGGATGTGAAATTGACAATATCTGAAAAAAAGACAGTCAGTTTTTTCCTGCTCGATTCTATCCGCACATCGCGCTCTCCGGAAAAAATGGACGCATAAACCTGGGGTGACAGGTATTTGGAAAGTTTTTCAGACAGTGCGGAAAGCTGCTCGGTTCTCTCTTTCAGTTTTATGACAGAGACCACTCTTGCCCTGACAACATCAGGGTTAAACGGTTTGGTAATATAATCCACTGCACCAATCTGGAATCCTTTGGTTTCATCGCCGGATTCACTCATGGCAGAGACAAAAATCACAGGAATATGCTTTGTTTTTTCATCAGCCTTCAGTCTGGTGCACACTTCATAACCGTCCATGCCGGGCATCATGATGTCAAGCAGAACCAGATCCGGTGCAACCGTGTTTACAGCCTCAAGAGCTTTCATTCCGCTGGTTACAAAAGACAAATGGTAATCATCTTTCAGTATCTGCCGTATCAGTTGCAGGTTGTTGGGTTCATCATCCGCAACCAGTATTCGCGGTTTGCCGTCATTCATTTTTTTCCCCTCCGAAATTATTGTCTGTACAGTCTGTTACAAACCTGATTTTTAATTTAATTACATTAAGAAATCTCCGAAATGCCGAATTGAATTTTTGGCAGATGCCGCACATCCCAAATTTTCAGTTCTGAACCCATCCGCCCCAACGTAATGACAGTACGTCTGCGTCCGGGAACAGGATGTATATTATTACTCAGAAGATTTGATGTTACAGCCACGAATCGCACGAATTACATGAATTATGGTTTATTCATTCGTGCAGATTCGTGTTATTCGTGGCTGTTTTGATTTCCCATTTCCTTCAGGGCATTCTCAATGATTTCAAAATGGAATTCGCTGAGCAGTTCATCCAGCGCGTCTGCAAGAATCCTGTCATGCTCCCTGATTTTCCTGACTGCGGATTCTGTGTCATCAATACTCATCATTGCCGCAGCAGTCAGCAGTTCCTCTCTCAGTGTTTCAGGAACTGCTCCCAGTCTTTGAGGGGTGAGAATGCTTTGTGCTGACATCCGGTTTTCCCTGTTCAACGGCTCAGCAGATTCCGCATACACAAATCTGATACCGGCATGTCTGTGCATCAGATCAAAAATCTCAGTCACCCGGAACGGTTTTCTCAGGAAATCACTGCATCCCGCGTTCAGAACCTTTGCCCGATCCTCCTCAAACGCGCTGGCTGTTATGGCAATGATGACTGTCGAACCGGAAATCAGGAATGTGGAATCGGGATTTTGATTCCTGATTTCCGATTCTCTGTCTCTGATTCTTTTGGCGGCTTCACATCCGTCCATGACCGGCATCCGTATATCCATCCAAATCAGATGCGGTCTCCATTCTTCCCATATGTCAATGGCCTGTTTCCCGTTTTCCGCTTCCCTGAGGTCAAAACCGAAAGGCTGGAGCAGACTTGCCAGAAGTAAACGGTTATCCGCATTGTCATCAGCAATCAGGATTCTGAAACAGGGCTGTCCCGGTTCCGTACCGATGACCCGGCCCGGAGATTCACATACGGGAACACCGGGCATTTCCGGAATTCCCGCACGGATGTGAAACCTGAACACTGATCCTTTGCTCACTTCGCTGCGCACGGCAATATCCCCGCCCATCATCTGAACAAATTTCCGGCTGATGGGAAGTCCCAGACCGGTTCCCTCCTGAGACTTCCTGCCGGTTTCTGTCTGCACAAAGGGTTCAAACACCGTGCAGAGTTCCTCTTTTGCAATGCCGGGGCCTGTGTCCTCAACGGAAAAAACAAGATTTGTGAACTGCGTGTCAGGACTGGGAGTTGTATCAGTTTTTACCGTAATTCCCCCTGTTTTGGTGAATTTCAGCGCGTTGCCAATCAGGTTGATCAGCACCTGCCTCAGTTTTGCCTCATCGGTTCTGACAAAACGGGGAACATCCGGTGTCCGTTCAAATGCAAGCCACAGATCTTTCTGTGCTGCCCGGATGCGGAAAATATCTTTCAGATCATCCAAAAAACAATGCAGATCAAAATCATTTTCACTGAGAACCGTGCGGCCAGCCTCAATTTTTGACATATCCAGCACAGTGTTGATCAGGGTGAGCAGATGCTCACCGCTGCGGTTGATGATACCGAGATTTTCCTGCTGTTCCTTTGTCAGATTCCCACCGTGCGCAAGTATCTGTGAAAATCCGATCACTGCATTCAGGGGCGTCCGCAGTTCGTGGCTCATATTGGCAAGAAATTCACTTTTGGCGCGGTTTGCCGATTCGGCTGCTTCTTTGGCGCGGATCATCTGTTCTTCCATTTTCCGGCGCAGGGTTATGTCCTGAAATGTAATGACAGCGCCTGCAAGTTTTTCATTTTTATAAATCGGACGCGCCGTATATTCGGTATTGAACCATGAACCGTCTTTTCTCCACAGAATCTCATTGTCAATATGAGAGATGATTCCGTTCTGATACGCGGTGCACATGGGACATTCGGCAAAGGGATACAGCGAACCGTCAGCACGGGTATGATGGCAGATCTCATGTATGCCTTTGCCGATTAACTCCTCAGATTTCCACCCCAGCATATTTCCAGCCGATTTATTGATAAAATGCAGTTTGCCTTCGGAATTGACCCCGAAAATCCCATCTCCGGCTGATTCCAGAATCAGGCGGTTTTTTTCTTCGCTTTCTTTCAGAGATTCCTGTTTGTTTCTGAGTTCCGCTGTGCGTTCAGAGATGATTTCTTCCAGATGTCTGCGGTAATTTTCAAGTGCTGCCTCTGCCCTTTGTCTCCGCTGTTTCTGGAACAGGAGTCCGGCAATGCCGATGCCCTGCAGCACAAATACGACTGCGCCGGAGATAAGCCACCATTTGTAGGTGTCCCACAGGCCCGGTTCACGGAATTCCACGCGGCTGCCCGGAGGCAATCCGGATTCGTCAATACCCAATTGTTTCAGAACCCGCCAGTCAAAGTAATACTCCTCTGCCGGGCGTAACACAATCGCTGTCTCTTTTTTTCCGGAAAGCATGTCCAGCCATATATCAGCAGCATTTGCTCCGGAAATTTTGTTGCTGTATAAAAAGCCTCCCAATCCGCCCGGATGAATCGTTGAGTCCTGGCTGTAATATACGCTGATTTTTGCGGCATCGATGACCATTTTACATGCTTCCGCTGGAGTAAATGCCTGTCCGTCTGCGCTGCGTAAATAGATGTGGAAAAAAACTGCCGAGTGCCTGTCGGCATTTTGAATGGTTTCCAAAATCTCAGAAAAGGGCAGTCTGTTCAAAAATACGATACTGACGCGTTTGCTGAACCGCTCTGCTGCTGCCATCAGTTTCTTTGTCATTTGCCGTTCCGAATCAGAGTCACCAATGACCACATAAATGGTTTTGATGTCGGCCTGGAGTTTCAGAATCATTTCAAAATTTTTGCCCGGATCATACTCTGATGCAAGCAGGATGAATTTGCCATCCACTTCCTCTGCTTTCATTTTCCCGGCAGATCCGGACACGACAATTTTGGGGATGCCGGGAAAAACCATGTTCCCATATTTGAGTAAAAAGGGTATGGCTGAAACACCTGCGGTCAGGATGAATTCAGGCCTGTTTTTTTCATATTTGGTTTTTAACCAGCCCGCGAGAGTCTCGTGATAGGCAGGATTATCCGCATTCCCGGTTAATTCAAGATATTCCATAGAATAGTTCACGGCAAAAGACTGGTGCTGGCTGATGCGTTCCCTGAAACCACCGACAACCAATTCGTAAGAGGGGAAGTTGGGCGTCTCTGCCAAAAGGATTAAGACTTTTTTGGGTGGCGGGGTGTCCGTGCCTGCGGAATATCCGCAGGGGGTGGCAGGCAGCCATGCAAGGGATATAAGAATGAAAAATACGCGCACATTCATAATGGTTTAATTCCTTTGATTAGGTTCTTCAGATGTCAGGTTTCGGGTGTCAGGAAACAGATGCGGAACACTGAAACCGGTATATCAGCAATTTTCAAATCCCTAAGTAGTTTTACTTTGTCAAGTTATGAAATCTGAAAAAAACTTCAGCACTGACAGCCGCATTTTCTGCCGCGAAGACACAAAGAAACAAAGTTTCACGAAGATTTTATGCACAGTTGTTTTTCAGATTTCACAGTTATATCCGGCAAAGTTGACAAAGTAAAAGTAGTCTACCATAAATTTTCAGGTATACCGCTCCGCTTAATTTTTTGCACCCCCTGGATTTGTCTGCAAAAAACCGCTCCGCTTAATTTTTGCACTCCTCCGGTTTTGTGCAAAAAACCGCTCCGCTTAATTTTTGCAATCCGCCGGATTTGTCTGCAAAAAACCGCTCCGCTTAATTTTTGCAATCCGCCGGATTTGTGCAAAAAACCGCTTTGCTTAATTTTTGCACTCCCTGGATTTGTCTGCAAAAAACCGCTTTGCTTAATTTTTGCACTCCTCCGGTTTTGTGCAGAAAACTGCTTTGCTTCATTTTTTTCCCCAATCTCTCATTCAAAGGCAATGCCAATATCATGTGCCAGTTTTACAGTTGCCCCCCTGGCTTTGTCAAAATCAAATCTGTCCAAATGCCACTGCACCGGTTCGATCTGCTGAGACGAAAGGAACCGGCCCAGTTGCTCCATAAAAGGTTCGGATGCTTCGGGATTGTATTCTTCAAAGGAGGCCAGCAGTTCCCGGAACAGTTTTTTCATCGCGGAATTATCCGGCATTTCTTTAACTGTTTCATTCCCTGTTCCCTGTTCCCTGTCCTCTGTTTCCATCTGCCGGATAAAATGCACCGCTCTTTTCAGGGCATCTCCAAATGATGCAATCACCGGCATCAGTTCCTCACACGGTTTTTCCCTGATTTCCGCATTGAGTTTCTCTGCAATGCGGAACACCTCTGTCACCGAGAGATTGCCTGCCACGCCTTTAAGCGCATGGGCAAGACGGTACGCACTGTCCCTGTCTCCGTTTTCCAGCATAAATCTCATTTTTTCAGCAGCAGTTTCATAATCCCGTGAAAACCCGATCAAAGATTTTTTATACGCGGTTTCATTCAGCCATGTCTGGAGACCTTTTTTCATATCCACACATGCACTAACTGTCAGATGTTCTTTTATATTCTCAGAAAATCCTGAATGATCAGACATCTCTTTTTCATCCCCCATTCTGCATTGATCATTCAGAATTTCATTCTGCCCTATGTCTTTGGGAACCAGTTTTTCCATCGCGGCAAAAAGTTGGCTGAAATGAACCGGTTTTCCCACAACAGCATTCATTCCGCTCTCCAGAAACACTTTCTGCTCCTCTTTCATCATGCTGGCTGTCAATGCAATGATCGGCACGGGGTTCTGATTCCCCATTTCCGATTCATACTTCCGGATTGCTTTTGCAGCTTCCACACCATCCATTTCCGGCATATGAACATCCATCAGAACAATGTCCGGGGTTTCCTTCTGAAAACATTGAACTGCCTCTCTGCCGTTTCTTGCTTCCATAACGGTATGCCCATGCTGTTCCAGCCGGATTCTCGCAAGGGTTATATTTTCTTCAATATCCTCTGCTATCAGGACCCGGAAGCCGGTGCGCGCTGCACGCGGAGATTCAGGCACAGGCTGCTGCATTTCACTGATTTCCGTGCATTCCATACGGACGGTAAAATGAAAAACGCTCCCTTTTCCCTCTTCGCTTTCCACCCATATCCGGCCGCGCATGAGTTCTGCCAGTTGCTTTGAAATGCTGGTTCCCAGTCCGGTTCCGCCAAAACGCCGTGACGTGGAACTGTCGGCCTGGGTAAAGGGATCAAATATTTTTTCCACTTTTTCAGCAGGAATACCAATGCCTGTGTCGGAAACCGAAAAACAGAGCATGCTGTTCTCATAGGAGACAACATTTACGGCGATTCTGCCCCGTTCCGTGAATTTGACTGCATTTCCCACAAGATTGATGATGATTTGCCTCAGCCGGGCCGGATCTCCGATAAAATGGCCGGGAATGCCGGGAGAGATATGGAAAGACAGCTCAACCCCTTTTTCCCTGCACCGGATTTCAAACACCTGCAGAGTTTCCCGCATCATCCGCTCCAGATCAAAGAGGCGTTCCTCCAGTTCCAGCTTGCCTCTTTCCAGTTTGCTGAGATCCAGAATATCATTGATCAGTGTAAGCAGAGACTTTGCCGAATGATAGGCAGTTCTCAGATTGTTTTTCTGAAACTGCGGGATGTCAGGGGATTCAAGCGACAGTTCCAGAAAACCGAGTATGGAATTCATTGGCGTCCGGATTTCATGGCTCATATTTGCCAGAAATTCACTTTTGGAATGATTGGCTCTTTCCGCAGTTTCCCGTTCCTGTTCAGCTTTTTCATTTGCTGTTTTCAAATCATCCGTAAGCTGACGGAGATGCGCCAGTGCCTGCGCCAGTTCAGTATTGGACTGCTCCAACTGTTCTGTCCGTTCCTCAACCTTTGCTTCCAGATTATCCGTGAGATCTTTGATAGCCAGTCTCATTTTTTCCACATCAGATATTAACTGCCCCAGTTCATCCCTTCTTCCGGATTGAATGGATTTGTCAAGATTTCCGGAAGCGATAATCCGAACCTCTCCGGCAAGGGATTTTATCGGTTTTGACATGGAATGTCCCACGATATATGCCGCAAGGATACCGGCCATCATCAGCCCGGCTGTGATGATGATGGAATAATACCACAATGTGGAAAGGGATTTGTCCAGATGGGTGGTATGCAGTGCAATGTAAATCAGCCCCAGCGGTTCCGGCTTTGGTTCTTTGGGGGAATCAGGAATTTCAGAAGATTCCCCTGCCGGTTCATCATCGCTGGTTTCATACAAATCTTTTTCATAAGGATTATTGAATATAAAACTGACACTTTCAATCATCCCGCTGTTTTTTTGTATGGATATTTTGTCTGTCTGTTCTTTTGACTGTTTGAGAATGTCTTCATTCTGAATCTTTGAAAACAGCGGATAACTATTCATGTCAGAAGACGCGATAACCGTTCCGTTGGAATCTGCGACAAACAGAACTTTTATTTCCGAATCATTGTTCGCGATTTCATTGATCATGGCATGTAAGCCTAAAAAACTGTTTTCATTTATACTTTTCGCAGAAACTATGGAAAAATTCCGGTTTAGCAGATTCACCTTGTCTTTCAGTGCATCAGTCAGCAGACGCTCTGACTGTCGAATAAATACAAAGGAAAGTGTAAAAACCGTAACGGCAAGGATCAGTACCGTTCCGAGGATAAACCGGAACTTTATTCCCACATCCGAAATCTTAACCATAGAATTTCCTTAAAAAAATTTTGAAATATGAAGGAATATGAAATCCGGGGAAATCACTCCTTTGATAAAGTAGTGCTCTGTCAAAATTTAAATGACGGATAAAGTCTTTTCAATTTTATCC
>CAZHPS010000235.1:0-10428 GCA_964534335.1 uncultured Desulfobacterales bacterium
CAGAAAAAAATTGGACCGGCACTACAAATCTATTAAAAATTAAATGATCAATGCAATACTGTTTCATAAACGAACTATATCAGATTATGAATCAAAAATCAACGGATTTGACCCACTATCAAATTATGAAAATAACAGAAACAAAAGACTGGACAGTGAATCTGTTTTGACTGACAGTTTTTGCAGATCGCCTGTCTTTTCTGAAAAAAAGCTGTGTTTTCTGTGAACACTCTGTCATAACACAGAAAAAGGGAAGATAAAACATACGGGAAAATTTGATGATTGCAGGGATCAGGCCGGAAAATGCCAGATCCCCGAAGATTGGATTTTAATGGGAAAAGACTGCCGCATATCATCCGGAAGAACCGGATAAACAACCTGCCTGAAAAGATTTCCGAAGTTTCTGAAACTTCGGAAATCTTATGCTGCAAATGCGGGTATATCAGACATCCTGCAAACTTTTTTTCTCATTTGCATATACAATAAAAAACAAATGGTTAAAATATGAATTTTCAATTTTGCAGGAGGGCCGGCATTCTGGTGCTAATTCCTGCTTCTGATCTGCCCGGAAATAATGCAGATGTGCAAAAAGCATGATATGCACCGGAATTTCTGATTATTTGCTCACAAAAGCACCGGCTCCGAGCATGAGAAGCACTTCGTAAGCTGCCACAGCCATTTCACTGTGACCGAAAACCGCATACACAATTCCGCCGCCGATAACGGCCGGAACACCACAAAACACCAGAATCCCCAATTTTCTGCTGATCGTCATGGTAGACAACTCCTTTTTGATTTGTTGAACCCTGCCGGGCATAAAATTTTCAGAAAAACCGGATTGTTCGGAAAAATCCGGTTTTTTGAATACACGAAAACTTTTGTTTGCCTTCTTATTTCCTTGTAACAGGATTCAGCTTTCAAGTAAAGGGAAAAATTCCCCTTTATGCCCTTTCTATAATCATAGCCATGCCCATGCCCCCGCCGATGCACATGGAAATCAGACCGGTGGAAAGGTTACTGCGTTTCATATGGTTCATGCCTGTGACCATCTGCCGTGCGCCGGTGCAGCCAATGGGATGGCCGATGGAAATCCCGCTGCCAAGCTGATTGGGTTTTTCCACATCAATTTTCAGTTCCCGCATACAGCCAATGGCCTGTGACGCAAAGGCTTCGTTAAGTTCGATCATGTCAATGTCACCAATGCCCATGCCTGCAATTTTCAAAACTTTCCGCACTGCCGGAACCGGCCCAAGTCCCATATAGGCCGGATCAAGGCCGCCGGAGGCAAATGCTTTGATCTTCACAATGGGTTTCAGTCCCATTTCTTTGGCTTTGTCCGCACTCATCATCAGCACAGCCGCGGCTGCGTCATTGATGCCGGACGCGTTGCCTGCCGTGACCGAACCATCTTTTTTGAAAGCAGGTTTGAGTTTTCCCATTTTTGCCATATCCGTATCCATAGGCCGTTCATCTGTGTCAAACACAATATCTCCCTTGCGGGATTTGATGACCACAGGCACGATTTCCTGTGCAAAAATGCCGTCTGTGATGGCTTTTCTGGCCCGTGTGTGGCTCAGCACGCCCAGTTCATCCTGCTCTTTGCGGGTGATGCCGTATTTTTCCGCAATATTTTCAGCAGTCAGGCCCATATGGTATCCGTAGAAAATTTCATACAGTCCGTCAAACACCATCAAATCATAGACTTCACCAATGCCGGTCAGTTCCATGCGATGTCCCCACCGGGCTTTGGGAAGGGCCATAGGAACCTGACTCATGTTTTCCTGTCCGCCTGCCAGAATCACGTCAGCCTGTCCGGACATAATGGATGCCGCTGCCAGCGCAATGGCCTTGAGACCGGAGCCGCAGACCTTGTTGATGGTAAAGGCCGGGGTTTCTTTGCACAGCCCTGCACGGATCATTGCCTGCCGCGCGGGATTCTGACCCAGACCGGCCTGCAGGACATTACCCATAATCACTTCATCAATGACTACAGGTGCTGCACTGCTGTCCCAGTCTGCAGCTTTTTTTTCCAAATCAATGATGCCCTGATCCTTGAGAGCATCCGGGGTTCCTGCTTTCATGTCTGCACTGAGTGCAGGTTTCAGACCCGCGCGTTTCAGGGTGTCTTTCATGACCAGCGCGCCCAGATCCACAACACTCACATCCTTGAGACTGCCCCCGAAATTTCCCACGGCAGTTCTCGATCCGCTTACGATAACAACTTCTTTCATGCTGATATTTCTCCTTTGGCAATATGTTTTTGTAACAAATAAAAAAATAATAATAGCATTAAAAAAAATGCAGGTCAATGAAGAGGGGAAAATGTGTGTCATTCTTTTTTTGTATGACATTCGGAATCACAGCCGGTGAGGCGGGAATGAAGAAGCAGCATGATTAAAACCTTCTCTGGGATTTGTCTCTGAGGATTCTTGCGAATTCCGGGCTGTCTTCCATACCTGTCCGGTCTTTCCATAATCCCACAATATCTGATCTGAGCAGATCCGCTGCTGTGGAAACGGTTTTTCGGACAGGCTTTGGTCTGAAAAGCAGGGTGATTTCCACTTCATCCCCTTTATCCAAAGGCAGATTTTGGATGAATATTTCACCGTCTTTTTTCAGTATGATATTGATTTTCAATGCTTTCATATTTTTTTCCTGTATGAATGAAAGGCAGTCTTCCCCCTTTTCTGAGCGGAAGGGGGAAGACCGGGCAGGACAGAACTGTGGAGAGGAATCAGGAATTTCCTCTTTTCCGAGCAGATTGGTGCTTTGTCAATACAGAAAAACCGGATTTTTTGGAAAAATCCGGTTTTTGGCAACTTACAGATTCAAGACTGACACAAAATTTAGGAACAAACAATGTCAGGGTGTGTATGTAAAAGACACTTCTCCCACCTTTACATTATCCGCATATACCTCCACCCGCCATATACCGGCATCGCTGCTCAACTCATCCAAAGTATAGATTACCATAAATGGGTTATTAATTGTTACACAGGTCGGGAAGTCCCCCCAGTTAACGTTGCCTGTATCATCAAATTCAATTGTGCCATCAGGTTTGTACAATTTGAAATTGATGGAAGAACCGTTGTGAATATTGAAAAGATTCACAAAAACTGTTGCCTCCTGATCTGCACTCGTGAAGGTATTCTTAACTCCGACAGGCTCCCAGACTGTCTCATCCACACTTTCGCATGTGACAATGTCTGATGCGGAAGGACTTGGCGCCCCCTGCTGGTTGCCGTAATTTTTCCATTTGCCGTCTTCAAAAATATAGTACACATCATTTGTGGAGGAATCATCCAAAAAATCTGCCGGATTTGCCTTTGCACGCATTGTAAATGAAAGTGTCCTGTTGATTTCTGCAACAACTTTCCCATTTTCATTCTGATAAGTGACACTGTTGATGATATAAGCTGCATTTTCGTAGGAAAAGTAGCCATAGTTCCATTGCCAATACTCTATGTTGCAATCATAGTTCTCACCATCAAACAGATAGGATTCTGATGTTCTTTCCCCCATTATATCCACATTTCCTTCAAGATATTTTTGTTCAATATCATTGCTCAGGTTTTCCATTGAATCCAGAACAGTGAAAGTATCCACATCCAGTTTCCAGTAAAAACCGTCCGGATCTGCCGGGATGGGCGTATATCTGAGGACAAATCCGTAAACTGTGTCCTGGAAATTGACCGCAACATCAAGTGCCAGATCATTCCCCACCGGCAGAGGCGGACATCCGTTCTGGGCAATTTTAACCGTATCCATATCCATTTTCCAGAAGAATCCGCCGGGATCAGTCTCCGGAGCATATCTGAGAACAAAATCATATCTGCCTCCACCGTATTCTGCACAGAAAACAGGTAGTGACAGGTCATCTCCGGCCAGAATAAGATTATCATTTCCTGAATCCAGAATCCTGACTGTATCTTTATCCAGTTTCCAGTACACGCCATCCGGATCAGCCGGGATCGGGGTATATCGAAGGACAAATCTGTAATCTGCATTCTGAAAACTGACCTTCACATCAAATGACAGATCATTTCCCATCAGAAGACTCTGGCATTCATTCTGCGCAGGTTGCAGAGTGTTTATATCCATCTTCCAGAAAAGTCCGCCGGGATCAGCTTCCGGCGCATATCGGAGAACAAAATCATATCGGTTCCCCTGATATTCTGCACAGAAAACAGAAATGCTCAGGTCGTCCTCAGCCAGAATGTAATTATCTGCCGCCATAACCGGGGTTCCAAACAGCGAAACCACAACAAAAACCAATACTGCTGCTATGTTCTGTTTCATTGCCCTTCTCCTTTCATTGTCTGTAAAGAATTTCTGAACGGTAAATGGACATTCTTTGGAATGCCAAACATATTGTAATCATAACCTTATGGAAAATCATAAGTCAAGAAGTTTTTGCGGTGGATAAAAATATACCTGTACAATTTTATGTCCGAAAAACCCTTAGGGTTTGGAACAACTTATTTTCTGATGTTACGCCACCCTTCCAGAAATCAGCAGGTTACTGCAGTCACCGTCATTCCGGAGAAATCCGGAATCCGGTTGTTTCAGACAGTTCCGGATACCGACTTCCGCCGGTATGACTGGTGGTGGCGTAACATCAGTTATTTTGTTACAAACCCTTACTGTATCCATTTCCGTATCACGCGGATAAATTCCGCTGGATCAATGGGTTTGGAAATATAATCATCACAACTTCCGGCCAGTATCTGCTCCCGATCTCCCCGCATGGCTTTGGCTGTGACCGCAATGATGGGAATAGCGGCAAGCATCTGATCGGATTTGATTTTCTTTGCGGCATCCGCACCGCTCATAAGGGGAAGCTGCATATCCATCAGTATCAGATCCGGCCTGTGTTTTACTGCCATTTCCACTGCCTCACGGCCATTGGCTGCTGTGACATACGCATATCCGAATCCCTGCAGAATGGCTGTGACGGTCAGCAGATTGTCAGGATTGTCCTCCACAATAAGCAGAAGGGGTTCGGCTCCTGTACGGGGTTTGGGAACAGTTGCCTTTTTTTTCTCAGAAACCTGTTTTCCGCTTTTTCCGGAATGCTCATCGCATGTATCATGAATTTCCTTTTTTTTCAGAAGGTTTTCCACGCATTTCCCCAGTTGCTCCCGATCCACTGCGCCTTTCTGAATCAACTGGCAGACATGATTATGACGCAGCCGGTCCCGATCCTGTGCGGTCAGTTCTTTGGCTGTAAGCACAAGCACCGGAAGTTCGGATGTTTCCGGAACAGAACGGATCTGCCTGAGAACCTGGAAACCGTCCATCTCCGGCATCATCAGATCCAGAATCATGGCGTCCGGTATCTGCCTGTTTATATATTCAACTGCCTCAGTTCCATTGCACACGGCATACACCCTGTAGCCACGCTCTTCCAGAACCGAGCGGATCTGAATGGCAGCAACCCCGTTGTCCTCGACCAGCAGAATCAGGGGACTGTCTTTCTTTTCCGGATCTGAAATGCTGATATTCTCAAGGGCATTCTGCAGTTTCCATCCAAGTTCGTTCCTGTCCATGATTTTTTTGGTGATGATATGGTGAACGGTTTCCTGCAGGTGTGTCAGTTCCGCACGGCTCAGCTCCTTTGCTGTGAGAATGATGACAGGCAGATCATGAGTCCGGGGTTCCTGCCGGAGACGATCCAGCACAGCAAATCCGTCTGTTTCCGGCATCATCAGATCCAGAATCATTACATCCGGAGGATTGGCCAGGGCAATGGCAATGGCCTGTTTTCCGTCTGACGCGGTTTCCACCTCATAGCCTTTTTCACCCAGAACCTGCTCCAACTGCATACGGACAACCGGGTCATCATCCACAGCAAGAATCCGGTGTACCTGGCGCACAGTTTCAAGTTTCCGGATTTCCGCGAGCAGCAGATCTCTCTCAAAGGGTTTGGTGATATACGCGGCCGCGCCCATTGCCATGCCGGTGCTCCTGTCCTCACTGACGGAAATGATGATAACCGGAATATGGTTTGTCTTTTCAGCGGATTTCAGTTCCCGGAGCACTTCCCATCCGTCCAGTTCCGGCATCATAATGTCCAGAGTAATGGCAAATGGCATAATTTCCCGCGCCAGTTTCAGTCCCTCTCTCCCGTTTTGTGCAGTGATGATGTCATAACCGGCTTCTTTCAGATATTCACAGATCAGGGAACGGATATCCGCATCATCATCAATAACCAGAACAGCTTTTCCCTTTTTCCGGGAAGAAATTTGGGAAGAAATAAATTTTTTTTCAGATATTTCAGGCACAGAGGCAGATGGCCTTTTCCCGGAAGCCGCAGAATAACTGTGTGTCGGCACATTCTTTTCATTGCTGATCCTCATGGGAACTGTAAGGGTAAACACGCTTCCCTTTTCCAGTTCGGATTCAACCTGTATATCCCCGCCCAGAAGGCGGGCCAGTTTCCGGCAGATGGAAAGTCCCAGTCCGGTTCCTCCGTAAGATCGTGTGGTTGATCCATCCACCTGCCGGAACTCATCAAAAATCCGCTCCAGTTCTGATGCCGGAATGCCTATGCCCTGATCTGAGATTGCAAAGGAGATCAGGCTGTCTGATGCCCTTGTTTCAATCCGGATCATGCCTTTTTCTGTAAATTTGACAGCATTGGAAAGGAGATTAAGCAGAATCTGGTGAATCTTTTCCTCATCAGAATGCAGTGCAGGAGAATCAGAGATTTCTGTCTGTATTTCCAGTCCTTTTTCAGCAGCCAGCGGGCCTATGGTTCCCAATGCCCGTTCTGTCACCTGCCGGGGAGTGAAATCCGTGAGATAGAGTTCCATGCGTCCGGCCTCGATTTTGGACAGATCCAGAATGTCATTGATGAGATTGAGCAGATGGCGTCCGTTGCGTTCAATCACGCCCAGAAATTCCTTTTCCTGCTCTGTGTCTTTGCCGGTTCCCCTGGAAATCAGCAGTTGGGACAGGGCCAGCACACTGTTGAGAGGAGTGCGCAGTTCATGGCTCATATTGGACAGGAATTCAGATTTGAGGCGATCCGCCTCTTCCACACGGAGACGCTGCATTTCCAGTTCATGCTTCTGTGCTTCCAGTTCCTGTGCCTGTGCCTGCAGTTCATCAGACTGGGCTTTGAGTTCATCATTGAGACCTGTCAGGTTTTCATTGGCCTCGGAAAGCTGTTCAGTTCTTTTCTGCAGAGTTTCGTTGGATTTTTTTGATTCATCAAAGAGCTGTCTGATTTTTTCACTCTGATCGCTGGTGTAAAGTGCTGTGGCAATGATTTTTGCAGCAGCATCCAGAAATTCCCTTCTGATCGGTGTAATATCCTCAAAAGAAGCGGTTTCTGCCACGCCATAGAGTTTTTCCTCATACATCAGGGGAAAGGTGTAGATGTTCTTCGGGGCTTCGCTCTGTGTTCCTGTGTTGACAACTGCCTCATCCCTGCGGATGTTTTTCAGCAGGATCGGAGAGTTTTCCACTGCCACCTGTCCCACAATTCCTTCTCCCCTTTTAAATTCATGGGCCAGATATTTTCTTTCCATAAAGGCAAAGGAGGCCCGGAGTCTGCACATTTCCTCTTCCGGGTCAAAGGTGAATATCGCGCCTGTGCAGGATTCTGTGTAACGGGACAGGAAAGAAATGCTTTCTGATACCATTTCCTCAAAGGACATGCGCCCTGATATTTTTTCATTAAGCAGATTCAGTCCATTGCGCAGCCACAACTGATTTTCCAGCATATCAATGAGTCTGTTGAAATGTCCGGCCATTTCCGTGATTTCATTATTTCCCTCCAGTTCTGACCGGGCCAGTTTTCCGCTGAACGATATTTCTGACATGGTAGTTTTCAGGGCTGATATGCCGCCAAGAATGCTTCTGCCTGTCAGCATGACGACAAGAAGAGAAAATACTGCCCCAATGGCAATGAAAAGCAGGGTGTCTCTGAAGATTCTGGATGTTGAGGCTTCTGCATCCTTCATATAGCCATCTGCCCTTTTCCGGGCATATGCTGCCAGTTCCAGCATCCTGCGCTCCAGCATGCCCCCGGATTCCGCAGCTTTTTTCCGAACCATAAACATTGCTGATTTCTGATCCCCTTTCAGAGCCAGTTCAATGATTTCTTTGCGCCCGGATTTCCATTTGGAAAACTCTTCCCGCACCTCCTGTTCCAGTTTTTTTCCTTCCTCTCCAAGTATTCTTTTTTTTACAATATCAAGCTGTTCATATACGGATGATTCCCCAGCCAGTATGGCGTGAAAATGCTCCTGAATGTCCAATTCGGATTCTGAAATCACGATGGATCGCATATCCCGCTGCATTTTGATGAAATTCATGCTGGCCTGCAGTGCAGCATTGGAAACATGAAGTGGATGATCATACAGGGTGCGGGTGACAGAGGCCAGTTTCCCCATTTCCCTGATGGCATAAAAACCGAATGCCGTGAAAATCATTGTGGTCATTCCAAAGATCAGAAGCAGTCTGACCCGTATGGTCATTTTGCTGAGCAGTTTCATTTACGCCTCCTCTTTTCTGTAAATCCGGCTGTTCCGATCCACAGCTTTCATTCCGGATTCCGTGTCCCATCCCGGAGATTCCGCACTGCCAAGCACCAGATAACCGCCCCTGTCCAGGGCCATGCACAGTTTGCGCACCACTTTGTTCTGCAGATCAGTGGAAAAATAAATCAGCACATTGCGGCAGAGAATGAGATCAAAGGTTCCGAAAATGCTTTCCGCAGGGGCAAACCGCTGATCCGATGTCAGATCATCGCGGGAAAAACGCACCATTTTCCGAAGATCAGGCCGGATTTCATACCAGTCATTTTTCAGGGTAAAATATCTGTCCAGCATACCCACACGGGTACGCTCAAAACTTTCCCGGCGGTATCTGCCGATGGCTGCGGTCTTCAAAGTATCTTTGCTGATGTCTGTGGCAAAAACAAAGGGAAACCACTGTTCCGGTTCATAGCGCAGGTTTTCCGCAATAAGAATGGCAAGCGACCATGCCTCCTCCCCGCCCGCGCATCCCGCGCTCCAGACACGGATTTCACGGGAGTTTCTTTTCTTTTTTTCTGCAATAATCCGGGGCAGTATCTGCTGTCCGATGAGTTCAAAGCACAGGGGATCACGGAAAAAAAAGCTGACATTCACAAGCAGGGCATCAATGAGTCTGTCGGTTTCTGAGGGATTGCGATCAAAATAATCCGGATAATTTTCAGGCAGAATTCCAAGATTTTCAAGTCTTGCACCCATGCGTCTGAAAAGAATCTCTTTGCGGTATCCGCTGAAATCCAGTCCCCGCAGAATCAGAAGTTTTTTCAGCATGATTTCCGTCAACTGTGCAGTCGGCATGGCAAATTCCCCCAAAAAAAACCGGGAGTGACAACAGGTGTTCACTCCCGTAAAGTTTATGATAAACTGGGCAGCAGGCGATCAGGAATGTGATTGATCATATTGATAACCTGTTATTTCTGTCAGTTGAATATCTCACAAAAAATATTTTCCATCTTTTCGTCAGGATTTCCATCGGCTTTTCAACCCGTTTCTTCAGGAATAAGCAAACCTTCTAATGTTTCAGCACAATCATATACATTGATAGACTCTCCGTATAAATAAGAGTCATCTTCAAATCCAGCAGCAATCCATCTCCACTGTTCTTTTCCATTAATAATACACTTTTCAGGCTTTAAGAAAACACCCGTTGAAAATATGTAATCTGTTTCAGTTAATCTTAATTTTTTCATGTCAGAAACCTAAAAATTTTTGGCAGTGGGTCTGCACATACTGATAAAAAATAACAAATTAATATTATTATATTTTTTTAAAACATACTGATTTTGTCTATAGGTTTTCAGATAATATTTTGGGTGGATTGGGGTGATGAATGAACCATATAATATACTGAAATTATTTGGATTCGTTCCTCAACCCAACCTACAGGAAACCCAAAAATTATTTTCTTAAAGCCTATACCATTACTTGAAACATTTTTATACTTCTGCCGGGCAGATTTTAACCGCAGAGTCACACAGAGTTTCCGCAGAGTCACACAGAGTTTTTCTGTGCGGAATTCAGATCTGAATCTGAATCTCTGCAAATGTTTCAGGTAATGGTATATACCATTACCTGAAAAATTTCGGTTGTAAAATACCGCATTCGGGCAGAGTTACAGTTTAAACAGCCGCGAATAACACGAATCTTCACGAATGCACAAACCATAATTCGTGTCATTCGTGCAATTCGTGGCTATACCCTCAAATCTTCTGAGTAATGGTATATATATCCAAATTTCTGCATGTGCAAAAGACCGCTCCGCTTAATTTCTGCACTCCTCCGGATTTGCATTCCGCATTGTATAAAACCAATGGTGAACCGGTATATATTATTACCTGAAACATTTGCAGAGGTTCAGATTCAGATCTGAATTCAGCACAGAAAA
>CAZHPS010000236.1:0-10416 GCA_964534335.1 uncultured Desulfobacterales bacterium
TATCTGGCAGCAATCTGGAATGCGAGGTGTTTTTTTCCGGAACAGAGGCAGGGAAAAATGCCGCGCAAAAGGTGAAGGAAGGCCATCTGACTGATTTTTCAGTAGGGTATATCGTTCTGGAAACATTCTGGATTCCGGAAGGGGAGACAAAGGAAATCCGGGGCAGGATTTTCAGAGGGCCTTTGCGGGTGAACACACTCTGGCGTCTGATCGAACTTTCCATAGCAGCCATCGGTGCTGATGAAAATGCCAAAGTCATATATGAAAAACAGAGAGAAATCCCTGCAAATCCTGTGTCCGGCAATTGCATTGATACTGAAACAGGCATATCTGAAAAACAGAGAACCATGCCTGCGGAGTCTCAGATGGCAGAAACCTGCTCTGATACGGAAAGAGGCATACCTGAAATAGCGCAGGAAATCCTCAAAACCGTTATGGAAAAAAAAGAAACCGGTATAAAAACTGTCACGGAAAAAAGAAAATTCAGCATTGTGGATATAGCTTTTTTTTCCTTTCTTGCCATGATGGTTCTGGGATGGCTTTTCGGAATTTTTTAGCAGCATTTTTTTGACAGATAAAGATTTCCCACAGAGAACACAGAGAAATAAACTCTGTGGGAAACACAAACACTGAAAACAAAGATTTCCCACAGAGAACACAGAGAAAATCCACAGAGAACACAGAGAAATAAACTCTGTGTTCTCTGTGAAAACCTCTGTGTTCTCTGTGGGAAACAGCATTCGTTTACGCAGAAAGGCGGGTTTGATGATGGAAAATTCTGATCCTGAAAAAAACAGTGAACAGGGACAGTTTGCCCTGTTTGGCGCACGGCGTTTTGCTCCGTTTTTCTGGACACAGTTTCTGGGAGCCTTTAATGACAATGTGTTTAAAAACGCGCTGATGATTCTCATTGCTTTTCAGGCATCTGGGGGGGTGGATTCCAATAAACTGGTCAATATCGCGGCTGGACTGTTTATTCTTCCTTTTTTTCTTTTCTCCGCTATGGCCGGTCAGATCAGCGACAAATATGACAAGGCCATGCTGATTCGCAGAATCAAATTTGCAGAGATTATCATCATGGCCTGCGGCGCGGCTGCATTTTATCTGAAAAGCATTTATCTGCTGATAATCTTACTTTTTCTCATGGGCGCACAGTCTGCATTTTTCGGGCCTGTGAAATACAGCATTATTCCCCAGCATCTCAGACGCGAAGAAGTGGTCGGGGGCAATGCACTTGTCAGCATGGGAACCTTTGTCTCGATTCTTCTTGGCACAATGGCAGGAGGAGTGCTGATTCAGCAGGGAAATATCCTTATCGGTCTCACTGTTTTTGCCATTGCCCTGATGGGATGGGGCGTAAGCTGCAAAATCCCCTCCGCGCCTGCTGCTGCGCCGGATCTGAAACTGGATCTCAATCCCCTGACCCAGACTTGGAACACCATTGGCTTTGCCCGGCGCATCCATTCGGTATTTCTTTCGGTACTTGGCATTTCCTGGTTCTGGTTTCTGGGTTCCTCTTATATCACACAGATTCCCAATTTCACCAAAATCATACTCAGGGGAAATGAAAGCGTTGTCACCCTGCTGCTGACTATGTTTTCTGTGGGCATTGGTGTGGGTTCCCTGCTCTGCGAAAGACTGTCGGGACGCAAGGTGGAACTGGGACTGGTTCCTCTGGGTTCTCTGGGACTGAGCATTTTCGGCATTGATCTGTTTCTGGCCTATGATACACCGGATACGGCCACACTTCTCAGTATCAGCCGGTTTCTCGACACTCCGGGCAGCATCCGTGTACTTGCGGATTTGGTGCTGATCGGCATCTTTGGCGGATTTTACATCGTACCTCTCAACGCGTTTATTCAGATGCGCACGGAACCTGAATACCGTTCCCGTGTTATTGCAGCAAACAATATCCTTAATGCTCTCTTCATGGTGCTGTCCAGTGTAATGGGTATTCTCCTTCTGAGCGTTCTGAAAATCAGCATCACAAAATTCTTTCTCATTGTTGCGCTGGGCAATATTGCGGTTGCCATCTATATTTATTCGGTTGTGCCGGAATTCTCCATGCGTTTTCTCATCTGGATACTTACGCATACCATGTACCGTGTACGCCATGAGGGACTGGAAAACATACCGGATGAAGGCCCTGCTGTGCTGGTCTGCAATCATGTGAGTTTTGTGGACGGACTGCTTATCGCGGGAGCCTGCCGCCGTCCCATCCGTTTTATTATGTTCGAGCCTATTTACCGCATTCCGGTGCTTCATTTTATTTTTCGCACCGGCAAGGCTGTTCCCATTGTCTCCCAGAGGGAAAAACCGGAAATTTATGAACAGGCATTTGAAGAGATTGCACGGGGACTGGAACAGGGCGATCTGTTCTGCATTTTTCCCGAAGGCAAAATCACAGCAGACGGGGAAATGGATGTTTTCAAACCCGGAATTGAAAAAATCATCCGGAGAACCCCGGTTCCTGTAATTCCTATGGCTTTGCGCGGACTGTGGGGAAGTTTTTTCAGCAAAAAATCCGGAAAGGCCATGAGCCGCATATCAGGCAGGTTCTGGTCAAAAGTCCAGCTTGTGGCCGGAACTCCGGTTATGCCGGAACAGGTCACAGCCGAAGGACTGAGGGAAAAGGTTCTGCATTTGCGGGGGGAGCATCGCTGATCTCCGGCATACATAACTAAAGGAATCGGAAGGCGGAATGCCTTGACAATTATACCTGAAGGGAGGAAATGAAAATGAAAAAACGATTATCGATCATGCTGATTTTTTCTTTGCTGTTCTTTTCCACATTTTCCATTGGACAGTCAGCTCCGGTTCCGGAAAAAAAGCCGGAAGCTGCGGTTACGGAAGCTGCAAAATCCGAATCAGATCTTCCAAAACCGGAATCCGGAATTCCCGAAGTTCTCAAACCCGGATCAGATATTCTGAAGCCGGATTCCACTGTTCCTGAAATTCCCAAACCCGGAGCAGATATTCTGAAACCGGAATCCGGGCTTCCCGAAGTTCCCAAACCCGCAGCAGATACTTTGGAAAAGAAGAAAGAAAGTGCTGTTTCAGAAGCCCTTAAACCCGGCGCAGATCTTCCCGCGTCCAAGCAGACAGTTTTGGGATTGTATGTGACATCCAAAGAGGCATATGATATGTGGAAAGCTGAACCGGAAAAAATTCACATCATTGACTGCAGGACACCTGAGGAATATGTGTTTGTGGGTCATGCGGCTATGGCATACAATATTCCCAGCCAGTTCATGCGCTACAAACTCAAGGAGGAAAAAGGCAAACAGGAGCCTGTCATGGAGGAAAATCCGGATTTTGTTTCTCTGGTAAAAGAGAAATTTCAGCCTGATGACACCATACTCATCATGTGCCGTTCCGGAGGACGGAGTGCAAAATCCGTAAACAAACTCGCGGACGCGGGTTTTAAAACTGTGTACAACATCACAGACGGATTTGAAGGGGATATGGTAAAGGAATCTGAGAGTTATTTTAAGGGGAAACGGATGCTGAACGGATGGAAAAACTCCGGAAATCCCTGGGCATATGAACTTGATGCGGAACATGTTTATCTCAGAAAAGAATAAGGCATCTGCAGTGTATCTGTTTTCTGCCTTCCGATTCAGTCTTTTATGAAAGCTGATGTTCCCTTAAGGTGATTTCTGAAAATAAATATACCAGTTCAGTTCAGGCACAAGCTGGAAGCTTATGCTACTTTTGTGGGATATTTTTTTCTGTAAATCACCTAAAAGACATCAGCCCCGTCACTCCGCAGAGGCATGAGGCCATAATATTATGAAAAAAATGGTTTCATGCTTTTGCCGAATGATGGGAACAGTAAATTCGGTGTAATACCGGTTCGCTATTGGTTTTATACAATTCAGAATACAAAACCGGAGGAGTGCATAAATTAAGCAGAACGGTTTTCTGCACACGCACAACTGCGGGAAAACGGACGGTACTGTATCAAATCAATGGAGAATTGGTATAAGGTTCCATAAATTTTTCGGGCATAAAATTTTCAGAAAATCCGGATTTTTTGGAAAAATCAGGATTTTTGAATGCACAAAAACTTTTGTTTGCCTGCTTAAATCACATAAGATGCCCCTCCGCAATTTCTGCATTGAATTTCTTCCATGATTTTGTTATTGATTTCAGACATACGATAATTATTTTACATTCATCTGCATTTTTCAGAAATGCTTTTCTGAGATAAAATGCCATATTTAAATTAAAAGGAGATTCAATGACCGTCCTGATCGTGGTTACTGTGGTAACCATACTGATTTCATTCATGTGCTCTCTGTATGAGGCCATACTGTATTCCACCCGCATGAGTACTCTGGAGGTGGAAAAAAGTGAAGGAAAACTGAAAAACAAGGCTCAGAAGATGATCAGCATGAAAAACCGTATATCCATGCCAATTTCAGCCATTCTGATTCTTAATACGGTTGCCCATACTGCCGGAGCGACCATTGCAGGCATGTACGCGGCAAAGGTACTGGGCGATGCAATGGTTCCTGTTTTTTCCGTGTTTTTTACCATTGCCGTTCTTTTTTTGTCAGAAATAATGCCCAAAACCATCGGGGCAGTTTACTGGCGATCTCTGTGGCCGACAATTATCTGGCCACTGACCATTATGAAATATGCCCTGTATCCTTTTATCATTCTTACCCAGAAATTTTCAGAATCCCTGACAGACGGCGTAAATACTGCTCCGCATGTCACAGAGGCGGAGATACTGGGAACAATCCGCATGGGTGCAAGGGACGGGGAAATTTCCCAGTGGGAAAGCCTGATGCTGCACAATATTATCCGGCTGGAAAACAAGGCGGTAGAGGAGATAATGACCCCGCGCACAGTGATGTTTACCCTAAATGAGGATCTTGACCTGGAAAAGGCTTTCCGGCTTGCCAATGAAAAGGGATTCAGCCGCATTCCTGTGTACCGGGGGGAGCGGGAAAACATTGTGGGATATGTCATGCTCAACGATCTGATTTCTGCCAGGATGCTCAATGAACCCGGAACCAGAATCAGCTCCATCATCAAACCCATCATGTTTGTCCGTGAAGATCAGAACTGCCTGGTGCTGCTGACCAGTTTCCTGAAAAAACGGCTCCATATCGCCATGATCGGTGACAACTACGGAGGTGTTGCCGGACTGGTTACACTGGAAGACCTTATCGAAACCATACTGGGTGCAGAAATCGTGGACGAGACCGATGATGTGGTGGATCTGCAGAAAATGGCAAGAAAACGGATGCAGAAACGCTTTTATCTGGAAAAGGAAATGGAGGGCAGCGAAACAGATAAGGAAAAACCGGGAACCGAAAATCCGGCAAAACAGGATGCCCTTATAACAGATCGAAAAGAAAAGGAAGTATTTTCCGCATCGGAAACTGTTCCAAATCCGGAGAACAGTATGAAACAGACCGGGATTGAATACAGGGAAAGTAATCAGGAAGCCGGGAATGGGGGGAAAAACGGGCAGCAGCAGGAAAAGGACAGACATTCTGAATGAAAATCAGGTGAGTTACAGAAAAAAATAAGTAAGGTTCCATAAATTTTCGGGCATAAAATTTTCAGAAAAACCTGATTTTTCCGAAAAATCCGGTTTTTTGAATACACGAAATTTTTTGTTTGCCTACTTATTTCCATTGCCTCAGGGTTTGCAAAAAAAAATAACCTGTACAATTTTCCTGTCCGGAAACCCTGATGGTTTGCAACATTTTATTTTGACAGAAACCTTTGCCCCGGATGTTCGGAAATTTCCATGATCCTTCCTATTCTGCCATGATTTTTAACTGCATCCATTTAACATCACTGTATTTTTTTTCTGTCATTTTTCTGCGGATATCCCGGTCACTCAGCAGATATGTTTCAAGCGGTTTCGGACTTGCAAAGAAAAAAATGCTTTCCTCCTGCCCGGCTTTTTCCAGTGTTAAAGCAATGTTGGAATGAAATACCGCCTCTTTTCTGACAAAGGCATGGAAAGAATCTGCTCCGAGCGGAAATATGATATTCGGTTTTCCCTGTGTGTCAGGACGGACAAGATAACAATAAATATCCTGAACAGATGTATTGGTAAAAGAGAATGTTAGCATATCACCGGCTCTTGGGCGGAATCCGCGGGTCTCTGATAAGGAAAACGGGCCTATTTCCTTATATACCTGATTTTTTTCAGGAATAAGGCAAAATATTTCCATACGGACCGGATAATTTTCCTCAATCCAGTTTTTCCAGTGAATGAAAACAGCATTATCCGGATTTACGGAAATCATTTCATCAATGAGTTTTTTCATCATTCCGAATTCCTCATATCTGGAAAGCACACTGAGCAGAAAAAGATTCGGCATAACATCATTCTTTTCCGATTCTTTTTTCATTTTATTATAAATTGTCAGGGCCTTGTCAATTTCATTTTTTTTCTTTTCCTCAGATGCTGAATATTTCAGCCCCCTGTGCAAATCCTCTGAAACTCCCCGGACTGTAACGGCCCCCTGGTGTCTGATATTTGTCTGGGGAATCGGCAGAAGGGACTGCCCTATATTTTCTGTCACCAAAACCGGTACATTTTCCACCTGAACGGCAGAAGCATTTTCCCCAGGCAGACTCTGCGATTCTCCTATTTCAACAACTGCAGGCCCTTTCCAGGTTTCCCTTCTTCCGTTTGCAATATAAATCAGATTCATTAACGCGTTATCTTTCAGGTGAATCATATCTCCCTGCCGCACTTTCATAAAAGCCTGAACAGGTTTCAGGCCTGCCTGTGCTTTTTTTTCAGAATACATTACAGTTCCGGATATCTGCAGAACCATTCCTGTATCCTGTGATATGTTTTCCGAAAATGCCTTTCCCCATACTGCCAAAATCAGCAATAAGTTTATCAATATAATTTTTTTCATAATTCTATCCTCCTTATGTATGAATCAGGTTTTCGGTATCTGTGACTATTATAAAACATTTTTGGAAAAATTGCATCATAATTCATAAGAAATATTGACAAGTATAATATAATTTTATAACCAGGTGAGAATGAATGGGAATAAGTAGGCAAACAAAAATTTTCTTGTATTAAAAAAACCGGATTTTTCCGAAAAATCCGGTTTTTCTGAAAACTTTATACCCGAAAATTTATGAAACCTTACTTATATGTTTATTTTATACAGAAATGCCTGCAAAAAGCAACAGAATTTTTTGGCTTTTCAGAACTCCTGCTGATCGGAAAATTCTTCACCGGATCATTGAAAAAACTATCTGATACCGGGGCTGTTCAATTCTCAGGTTGATCTTTTGAAAAATATCTTCTATAAATATGAAAATCTGGCAGTGGATCAAATCCGTTGATCTGCCCTGACGCTGGGTCGGAAAAAATCCGAAAGGATTGACATTATTATAGAGAGATTCCAAAAACACAAACCGGAATCCCGAAAGGGATGACATTATCAGCCGGTTTGACCCACTGTCAAAACGGTGAGGAACTGAAAAACACATCATGGATAACGGATCGGAGTGAATGGGGAGCAGCATACAAACTCCTGCAGGAAAGAACAGCAGCATCATAATTTTTCATTTTTGCTCTTGACATAACCCGCATCATTATTTTATATACAGAATATGCTCAAATAAGCCGAACTGTATCAGAATATCCGGCATATTTTTTGCATATGGACAAAATGAGATTGTTTTTCCATTCTTCAGAATGTCCGATGGCATTTTGGAAAATTAAAAAAAAGCAGGGTTCCTGCTTTCGGAATTTCCCACTGAATTTTTCCGTGCAGGCCACTTTGCAAAGCGATGATAGGACTGAAAACAGCCGGATGCAAAAACCTGAATAGGGAAAATTGACCTGATAACTGGCGTTTTTGGATATTATCAGGGAAAACTGTTCTGATAATCAATGGTTGTCAGGCATAAGGCATTGATATTTTTCCGTAAAAAAAGGGTTGAAAAAGAGTCCGGAATATGGTAAGCGGAACTCCGTGATGCGGAACGGGTCACGGAGTTCCGCTGCCCTTCTGCTTTTTCAATTTTTTGAATGCGGAAGGGAATCAGTGATTTATGCCTGACAACCCGCCGCTGAAGCGGACAGACCTGTTTCGTGCCGGCCTGAAATTCATTTCATTTAACCCGTCTGCGGTAAGCAGGGGATCTGTGTCTTCTTTGCCGGTCTGCCGCTTAACTTTGTCGTTATATTTTTTATTAATATTGATGAATTAACTTAAATGAAGAGGAGAAGATGAGATTAAAACCTTGTATTCTTGAAGGCAGAGTTATTGACATAAAAGAAGATGGCAATGTGAGGCGAGGTGATTTAAAAGAGAAGGGAATAAAAACTTTTTTTAAACTTATCGTATTCGTCATTTTGCTAAGTTATTTTTTTACTGGTACAGTAAGCAAAGAAAATTTTGTTCAATTTTTTTCATTTGCTCTTGTTTTTTTTGCATTCATTACAGTTATTAATTCAAATTTTGATCAAATAACTGGAAGAAGAAGCCAAGGGAATATTTTTTTGGATTTCATAAAATTAATATTTGGAGAAATTATACGAATTAAACTGAATAGACAAAACGAACTTATAAGAAAGAGAATAATGCATCTTGCAATTGAAAGCGGGGATATAAAAATGATTCACATCATCGGTGAATTCTCTCATGGTGGAATTGATAAAACAAACGAAATAAAAGCAAATTGTTCTTATGATAAAGGGTCATATTTTTTCCTAAAAGGGAAGAATAAAACTTATGGCAATGATATAATAATAAAAAAATAAGGAAAGCATAAATATGA
Organism: uncultured Desulfobacterales bacterium; assembly: GCA_964534335.1. GTDB lineage: Bacteria > Desulfobacterota > Desulfobacteria > Desulfobacterales > Desulfococcaceae > JAABRU01. Next base: position 8,788 of record CAZHPS010000236.1, read on the forward strand.
CTCATTATATCGTAACAAAAGATGAGGATTTTGAAAAACTTATAAAAACGATTGTCAGAATAGACTTAGATGAACAAGACAGTTTTTCGGCCTCTCCTCCTATTTTACAAGATTTAGTTAAAGGTATGGTATTTGTTCGCATAATGAGAATATCTGCTTTTTGGAAACAAAACAGAGATGAAGAAAGTATTTCCCTATTACAAAATATTGAAGATTTTGTCACTGGGCTTCATGGTGTAAATAATGAGTGGATATTTCTAATAAAAAGTTTTCAAAAAAATGTAGAATGCTGGATTGGTATAAAACCTGATTCAGTACATCAAAAAGATGCTTATAGAACTATCAATTCTATATTGTATGGAACTCTACTTGATGTCCGTTTGAATTCTTTAAGCGGACATTCAAATCCTGTCAGTATAAATGTTGAACCTATAATTGATTTCAAATACAGATGCCTACTTACAGGCATCCCAAGCCTTAAAAATGAACAACATGATAAAATTAATGTAAAGGAAGAACGAATTGAAAAATTATGCCGAGGGCTTTATGGCAAAAACTGGATATATACAGTTCATGCTGTTCCGATTAATCCTAAAGTTACTTGGCAAAATTTATTAAATATTGCAAAAATGATAAAAGACTATGTGCCATTTATTGAGAAAGATACTTCATGGCGACTTGGGAAGCATTATATAAAACTATTAGAAAGGAATCATGAACGTTTTGAAATCGGTAGAATTAGCGGGATGTGGGATACTCAGACACTGTTTTTTACGGATGCATCATCTACATTAAATCATGCCCAAGCTTTATTAAAAAATGCTTTTTCAGGTAAACACTCAACCCCGGAACCAATCAGAACGTGTCAAAAAATTCCAATGTGTTTTGAGTTTACTGAAAATTATTTTAATGAATTGATGACAGAAAATTTATTACCTAAAAAAATTATTAAAAAATTGAAATGTATAGAGAAATATAAATTTAAAAACGAAAAAGAATATCTGTCTATATTAAAAAAACATCTTGGTGACAGGCATGCTGATAACTATCAAAAATTATTATTGGAATATCTGAAAAATCAGAATAAAGAGATTCGTTTATCAACAGAACTTACGAGTAAAGAACTATCAATATTAGCCTGCCCACCAACCGAAGAATATCCTGGATATGAAGTTGTTGAATATACCCGATTTGGTGTACAGCCTAATAGTTTCGACAGGCGTAAAGCACAACATATTTATCTTGGAGAAATTTATGATAGAGGGCGAGAGTCCGGACATTCATTAGTAATTCCACACCGAGACTTAACAAAACATGGTTTAATAGTCGGAGTTACCGGTAGTGGAAAGACAACAACCTGTTTTTCTCTCTTAACTCAAATATATCAAGATAATAACAAGGTTCCTTTTTTAGTTATTGAATCCGCAAAAACTGAATACAGATCGTTACTAACCAGTCCATTATTTGATGAAGTGAATATATTTACAATTGGTGACGAAAATTTATCACCACTGCGTTTAAACCCATTTGAGGTTCCCGAACCATCAAAAATTAGAGTTCAAACACATATTGACTAAGTAGGTCAACGAAAGTTTTCGTGTATCAACAAATTGGGTTTTTCAGGAAAAT
>CAZHPS010000237.1:0-10408 GCA_964534335.1 uncultured Desulfobacterales bacterium
CGAACTCCTGAATTTTGGGAAGATCGCAGTATGATTTTTACCGGAGTATTGCTAAGGGAGCTGACTATGATTTTCAGATACAGAAACAGGCTGCACAGATATTTTTTTGTATTTGTTATCCTGCTGAATGGATGTATTCCATCCCAAATATCCCATAAAGCAGCACTGGGCGGACAGATAGACATAACATACAGTATTCCAAGGGGTAAACTTTTAATCCTTAAGGAATCTGTTCAGATTCTGTTTGACCGGACAGAGGAAGCAATTCTGCATTTTCAGAAATTTTATGTAAAGTGCAAAATAATGGAAAGCAGTCCGTCTGAAGATATTGCACTGAATTCATTTTCATCTGAAAATGATTCAGAATACAATGATATGGCAGGGGATCTGGAATTCAGAAAAAATGCTCTGAGAATATTGCAAAAATACACTTTAATGCTTTGTGCTGTGTCAGCCGGTGAATTGGACAGTGATATTGACAAATCTCTGGTGGAACTGGAAGCCTGCATACATCATCTGAATTCACTGCCATGCCCGCGTGAACATATATCCGGGAATTACGCTGATTTGTTCAGAGAATCAATGCAGGTCATAAGGAGAATTGATTCCGTTCAGACACGGGCCGGTATACTGAAAACTGTGATGAATTTATCCCAGCAGGATGTTTATCGTCTGGTATCACTGATTACTGACAATTATGAAAAGCATGTGTCTTATCTGAACAGAATTTCTGAAAAAATGCTCGTATCACTGAATCAGAAAAGACCCGTGCATGAAGATTATTATGATCCGCTTCTTACAGTTTTTGACACTGAGGCTGCCGGTATGATTGATGATTATAAAAGCATACGCAGTTATCTGAAACTGCTGACTGATGCTTTGTCAGTAATACCCGGCGTGCATTTATCTCTTGCTGATATTCTGGCAAAAAAAAACGGAGACGTACCTGAATTGCAGAAACTTGTTCTGCATATACAGGAAATTGAATATGTTAAGAAAAAAATCAGCAATCTGACCCCGAAGGGGTGAACGTGAAATTTTTCATTTTCAGACAGTTGCCAGAAAACCCCGTTCATCAGCCAGGTTTTTCCGCACTGCCGCGGGGCCCATACCTTAAATATAATGACCGCCCTCATCCGGATATTTTCCGAGAATCTGAATTTTTGTTTTGTCAAGCAGTTCCCTGCGCGGAGCAAAATAGTGAATCTTCGTATTCACCGGGCCATAGGAAAAAAATTTTCCTGTAAGGGACATATATCATATCCTCCCTAAAATTAATATGGGTTCGGAATAAGCAGGCAAACAAAAATTTTCGTGTATTCAAAAAACCGGTTTTTTCCAAAAAATCAGGTTTTTCTGTAAATTTTATGCCCGAAGATTTATGGAACCTTATTTATTCGGTCCGCAGGTTCAGGGTCAGATTATGGTACATTACCCCGCAAAATTTTTCTTTGCAAAGAAAAATATGCCTGCCGGAAAATTTTTTTCCTTATATGTACGGGCGGATTCCTTTATCTGTATTAGGAATTAACTGTTTGTATTATATAAAAAAATAATATTTTCTGACGCGTTTTCCCCTGCTTTTTCCTGCCATGCCAGGCAGAAAAAACTTGACAGGATTACCCTGTATTGATTATGAAGATAAGCAGACTTACTATGGTAATGAGAAAAAATCAAAGGAGGTGAGAGGGAAAAGGAACTGTTTTTTTGGGAAAATTATCAGGTGATAGAAATTATTAGGCGTAATTTTAATCAGATACCTTTAAGGAGGAAAAGACGATGAAAAAATTCAGCATGATGGCAGTGGCAGCTCTGCTGGTGGTGGCCTTTACGGTTCCGGCATGGGCAATGGAAACTCAGTTCGGCGGTTACTGGCGGACACGGATGTATAACCAGGCAAATTTTACCGGCGAAGACGAATCAGAAGCAGAAGATATATGGGCAGTGGATACCAGAACCCGGCTGTATTATACGGCTGTTTTCCATGAAAACCTCAAATTCGTAAACAAATTCGAGTTTGATGCTGTATGGGGTAATGGAACTCTTGGCGATATCGGCGCAGACGGAAAAGAGCTTGAGATTAAAAATTCCTATGCAGACTGGAATATGGGCCCGATGAATGTCAAAGCCGGTATTCAGGGTACCAAGATAGGCAGAGGTTTCCTGTTTGACGATGATTTTTCCGGTGCTATTGTCTCTTTTAACGGCCCCAATTTTTCCATTCCCTTGATCTGGATGAGAGCAAATGAGGGCGGCATGGGCAAAGATGCCAATGATTTTGATGTGGATTATTATGCAATATCTCCTGTCTTCAACGTAGAAGCCGGAACAAGCAGTATCAAAATCAATCCCTATGGACTGTATGCCTATTCAGACAATGCCAGCCAGTGGCTTGTGGTAAGAGAGGGTGTGAGAAACATGTTTCCAAACCTTGAAGAATTGAATATGTGGTATGCCGGTTTGGATATTGATGCAAAATTTGACATGTTTTCCATATGGGCCACCGGTATTTATCAGGGTGGTGACATGACAGACATACATACAGGTGAAAGCCGTGATTTCGCTGCATGGCTGGGCGCTGCCGGTTTTGATATGAATATGAAATGGGGCGGTCTGCATGGTCAGTTCTTCTATGCATCAGGTCAGGATCCCGATGAAAAAGAAGACTGGGAAAGATTCGTTGTTCCTGCCGGACAGTCCTACTACTGGTCAGAAATTATGGGTTACGGCATTCTGGGCGATACTTCCTATGCGAATGTTTCCAACAATGCCTGTGCTGATCAGATCAGCAATATCATGGCCGCCAACTTTGGTTTAACAGTAAAACCGATGGGCAATGATAAGCTGAAAATCACATTGGATGGATGGTATGCAGCACTGGCAGAGGATATGACTTACATTGCCCCGAACGGAAGGATAGAGGAAGAAAGCTATCTGGGGACTGAAGTTGACCTGATTATCACCTATCAACTGACCAAAGGGCTGAATCTGGATGTCATAGGCGCGTATCTGTTTGCAGGCGAAGCTACCACACTGGATGTCAAAGATGAGGCAGATCCCTATGAATTCGGTACTCGTCTGTCTCTGAGCTTCTAATTTCTTTTTGTTATGATTTGAACCATAAAAACCGGGAGAGATTTTCTCTTCCGGTTTTTTTTTATTTTATTAAGGAGAAGATAAATATGAAAAAACTCTTTTTAACTCTTATTGCTGTATCTTTCTGCCTTGTTTCAGTTATATCCTCATCTGCCATGGAAAGTCAGTTTGGCGGATACTGGTACACACGTTTTTTTACCGATCAGAATTTTACAGGGGAAGATGAGTCCGAGGATAGAGATCTGAAAATGGTTGATACAAAAACCCGTCTTTATTATACGGCAGTTTTCCATGAAAATCTCAAATTTGTGAACAAATTTGAGTTTGATGCTGAATGGGGTGACAATGTTCTTGGAGATATCGGAGCTGACGGAAAGGTATTTGAGATTAAAAACTCCTATGCGGATTTCAATCTGGGGCCTGTAAATTTCACTGTCGGTATTCAGGGGCTTACCTTCAGCAGAGGACTTTGGTTTGATGATGATGCTTCCGGAGCCTCGGTTACATATCAGTCAGACATGATGGATATTCAGTTTTTCTGGCTGAAAGCCTATGAAGGCGGACAGGGAAAAGATGCCAATGATTATGATGTGGATTACTTCGGAGTCAATCCGGTTTTCAAAGTTGGCGGTGCATGGGAAATCAATCCCTTTTTCATGTACATCTATTCAGATGATGTCCGGAACTGGAAAAATGATGATGGGGATTCCATATTTGGCAATGCAGAAGAGGTAAATCTGTGGTATGCGGGCCTGAATCTGGATGCAAACTTTGACATGTTTTCCTTATGGCTAACCGGCATTTATCAGGGAGGGGATATGTCCTTTTACACAACCGACCAGAATCAGGACTTTTCCGCCTGGCTGGGAGCCGCAGGTGCAAGTGTGAATATTGGGGAAAAGGCCGATATTCACGGCCAGTTCTTTTATGCCACCGGAGATGATGGAGAAGATGACGATTGGGAAAATTTCTGGGTTCCCAAAGGACAGTCCTATTACTGGGCGGAACTTATGGGCTATGGAATTATTGATTATGACTATTCCAACAACTCCCCCGGAGATCAGATTTCCAACATCATGGCCGCCAATATCGGTGTGACCTTCAAACCGGTCAGCAATGTTTCCATTGCTCTGGATGTATGGTATGCGGCACTGGCTGAAGATATTTATGTCCTCAACGGCGCACAATACGAAAAAACAGATGCGCCTGCCAACGCCAGCAAGGAAAACTATCTGGGTACGGAAGTTGACCTTGTTTTTTCTGTGGAACTGGTGCAGGGTCTGAATCTGGATCTTATCGGCGCATATCTCTTTGCCGGAGAAGCCACCACACTGGATTCCAAAGATGATGCCAATCCCTATGAAATAGGAACACAGTTGTCTCTGGAGTTTTAAATATAATTTTCAGTCTGAAACCAAACCCTGAGGGTTTTGAAAACCCTCAGGGTTTTTGAGGGAAGAAATATTGTCCAAAAGCCGGAATGGCTAAACGCCATTTCCGGCTTTTTTTTGCATCATACCATATTCTGTAGAGGAAACCTGTTGTCATCCCTTTCTGTTTCTGATAAACAAAACAGTAGGGAATTTGTTGTTTCCCACAGAGGACACAGAGATTCTTCCACAGAGGACACAGAGATTTTTCTGATCCGGGGTTTTCCGGACAATGAAAATGGAACAGGTTATTTTGCCACAGCCCTTTAACTGCTTTAAATCCTCTGTGTTCTCTGTGTTTTCTCTCTGTGTTCTCTGTGGGAAACGAAACCTCAGCCATCCGTGCTTTCTGCGGAAAATTTCGCTGAAATCTGAATTCGACTTTTGAAAAATTGTCAAATCCTTACTGAATCTGACTTTTCATTGGCCTCTCCTATAAACAAAATTTTTATTATGAAGACAAATGGACAAAATCATCATTGAGGGGGGAATTCCCCTGAACGGAAACGTGAAAATCAGCGGAGCCAAGAATGCGGCACTGCCCATACTGGCATCCTCTCTGCTGACCGAAGGGCAGAATATCTATCACAATGTCCCTGCGCTCCGGGATATTGAAAGCATAAAAGAACTGCTGACATATCTGTGTGCGGATATTCAGACAGAAGGGGATACGGTAAAAATCAGGGCAAACGGCCTTTGCAAAACCGAGGCACCATATGATTTGGTGCGGAAAATGCGGGCATCGGTTCTGGTTCTCGGCCCGCTTCTGGCCCGTGTGAAAAAAGCCCGTGTTTCTCTGCCCGGAGGATGTGCCATCGGCGCACGGCCCATTGATCTGCATCTCAAAGGGCTGGCAAAGCTGGGCGCATCCATTGAACTCAAACATGGATATGTGGAAGCAGCCGCGGATCGCCTCAAAGGGGCTGATTTCTATTTTGACATGCCCACTGTCACCGGAACCGAAAATCTGATGATGGCAGCAGTGCTGGCCGATGGCAAAACCATACTCCGAAATGCCGCGCGTGAACCGGAAATCACGGCACTTGGGGATGTGCTGAACAAAATGGGCGCAAATGTGCAGGGCGCGGGAACCTCGGTCATCACCATCAATGGGGTGTCTGAACTCCATCCCGCGGAAGTCAGCATCATTCCGGATCGGATTGAAACCGGAACCTTTATGGTCGCGGCCGCGCTGACACGAGGGGATATTACCATCACAGACTGCGAACCGGATCATCTGGGCGCAGTCATCAGCAAACTGAAACTCACAGGAGCCGAGGTTTTTGTCAAAGGCAAAGAGCTGAGCGTCAAAGGTCCGGAAAAAATATGCAGTGTGGATATAAAAACCCAGCCCTATCCCGGATTTCCAACCGACATGCAGGCGCAGTTCATGGTGCTCATGTCTGTGGCCAAAGGACTCAGCGTTATCTCTGAAACCATTTTTGAAAACCGCTTCATTCATGTCAGCGAACTGCACCGGCTGGGAGCAGACATCCGGATTTCCGGGGACTCAGCCATTATCAAAGGGGTTCGCTCCCTTTCCGGCGCGCCGGTCATGGCCTCGGATCTGCGGGCAAGCGCATCTCTGATTCTGGCCGGACTGGTGGCCGAAGGCAGAACCGAAGTGAACCGGGTCTATCATCTTGACCGGGGATATGAAAACATTGAGAAAAAATTTGCAGGACTGGGCGCACGGATACAGCGGGTTTCCCAGACCTGATGAAATGCGCGAACCTGTTTTTTTCCGTCCTCTTATTCCTCTTGTTGTCGCGCTTATGCTGGGCATTGTATGCGGAGAGCAGTATCCGGGCATGGGACGGTATGTCTGGATACTGCTGATTTTCTGCATGTTTCTGATTCTCAGATCTATTCTTCACAAAACACTCCTTCTGCTCCCTCCCATGATTCTTTTTTTCTGTCTGGGGTATCTCTCCCTTCAGCACTGGACAGATCCGGATTTTCCCCCTGATCATATTTCCCGCCATATCGGGCCGAATTACCGCAAAATTTGCGGAACAGTCCGATCCTCTCCGGAAATACGGGGGGATCGGATAAAATTCCTTCTGCACGCGCAACTGCTGGATAACAATATTCCGGTTTCCGGCCGGATACTGGTGACCGGACGTGCAGAGGAATCCAATATTTATCTGGGAGATCAGATTGCCTTTTCCGGCAAAATCCGGGACATCAGCAGTTTCAGCAATCCGGGCGGGTTTGATTACCGCCGACATATGGCGTTTCAGTCTGTGTGGTGCAGTGTATATATACGGAAAAACAGTCTTTCCCGGCTGGAAGACAACCCGGAGCAGGGTTTTTCCCGCTGGCTTGAAAATTTCCGGATTCGCACAGCAGAGCTGATCCGGAAAAACAGTCCTGAAGATGCGGGAACCGTGCTTCCTGCGCTGCTTATCGGATACAAAAACAGCATTTCCGCAAATCTGCGCAGTCTTTTTTCACAGGCCGGCATTGCGCATATTTTGGCGATTTCCGGACTGCATATGGGCATGATAGCGGCATTTTCCTTTGCAGTGTTCCTGTGGGCAGGATACCGGATTTTACCGGGAAAACAGTTTGATGACATACGATATTGGGCAGCGTTTTTTTCCCTGATTCCCATGATCGCATACGCTATGATTTCCGGACTTTCCCCTGCAACCCAGCGCGCGCTGATCATGGGAACAGTCTGCATAGCCGCACTGCTTCTGAACAAAAATCAGGACAGTTTCAACACCCTGTCCATTGCTGCAATGCTGATTCTGATTATCCATCCGCCAACCCTGTTTTCCCTATCTTTTCAACTGTCCTTTGCCGCAGTCACTGCCATTGTATTTGGGCTTTCCCTGAATTCCCATCCTGAAAAAGAAATCAGAAATCCTGTAATCAGATATTCCATTGCCACCATGAAATCCTCTTTTTTTGCCATCATGGGAACTATGCCCCTGACCATGTGCTATTTCAATCAAATATCCTTTACCGGACTCATCAGCAATCTGATTTTCATTCCCCTGATTGGTTTCCTGATTCTGCCGCTGGGACTGTCTGCGGTTTTCCTTTCCCTTTTCAGCATGGCAGCAGCAGAACAGCTTATTCAAATCACTGCTTTTATTCTGTCACATGCCATTGCCATGCTTCCCTTTTTTGCCAATCTGCCCCTCAGCAGCATGAAAACCTTTACACCCTCAGTATGGGAAACCGTGCTGTATTATCTGCTGTTCTGGGCAGCATGTATTCTGATTTCATCTGAAAAAAAACTTCGGAAATATGCTTTCACCGTGCTGATTCTGACAGTAAGCGCATTGACAGGGGATGTAATTTACTGGATGCATCAGCGGTTCTGGCATAAGGATTTGAAAATCACGGTCATTGATGTGGGCCAGGGCAGTTCCGCTCTTGTTGAATTTCCCGGAGGAAAAACCATGCTCATTGACGGGGGCGGATTTTATGATCCTTCGGCTTTTGATGTGGGCGGGGCAGTGGTGGCCCCTTTTTTGTGGCAGAAAAAAATCATGTCTGTTGACACTCTTGTGCTTTCCCATCCTGAAGGCGACCATATGAACGGACTGTTTTATATCGCCCGGCAGTTTGCTGTCAGGGAACTTTGGAACACAGGCGCGGGAACCGATTCAGAAAATTATAAATATTTCATGGAAACGGTGAGAAAAGCCCATATTGATGTTCCGGATTTCTCTCACATGCCGCGTTCAGGGGACATCAGCGGTGTGAAAACAGAGATTCTCTGGCCTCCGGCAGATGTTGCACAAAAACAGGAAAAAGAACTCTGGCTGAGGAAATACAACAATACTTCTCTGACTGTGCGCCTGTCTTTGGGGGATTTTTCCATTCTTTTTCCCGGTGACATGGAAGCCGCAGCAGAAGAGGAACTGGTAAAAACATGGGGAAAAAATCTCAGATCCACAGTTCTCGTGGCTCCGCATCATGGATGCGGCACATCAAGTTCCGCTGTATTTCTTGATTCAGTGCTGCCGGAAACCGTGATTGTCTCAGCCGGATGGCAAAACCGTTTCAACTGTCCCCGTCCTGAGGTTATGAACAGATATACAGAACGCGGATGCCGGATATACCGCACCGATATGCAGGGGGCTGTGTCCATTTCGACTGAAGAAGGAAAAGAAACGGAAATCAGGGCCTATATCAGTGAACCGGGAAAATTTCCCATCACTCTGCAAAATGATCAGCAGTGACAGTAAGAAAAATATGTCGGATTTTTTTTCTGTCTGGTATAAAATGATTATGTTGTGGATTATTCATCATCCCTTTTGAGAGCAGGAGGCAAACATGGCACAGGCACTGAGGAAAGAGGAACTCACCGGGGCAGAGGAACCGGATATCAGTCACATCATCACGGAGGATGACACACCGGTGGACAATATTTTTTCGGAAAAGCAGCAGCGTCTGCTCACAGAATCCCTGAGCATCTCATGGAACCCCGGACGTCCCTTCCTGGCCCTTGCCAATGTGGGACTGTTTTACGGACTGCATGAACCGCCCCTGGTTCCGGACATGATGCTGAGTCTGGATGTGCGGCCCGCAGATGACATCTGGAAAAAGAGGAACCGGACCTATTTTGTGTGGGAATTCGGAAAGCCGCCGGAGGTGGCCGTTGAGATTGTTTCCAACCGGGTGGGCGGGGAAACAGTCGAAAAGGTTCAGAAATATGCGCAGGCCGGGGTGCGGTATTATGTAATCTTTGATCCGCAGCGTCTGATTCTGCGGGAAAGCAGTCTCCGGATATATGAACTGTCCCCCGCGGGAATTTACATTCCCAAACTGGACAGACGGCTGGCGGACGCGGGGCTGGGTGTGAAACTGTGGAAGGGGAGTTTTGACGGAATATACGCAGACTGGCTCCGCTGGACAGATCCGGACGGAAATCTGATCCCCACAGGCAGCGAGCATGTGCGGAAGGAACATATGCGGGCGGAGATGGAACGCAGAAGGGCAGAAATTGAACGAATACGCGCAGAGCAGGAGCAGAAACGGGCAGAGCAGGAACAGAAACGGGCAGAAACGGCAGAACAGTCCGTCAGTGAAGAACGGCGGAGAGCGGAAAGACTGGCGGAAAAACTCAGGGCATTGGGAATTGATCCGGACGGAGTGTGAAAAGTCCGGGAAGTCAGACAGGAGGCAAACATGGCACAGGTTTTGATGAAAGAGGAACTCACCGGATCAGAGGAACCGGACATCAGTCACATCATCACGGAGGATGACACACCGGTGGACAACATTTTTTCGGAAAAGCAGCAGCGTCTGCTCACAGAATCCCTGAGCATATCATGGAATCCAGGGCGTCCATTCCTGGCTCTTGCCAATGTGGGACTGTTTTACGGGCTGCACGAGCCGCCCCTGGTTCCGGACATGATGCTGGGTCTGGATGTGCGGCCCGCAGATGACATCTGGAAGAAGAAAAACAGAACATGGTTTGTGTGGGAATTCGGAAAGCCTCCGGAGGTGGCCGTTGAGGTGGTCTCCAACCGGAAGGGTGGGGAAACAGGCGAAAAGGTGCTGAAATATGCGCAGGCCGGAGTGCGGTATTATGTCATCTTTGATCCGCAGCGTCTGATTCTGCGGGAAAACACCCTTCGGATATACGAACTCTCCCCTGCCGGGTCTTACATTCCCAAACTGGACAGATGGCTGAAGGATGCGGGGCTGGGGGTGAAACTGTGGAAGGGGAGTTTTGACGGGATACATGCCATCTGGCTCCGCTGGACAGATTCAGGCGGAAATCTGATTCCCACAGGCAGTGAACATGTGAGACAGGAACATATGCGGGCTGATATGGAACGCAGACGGGCAGAAATTGAACGAATACGCGCAGAGCAGGAGCAGAAACGGGCAGAGCAGGAACAGAAACGGGCAGA
>CAZHPS010000238.1:0-10368 GCA_964534335.1 uncultured Desulfobacterales bacterium
CCGTTACTGCAGCAGACACCCTGTCCTTTGATTATATGTCAGAACAGACTGTTACCGGAACTTTGACTTTGCAGGGAGCTTCAGGAAATCTCCTGTCTCTGCGGAGTTCTTCTCCGGGAATGCAGTGGAATATTGATCCCCAGGGAACCCGCAGTATTTCCTATGTGGATGTTCAGGATTCCAACAACACCAATGCCACTGTGATTGACGCGGGAAGCACCAGCGTCAATTCACTAAACAACATCAACTGGCTGTTTTTGACGGCGGAACCCACCACCCAGGCAACCACAGTAATTTTCACAGCCGTTGATGCAACCTCCATGACTTTAAACTGGATAAACGGCAGCGGCACAAACCGGATTGTGCTGGTGAAAGCCGCCAGTGCTGTTGATGCAAATCCGGCTGACGGGACAGGTTACACGGCCAATACGGTTTTTGGCTCCGGAGATCAGATCGGAACCGGCAATTACGCGGTTTATAACGGAACCGGCAATACTGTCACTGTCACGGGACTCACGCCCGGACTGACCTATTTTGTGGCAGTATATGAATTCAACGGAACAGGCGGAAGTGAAAATTATCTGACTTCCATTGCCCCGGCAGCCGGAAATGCAACCGCAGCCATGACTCCGCCCGGCAATGCTTTGGATTTTGACGGCGCGGATGATTCTGTCATCAGCACCACAATGACAAATTTCCCTTCGGGTAACAGTGCTTACACATGGGAAGCCTGGGTTTACTGGCGGGGCGATACCGGCACTTCAAAAATAATTTCCTGGGGCGCTCCCTACATGGATAACAGCCTTGTGGGAATCGGTATGCTGGCAGGCGGCAATGTGCAAATCGGACATTGGAACAATGACTGGAGTACCAATTACACACTGCCGGTAAATACCTGGATTCATTTAGCCGGAACGTATGATGGATCTGATGCTGAAAAACTTTATGTCAATGGCTCCTTGCAGGATACCCACACCGGTTTTGCGGATTTATCTGTTCCAATTAACGAATTCAGACTGGGGCAGCTTGTGGAAGATGCTTTCCCTGAATATTTCAACGGACGACTTGACGAAGTCCGCATCTGGAATGTGGCCCGCACCCAGGCACAGATTCAGAACAGCATGAACAATGTCATTGATCCGGCTGCGCCCGGTCTGGTGGCCTATTACCGGTTTGATCATATTTCCGGCACAGTCCTCACGGATTTGACAGCCAATGCCAATCACGGTACGCTGGTCAACGGGCCGGTCTGGACAGATTCTGAAGCATTCACCGTGTGGACAGGCGCAGTCAGCACAGACTGGAATAATCCGGCAAACTGGAGTGACGGGGTTCCCACTTCTGCGGACAATGCAGGCATTCCCCCGGCCACGCCTTATTCTCCGGAAATCAGCACTTCGGGACAGTGCAGGCATCTGGTCATTCAGAGCGGAGCGGTTCTGAGCGTTCCGGGAACCGGGGTTCTGAATGTTTACGGAAACTGGATGAATTACGGCACATTCAATGCCGGAACAGGAACAGTGATTCTGTCCGGTCAGAATCAGGCTGTTTACGGATCAAACACCTTTTATATTCTGCAAAAAACAGGGGCCGGGGAAACTTTGAGCTTCCAGTCCGGAACCGCGCAGACCGTCACAACTGATCTGACACTGTCCAATCTGGTGCTGAAAAGCACAATACCCGGCACACAGTGGAATATCCATGCACAGGGAACAGTGTCTGCTTCGGGATTGAATGTGCAGGATTCAAACGCTGTCACGCTCATTGATGTCAGGGGACAGGGCTGCACAGATTACGGAAATAATGTGAACTGGCTTTTTGACAACACTGCGCCGGTCATAAATCTTGATCCGGACAACAGCCTCGGAGGATTGAATGACGGAAACAATGAAATCACATTCACTGAAGGCGGTTCTCCTGCTGCTGCGGCAGACAGTGATGCGGCAGTGACAGATGCGGAAGATGCGGTTATGCAGACGCTGACCCTGACTGTCACTGGCATTGCGGACGGAGCAGATGAAATCATCACCATCGGAGGAACAGCTTTTCCGCAGGATGCAGACAAAACAGCGGATGTGACAGCAGGCTCCACCACATTCACAGTGATTTATACCCAAAGCACAGGCGTTTTTCTGATTACCGGTCAGGGCGGTTCGGAAATGCCACTGGCAGATCTGAATACTTTGATTCGGGGCATCACCTATGAGAATCTCAGCGCAGCACCTGTGGCAGGAAACCGTTCTCTCTCCTTTATGGCAAATGACGGATTTGCGGATTCCCTCAGTGTTCTGTCTGTCATCACAGTGATTCCGGTCAATGATGCGCCTGTGATTGAATCCCAGAATGTGCTTTCTGTGAATGAAGACACTCCGCTTGTGATTCAACTCACGGATCTCATTGTAACAGATCCGGACAATACATATCCGGACGGTTTCACTCTGACTGTGCTGACCGGAACCGATTACACGGTTTCCGGAACCCAAATCACACCGTCTGCCAATTTCAATGGCACGCTTACTGTTCCTGTGCTGGTAAATGACGGCGGACTTGACAGTAATATTTTCAATCTGACTGTTACAGTGAACCCGGTCAATGATCTACCTGAAATCACAGGGCATAATCCGCTTTCCGTGAATGAGGACACTCCGCTTGTGATTCAACTGACAGATTTGACCGTGACTGATCCGGACAATACATATCCGGACGGTTTCTCTCTTACTGTGCAGAGCGGAGACAATTACACGGTTTCCGGAACAGAAATCACACCGTCTGAGAATTTCACCGGCCCTCTCTTTGTTCCTGTGCTGGTAAACGATGGCACTGATGACAGTGCGGTTTTCAATCTCACAGTCACCGTGAATGCAGTCAATGATCCGCCTGAAATCACAGGGCAGAATACGCTGTCTGTGAATGAAGACACTCCGCTTGTGATTCAACTCACGGATCTCATTGTAACAGATCCGGACAATACATATCCGGACGGTTTCACCCTGACTGTGCAGACCGGAATCGATTACACTGTGTCAGGAACAGAAATCACACCGGCTGAGAATTTCACAGGCAATCTCACTGTTCCTGTGCTGATAAATGACGGAACAGATGACAGTGAAATTTTCAATCTCACTGTGACTGTAAATGCAGTCAATGATGCGCCAATTATCACCAATCACAATGCAGTTTCCACAGATGAGGACACCGCAGTTGTGATTCAGCTCACGGATCTGATCGTGACTGATCCGGACAATATTTATCCGGCTGATTTCACTCTGACTGTGCAGCCCGGAGACAGTTACACGGTTTCGGGAACAGCGGTCACACCTGATTTGGATTTCAGCGGCAATCTCTCTGTTCCTGTGCTGGTCAATGACGGCACAGATTACAGCAATGTGTTCAATATTTCTGTCACCGTGAATCCGGTCAATGATGTGCCTGAAATCACAGGACAGAATACAGTCAGCATTTTGGAGGACAGTTCCCTGACCCTTGCGGCCGGTTTCCTGCTGGTTTCTGATCCGGACAATGTCTGGCCTGATGATTTTGCCATCACAGCCGGAGATGGCCTGAATTACACCAGAAACGGCAATGTCATCACACCTGTTTTGGATTTCACCGGGGATTTGACTGTTCCTGTCACGGTAAATGACGGAACTGCGGACAGTGGGGTTTTCAATTTTGTCATCAGCGTGACAGCGCAGAATGATTCCCCCCTGATTGCAGGGCAGAATTTGCTTGATACAGATGAAGACACGTCTCTCACTGTTCAGCTCACGGATCTGATCGTGACTGATCCGGACAGTGTATGGCCTGCGGACTTCACTCTGACAGTGCTGACCGGAGACAATTACACGGTTTCCGGAAATGTCATCACGCCCTCTGCCAATTACAGCGGAAATCTCTCTGTTTCTGTGCAGGTGAATGATGGGGAAAATGACAGCAATGTTTTCAGTCTTGCGGTCTCTGTGAATCCGGTCAATGATGCTCCGGTTATAAACGGGCAGAATGCACTCACCATACAGGAGGACACGTCAGTTGCCATTGCAGCCGGTTTCCTGCTGGTTTCTGATCCGGACAATGTCTGGCCTGATGAGTTCACCATCACAGCCGGAGACGGATCAAATTACACCCGCATTGGCAATACCATTACACCGAATCAGGATTTCACCGGGGTTCTGACTGTTCCGGTCACGGTCAATGACGGAAGCGCGGACAGCAATGTTTTCGGTTTTGTCATCAGCGTAAGCGGGGAGAATGATTCCCCCCTGATTACAGGGCAGAATCCGCTTGCCACAAATGAAGACACATCTCTCACTGTTCAGTTGACGGATCTGATCGTGACTGATCCGGACAGTGATTATCCGGGGAATTTCACCCTGACTGTTCAGATCGGGGACAATTACACTGTGTCAGGAACCCAAATCACACCTGCTGAGGATTTTAACGGGGTTCTCACTGTTCCGGTCATGGTGAATGACGGCGAAAATGACAGCAATGTTTTCAGTCTCAAAGTGACTGTGAACCCGGTCAATGATGCGCCTGAAATTACAGGACAGAACCCGGTTTTCACAGACGAGGATACACCGCTTGTGATTCAACTGACGGATTTGACTGTGAATGATCCGGACAATTCGTATCCGGCCGGATTCAGTCTGAGTGTGCTGCCTGGAAATGATTATACAGTAAACGGAACGGAAATCACGCCGGCTGAGGGTTTCAGCGGCATTCTCCATGTTGATGTCATGGTCAGTGACGGGGAACTTGACAGCATTGTCTACCGTCTCACAGTGACAGTGGGGGCGGTCAATGATGCGCCTGAAATTACAGGACAGAACCCGGTTTTCACAGACGAGGATACACCGCTTGCCATTCAACTGACAGATCTGATCGTGACTGATCAGGACAGTGATTATCCGGACGGATTCACCCTTACTGTTCTGTCCGGTTCCAATTACACTGTAAACGGAACCCAAATCACACCGGCCCTGAATTTCACCGGAATTCTGACGGTTTCTGTGAAAGTGAATGACGGGGAACTTGACAGCATTGTTTACAGCCTCAGAGTGACCGTGAACCCGGTCAATGATGCGCCTGAAATCAAAGGGCAGAACCCGGTTTCCGTTACTGAGGACACGCCTTTTGTGATTCAGCTCACGAATCTGATTGTGACTGATCCTGACAGTGCGTATCCGGCTGATTTCACCCTGAATGTGCAGCCCGGCACAAATTACACGGTTTCCGGAAACACAGTCACACCAAACCGTGATTTCACCGGAATTCTGACAGTGCCTGTCACAGTCAATGACGGAACTGCGGACAGCGGCATTTTTCTGTTTGTGATTACGGTGACAGAAAAGAATGATTCTCCGCAGATTACAGGCCAGTCTTCTCTGTCAATGGCGGAGGATACGGAACTCACAGTCACACTCAGCGATCTCACAGTCTATGATCCGGACAGTGATTATCCGTATGGATTTTTCCTGAACATTCAGCCCGGAAGCAGTTACACGGTTTCCGGAACAACTGTGATTCCTGCGAAAAATTTCAATGGAATTCTCAGCGTTCCGGCAACGGTGAATGACGGGGAAAATGAAAGTGCTGTGTTTTATCTGAGCATCATGGTAACATCGGTGAATGACGCGCCGGTCATCACCGGGCAGAATGCAGTAAACACGGCTGAGGACACAGCGGTTGAGATACAGGTGAGTGATCTGATCGTGGATGATCCTGATGACACATCCTTCATTCTGAGTGTGCAGCCCGGAGCAAATTACACGGTTTCCGGAAATACCATTACGCCGGACAGAGAATTCAGCGGTGTGCTTAGCATACCGGTCTCTGTGAGTGACGGAAAGGCTGAGAGCAGTGTTTTCCTGCTCGCTGTGACAGTCTCTGATTTCAGTGATCTGCCGGTTATAACAGGCCAGGCCGGTCTGGTGACAGCGGAAGAGACAGATCTGACAGTGACACTTGGCGATCTGACAGTGGAAGATCCGGACAGTGAATATCCTGCTGAATTCACACTGACTGTGCTGGAAGGGGAAAACTACACGGTTTCCGGAAATACCATTACACCGGCAAAGGATTTTTATGGAACCCTGAGCGTGCCGGTCACGGTGCATGACGGAAAGAACAGCAGCACTGTGTTCACACTTTCTGTCACTGTCACCAATGTCAATGATCAGCCCCAAATCACCAGTGAACCGGTCAGAACTGCGACTGAGGACGTGCTTTACCGGTATGAAATTACCTTCACTGATGCTGATCCGGAGGACACTCTGAAGGTGACTGCTGAAAATCTCCCGGGCTGGCTGACGCTGGCTGGTTCCGTGCTTTCCGGAACACCGGGAAATGATGACACAAGGAAATATGAAATAGTGCTGATTATCACAGACAGCGGCGGAATGAAAACCCTGCAGTCCTTCACTCTTTCTGTTGCAGCAGTGAATGATGCACCTGTAATTATAGCCAACAATACCCTGAACACAACCGAAATGACGTCCCTGACCGTGACCCTGGACGATCTGATTGTGAATGACCCGGACAGCATTTATCCGGAGGTGTTCACCATGACTCTGCAGGCGGGAGAAAATTACACACTGGAAGGCCATAAAGTCACACCGGTTCAGGGTTTTACCGGAATCCTGACAGTTCCGGTTTCCGTAAATGACGGAGATGATGAAAGTTCCGTGTATTTCCTGAAAATCACAGTTACGGAAAGACTGGAAATCCGCACCATCAGCGGAACTGTGACAGGTCTGGAAAAAGACAGGGTAATATTCATCAATGCTGTGTCCCGCAGTCTGAATATCTTCCGGCATGTGGAAATCCGGGGAACCGGGGAGCAGGTGACTGCCTACAGCATCAGGGAACTCAAATCTGCGGATGATTACCGGGTGGAACTCAGTTCCACAGATTACGCCTACCAGGTGTACAGCGGAAAAGAGGAATGGGAACAGGCCGATGCCGTTGACATTACCGAAAAGAGCGCGGCGGGTGTGGATTTTGTTCTGACACCGCCTGCCGGTGAAATTTCCGGACGGATCTTTTTCCCGGACACAGCCAGAGCAGGCCAGTCTGTGCTGATCCGGGCTTATTCTGCATCCACAGGTTCTTCCGGCACTGCGGAAATCATTCTTGATGAGAACGGGGCCTGGGACGTGTCTTACACCATTTCCCGGCTGCTTCATGCGGATGATTATACTGTGTCCCTGAGTTCAGACAGTTATCTCACCCGTTATTACAGCGGAGACGGCGGAACAGGTGCCGCGAATGAAAAAAATGCTGCTGCGGTCAGCACACGGGCAGATGCGCCGGAGGTGAATTTTGTTCCTGATTCCGGGGCAGTGATTTCCGGCACTGTGACCGGCGCAAATGTAAGCGGTCTGCGTGCCGAGGCATGGTCAGACACACGGGATGCAGGCAGCGGCGCATTCATATCCGCAGACGGTTCCTATGCCATCTCCGGACTGGATGCCGCAGAGGATTACAAAGTCTCTGTAATCCGGATCGAAGGATCACCTGTGTATTATCATCCGGGCGGAGCCGTGTATGACAGAAACGGGGCAGCAGCAGTCAGCACCGTGAACGGAGCCGCTGCAGGCATTGACATCACCATTCCTGAAGAGAAAGGCATATCCGGAACAGTGCGGGATGCTGAGGGAAATCCCCTTTCCGGCATATGGGTGGAGGCGCAGTCTGCTTCGCAGACAGCAGGCGGAAGTGCGTTCACTTCTGCTGACGGAACCTATGAGATACAGGGACTTGCGCCTGTTTCGGATTACCGGGTCACGGCCCGTCCGGATCGGCACAGTCTCTATTCTCCGCAGGAGATAAACGGCATTGCAGCCGGAACACAGAATGCAGATTTCACGCTGACATCCCGGCCTGTGTTCAGCATCAGTGGCCTGATTCTGGATACGGACGGGGAGCCTGTTCCCAATGTGCGTGTGGAAATATCCTCAGATTCCCTTGATATTTTCGTGACATCCACTGATGATCTGTCCGGAATGCGGGATCTGCACATTCCCAATAAATATGACATTGACGGACTGCCCGCAGCAGATGATTACACGGTTACTGCCCGGCCTCCCGCGAATTCCGCTTTTGCCGTATTCACGCGCACCGGCATTTCCATTCAGGAGGATACAGACATGAACATTGTGCTGTCTCCGGGATTTTCCATGACCGGCACTGTTTCGGATGCAGCACGCGGAAGCCGGATTGCTGATGCGCGTGTGATGGCATCATCAGAACGCAAATCCTTCCGAGCGGAAGCACTCTCTTCCGCAGACGGAAGTTTTGCCATCGGCAATATGCCGGAATCCGCAGATTACAGTCTCACAGTCACAGCAGAGGGATACACAGACACAGAAATGCCAAATCTTTCCCCGTCCGGAAACATTGCTGCTGCAATGCACAGCGCGGGGAAAATTTCCGGCACAGTGACAGATGAAAACGGCTCCCCGCTGGCCGGTGTGCCTGTGGAGATTTTTTCTCAGAGCATGAAATCTGAGAATCATTTCAGCGGAAATGTGCTTACAGATCAGAACGGAAAGTTTGCAGTGAAGGGACTTCGAAGATATTCTGATGCGGGAAATGCAGTGAAGGATTATACGGTGACAGCGCATCCTGAGAATTTCCCGCCTGCGGAGGCCGGAAATCTCAGGCCGGATGACACCGTGAATCTGAAAGTGACAGCCGGAGCGGAATTCAGCGGAACCGTGCGCAATGCAGACGGAAGTCCCCTGACAGGCGCGGATGTGTTCATTGACATTTTTGAAAAACAGGGCGCATTTGTAATGACATCCGACACAAATCCTGACGGCACATTCAGCAATGCATCTCTGCGGCAGGATGCCGAGTATGAACTCAAATTCATGGTTTATTCCGGAGAGGATCTGCTGATGGCACAGTGGGCCGGAAATGACGGCATCGGTGTAAATGATCAGTCTTCTGCGGCTGCTTACAGCCCCGGAACCCCGCTGCATTTCCGTTTCAGCGAAACTGTGCAGATTCCCGCGTCCCGGCGCAGAAATGCAGTGCATCGTGCCGAAACATCAGGTGAAACCGCTGTGCGCAATCTGCGGCCTGTGCCTTTGGAAGTGGTATACAGAGACGGCACTGTGACTGTGAAATGGGAATCCTCACTGCATGGGGAAAATCCGGAGGCCGGAGAAAAATATTACTGCGTGTTCGGCACTGATCCCGGTCTGCTCATCAGCAAGCGCACGGCTCCCCGAAACAGGCCCGTGACTGTGCGCACAGTCACGGAAACCGGACTGACCGGTGACAATGCGGATTTTCACTGCCATGTCGCGGCTGTGGATGCACGGGGACAGATTGGGGAAACCCGTTCCGTGACCTTCCGCACTGACACAGTTCCGCCCCTGAACCCGAAAATTTCAGTTCCGTCCGCAACAAAGGAAAGCACAGTTCCCCTGTCACTGGCCGCAGCAGGTGCAGCGGAAGTGTATCTGAGCAATACAGCCTACGGACAGGGCGGGCAGTGGGAAACCTGGACACCGCAGCGGGCATGGAAACTGACAGAGGGGAACGGTCTGAAAAAGATTTACGGACGTTTCCGCGACCGGGCAGGAAACACGGTCAACGCATTTGCCGCAACGGAAAAAATCGCGGATTTTGATCCCGTGACCCAGCACAAAATCAAGGTGAACGCTGGTTCCGGAGGCAGTGCAGATCCTTCGGGTGAGGTTATTGTCAATTCCGGTGATGATCTGACCATCAGTGTGAAACCGGATGCGGGATACGGAACCGATCAGGTGACAGTGGACGGCATTCCTGTGCGGCTCAACAATGCAGGCCAGTTCACTCTGGTGAGCATCCGTGCGGATCATGTGTTTGCTGTGAGTTTCAAACCCCTGTCGGAAAAAACGCATGTCATCACAGCCTCGGCAGGCTCTTACGGCAGCATCATTCCGTCCGGGAAAGTCACTGTTCCCGAAGGCGCAGATCAGAAATTTGTGATTGTTCCCGTGTCAGGATATGCCGCAGCAGAAGTGCTGGCAGACGGTCAGCCGGTCACACTGGCCGATGACAATACATTCATCTTCCGCAATGTAACAGCAGAGCATTCCATCTCTGTCTCATTCAAGTGAGTTGTTCCCAAACCATCAGGGTTTGCAAACCCTGATGGTTTTTCAGCAAAAACAGACAGAATGTTTGATTTTTATAATAATGTCAAATCTATAATAATATCACCCCTTCCGTGGTTATGAAAATCCCGTAAGGGATGACATTATTACAGAATCGACATGCAGAAAAACAGAGCAAATCCCGTAAGGGATGACATTATTTTATGTGTGATTTTTATAATAATGTCAGATCTATAATAATATCACCCCTTCCGGGGTT
>CAZHPS010000239.1:0-10343 GCA_964534335.1 uncultured Desulfobacterales bacterium
CTTCCGGGATTCTGATTTGTTTTTCAATTTTTTTCTATAATAATATCAATCCTTACGGATTTTTCCCGTTCCTGTGTCAGACCCGAATCAACGGATTTGACCTGCCGATAATGTCATCCCTTCCGGGATTCTGATTTGTTTTTTCAGATTTTTTTCTGTAATAATATCAATCATTAGGGATTTTTCCCGTTCCGGTGTCAGATCCGAATCAACGGATTTGACCCTGCTGATAATGTCATCCCTTCCTATATTCTGATTTGTTTTTTTCAGATTTTTTTCTGTAATAATATCAATCCTTACGGATTTTTCCCGTTCCTGTGTCAGACCTGAATCAACGGATTTGACCCACTGACAAATTTTTCAGGCAACCAGTTTTCTCATTCCCCATTCATCATTCATCATTATTCACATATCTGTCTTGAAAAACTCTTCCGGTTTTGTGACCACCCGGTATTCCGGCTGCTCTGAATACTCTGGCCGGGGCCTGGGAGCACGGTATTTTGGCTCTGTCCCTTCTTTGAAACATTCCCGGATCACACTGCCGGAATCAGAACTGACCTGCATGCCGGTGGACGCGTCAATCTGCGTAACAACCACCCCTTCCGCAGTTTCCGGGAATTCCTTAACCGGTGTTCCGTCCAGAAGTCTCTGCATAAAACCCATCCAGATGGGAATGGCGGCCTGAGAGCCGGTTTCCCCTTTTCCCATAGAGCGTTCAATATCAAATCCCACCCATGTTCCTGTGATATAATCCGGAGTGTATCCGATAAACCATGCATCCCGGAAATCATTGGTTGTGCCGGTTTTTCCCGCTACGGGCCGGTTCAGTGCCTTCACCCTGACACCGGTTCCGTTTTCAACCACGCTCCGCAGCAGACTGGTCATAATAAAGGCAGTGGAAGGTTCAATCACCTGCGCGGGCACGGAACTTTCTGCCATTTCATTTCCAAAGCGATCCTCTATCTTTGTGATAAATACAGGCCGGATCAGCCTGCCCTGATTGGCAAACACAGAATATGCCTGCACCATCTCCAGCAGGGAAATGCCTGAAGAGCCCAGTGCCATTGACAGCCCTTTGTCCAAAGGGGAAGTGATTCCCAGTTTCCTGGCATAGTCTGAGGCATAGTCTACACCAATGCTGTTAAGGGTACGGACAGCAGGCACATTCCGGGATTTGGCAATGGCTTTGCGCAGACGCATAGGGCCGTAATATCTGCCGTCATAGTTGGACGGGGTCCACAGTCTTCCGTTGCCGCCCGGATATGAAACAGGGCTGTCATACACAATGCTCATGGGAGTAAAGCCTTTGTCAATGGCTGCCGCGTATATGATGGGTTTGAAAGAGGAACCCGGCTGCCTTCTGGACTGTACTGCCCGGTTAAACTGGCTCTCGTCATAATCCCTGCCCCCGACCATTGCCCGGACATAACCTGTTCCCAGTTCCACGCAAAGAACTGCCCCCTGCAGAGAGGCATCTTTGGGATAATGATGCCGTTTTTCCAGATCGATCAGACCTTTTTCCATTTCTTCCCGCGCCATTTCCTGCACCTTCATATCAACTGTGGTGTAAATCTTCATGCCCCCGGCATACAGATGTCCGGTTCCGTAGCGTTTCTCAATATCCTGGCGTATATATTCGGTAAAATACGGTACGCCATCAGCAAACCAGTTCTGGCGGGGCTGGATTTTCAGCACAGCCTTTGCAGCCTCTTCTGCCTGTGCTGTACTGATGTATCCTTCCAGAACCATGCGCCGGAGTACATATTTCTGACGGATTTTGGCCTGTTCCGGATATTTTGCAGGTGTATCCTGGCCGGGAGCCTTTGCCAGACCCGCGAGCATGGCGCATTCTGCCAGATTCAGATCTTTGGCTTTTTTTCCAAAATAATTTTCAGCCGCAGCCTCTACACCGTATGCGCCGTATCCCAGATAAATCTGGTTGAGATATAAAAAAAGTATCTCCTCTTTGCTGAAAGATTTGCTGATGCGGTAAGCCAGGACAGCTTCTTTGAATTTGCGTTCATAACTCCGCTCAGAACCCAGCAGAAAGGATTTGATTACCTGCTGGGTAATGGTGCTGCCGCCCTGAACCACAGCCCCGGCTTCAATATTTTTGAAAAAGGCACGGGCAATGCTGATAAAATCCAGTCCCGGATGTGAAAAAAAACGGGCATCCTCAGCCGCGACAAAAGCCTGAATCAGGGTTTCAGACATTTGGGAAAGGGGTATGACAATGCGGCGTTCCCGGTAAAATTCACCGATTTTCTGAAGATTGGCAGCATACACTGATGTCACTTCCGGGGGCCGGTAATCCGCGAGCGTGCTGATCCGGGGAAGATCATAGGTAATATGCCGGTATCCGGCATACAGGGCAAAGGCAGTGGCAGAAAGAAAACATATGGGCAGAAATACCCATAACAGCAGCCGCTTTCTGAATTTTTTCTGCCGGTTTTTCCGGGAAATGACCGCTGCCATACGGATCTGGACAATGCTTTCCTCCAGATTCCCGGCCTTGATATCCGCTCCGGCCAGTTGATAGAAAGCAAGGGCATCAGACAGGCAATTGCTTTCCAGCAGTCTGTCACCCTCTGCCTCCGCGCTTTTCCGTATCCTGGAGCGGGCCTGGGGATTGGCCGGATCAATGTCCAGCACTTTTTTGTACAATTCAATCTGTTCTGTATTTTCCTGCGTTTTTTCAGCATGATGCAGCAGGGCCTGCACATGGAGCGGACGCACACGGCCATACATGGACTCAGGAACAGATTCGGCAAATGCAATGGCCTCCCCGGTTTTTTCCAATTTTATAAGCACTTTGATTCGAAGGTAAATAATTTTCAGACTGTCGGGCCGGATTTCAGATGCTTTGCAGAGATTCTCCAAAGCCGCGTCTGTCTCTCCGGCACGGCACTGTTCATATGCCAGTTCATACAGTTCTTCTGCCCTGCGGTTAAGCTCCTCCTGCATCCGGTCAAAGGGTTTGTGGGCCGTAATCCACCGGGATACCATATTGATCCTGATGCGGTATCCCCTGTCTCCTGATTCCAGCAGACCCCACGCGCAGAGTCTTTCCGTGATTTCCCTCTGAATGCCGCCGTTGCTGAAACAGGCAAATCCGTCCAGACGTTTTTTCAGGTTTTCCTCTTCCACAAAACGGTTTCCGGCCTCGGCCAGTGCAGACACAAAAACCTGTTCCCATATTCCCAGGGATTCCCATATATCCGTAAACAAATCCTCTGCCTGCCCCAAAGCACGGGTGAATCCCTGTCCCATATCCCGGAAACTGACACTTGGAATTCCGTTTTGCCTGTTTTTGCAAAGTTCCTTCCATATTTCACTGCACAGACAGCAGATCAGCCCGGGATGCCCGGACGTGAAATTCCGCACAGCCGCCACCTGTGTGTCCGGCCATTTCAGAGAACCGTTCTGTTCCGAAACGCGCACCAGTTTCGCGGTTTCATCCCGTGAAAACAGGGAAATTTCTCTCAGTCCGGCATTGCTGAAAGAAGCGGTCATCTCCCGGTCATCCGTGCGTCTGCCAATGGACAGGATCAGCCGGATTTTTCCGGAACTCTGCAAAGGGATTTCCCGCAGACAGGCATAAAAGGATTCTTCTATCTGCCGGGAACGCACCCGGTCAGTTCCGGAAAATGTGTCAATCAGAAGAACCAGAGAAGAATGTTCCGGCACATGGGAAAGGAGTCCGGGAATAAACCGCGTAAGAAATGCCTGGGATGACAGGGATTCTCCAATACTGAAGCCGGAAATATGCAGGGATTCCGTGACGGTTTTTGACAGATCGGCAAGTATATGATCCGCGTTCTGCTTTTCCGTATTTTTCGGAGCAAAATACACAGGCAGAAAATGCCTGTTTCCCGTGACTGCGGCAATGTGTTTCAGCAGAGAAGTCTTTCCTATCCCCGGCATACCATAGAGAAACAGGGTATGTGCGGACGGATCATTGATAAATCCTGAGACTTCACTAAAAATTTCAGTTCCCCGGATGAGAAAACAATGGCCGTCTGCCGGATTTTCAGCACTGTCAGTATATGGATTGGAAAGGGAAGTCATTTTTGTCTGCAGGTCAAAGGGTTTTGCCAGTTTTGCATCTGTGAATAAAAGTTATCTGATAAAGTATAGCTTATGCCCGGATTATTACTGTTCTGCCTGTCCGCCAATCCATGCCGCGCCGTAAACTCCGGCAGAATCGCCCAGCTCATTGCGGAGAATTGGGGTGCGGATATTCGGGTGAAATGCGTAGCGTTTCACCTTTTCCGCACCTGCTGTATACAGTTCTTCAATATTGGAAAGTCCTCCGCCGATAATCACAGCATCAGGATCAAGAACGGAAATGAGTCCGCCTATGCAGCGTCCGAAATCATCCAGAAACTGCCGGAAGATTTCGCCGCACCGATATTCACCTTTCCGAAATCCTTCCACAATATCCTTCATGCCCAAATGCGTATCAAATTTTTCCGAAAAAGCAAATTCCACACCGCTGCCGCTTATTTTGGTTTCCACACATCCCCGGTTTCCACAGTAACATCTGTTCCCCTGCGGATCAACGGAAAAATGCCCCCATTCCCCTGCAATTCCGTGTCTGCCGTTATGGATCTGCCCGTCAATGCACAGCCCGCCCCCGCATCCGGTTCCCATGATAATGCCGAAAACTGTTCTGTAATTTTTTCCTGCTCCCAGGCGGCTTTCAGCCAAAGTAAAGCAGTTCGCGTCATTTTCCATTTTCACACTTCGGCCCAGCAGATTTTCCATATCTGCACGAAAGGGTTTTCCAATCAGGGATGTGGTGTTGGCGTTCATCACAAGTCCTGTATCATGATCCAGCGCGCCCGGAATGCCGATGCCTATGGTATATGTGCCGGATTCCGGAATTTTATCCGCAGCATCCCGAATCAGATGCCATACCACATGACGGATGGTTTCATATTCCCTGTCCGTACCTCTGGGCGTGGCTGTCCTTTTCCGGTACAGTTCTATGTGTTCCGGACTCAGAAGAATGACCTCGGTTTTGGTTCCGCCCAGATCAACACCAATCTGATAATTCATTTGTGTAAGCCTTTCAGTTATAACCGTCAGCGTGCAAAAAGACGATTTGATTTGTTTTTGCATATGGCGGAGTGCAAAAATTAAGCGAAGCGGTTTTTTGCATCCGCATAATTTTTGTCTTCCGGCAGCCCGCTCCGCATTGCCGCATCTTTTGCCAGTTGATCACACCGTTCATTTTCCGGGGTTCCGGCATGTCCTTTTACCCATTCAAATTTCACCCTGTGTTTTTCACATAAACCCAGAAGCCTTTCCCACAAATCCGGATTTTCCGCTTTGTCCTTTTTGTTTCTTTTCCAGCCGTTGCTTTTCCATCTTTTTGCCCATCCTTTTTCAATGCTTTCCACAACATATTTTGAATCACTGTAAATTGTCACCTCACATTCATATTTCAGTGCCTCCAGCGCGGCAATGCACGCGAGGATTTCCATCCGGTTGTTGGTGGTCAGTCTGAAACCGCCGGATATTTCCCTGCGGTGTTTTTCATACAGAAGAACACTGCCGTATCCCCCAGGCCCAGGATTTCCCAGACATCCGCCATCTGTGTAAATTGTGATTTTTTTCATTGCTCTCACTGCCGATCTGTTGTTTTGGTTGAAAAATTGGGATGAATTGAAATTCTCACAGAGAATACAGCATTTTTATGGGTTTGTCTGTATGTTTCAGAAGTTTTTCCACCTGCCCGCGCTGGCCTGCAAAACCAATGACAATGCTGTCAGCAAGGTTTATCATCATTTTGTTTCTTGTTTCTGCTGTCCGTTTATCCGCTCTTTTCACTTTTTTGTCAAACGGGGTGATGAATAATAATCTGCCATGCTCCAATGGTTTCTGCAGTTCAGGTTCAATTCTTTTTTTCAAACCTCTTGCAAGGGCAATGATGATCGGCTGCTGCCCTTTGAGAAGATAATAAAGCACATCTTTTTCCATTCTGCTGTGAAATCCGCTTATGACACAAATGCCGGATTCCCGCTGTTCTATTGCCCAGTCATAGCATTTCAGCACTGCTGATGCCGGGATTTTGCGGCTGCACAGAAAAGCGGTTTTCGGGAGATCCAGTAAAGCAGTATTGCCAATGTGATCTTTTATCATTTCAGCAGCAGTTTATTAATTTTTAGCTCCATAGGAGCGTGATGTTTGTAGTAGCTGATTTTTCAATCCTTTAATCCCATCTGTCTGAACCGTGATTAACCTGATTAAGGGATTGTCATGATTGAGACAGTCTGTCTTTTCAATCCTTTAATCCTTTAATCATGTGAATCAGGGTTCAGACAATCCCCCTGTCTCGAACTCTGATTTGTCTGATTTGTCTGATTTGTCTGATTTGTCTGATTAACCTGATTATAATTCATGCAAATCAGAGAAATCACAGTTCATAACTACAAGGATTTTTTATAAGAAAGGATTGACAGATTTAAAAATCCTTTCTTATAAAAAATCCTTGTAGTTATCCCATCATGGCAAATCAGAGAAATCAGAGAAATCAGACGAATCACAGTTCAGACATCTTCATTTTCCAGTTCTTTTCCCATGCGGTATTTAATGTCATAATTGATAATGAAATCCAACTCTTCATCGGTAAAGCCGTAATGTTTTGCCAGAACTTTGTCTATTTCATCTATGATGGGTTTGGAATATTTAGGATATATACATTGAATTTCTAATTTGCCAACATTCTTAAAGGACATTATTTGCATTTCAGATTTTTCATTAATATCCTTCATTAATATTTTCGAAAGGTTTATTAAATTTTTTATTACTAAATTTGAAGCACTTGAGAAATCAAAATTAAAATTTTGCAGTTCTCTTCGGTTTAAATTTCGACAATCTGACCAAACAGTTAAAAACCAATAAAATAGTGAAGAATTTAAAACTGATAAATATGTCTCAGATTGTTCTTTAGTATCAAAGCGTAACTCCTTTAATTCAGACGGATTTCGAATCTCATTATTTTCAGTATAAATTTTAGGTATAAAATCAAGAAGTTGAATAAAATTACTTAATTTTCTTGTATAGAAAATGATATTTGAGCTTGATTTAATAATAAATGATAAAGTCCTTTTCCGATTTTTCTGAATTTTTGATAAAATTGAATGACCTAAATAGTGACTAATTTTAGGAATCAAGGTGTTTTCTTTAAGTAAAGATACATCCTGATAGGCAAGATTATCAAACAAAATTTCTCTAACAATAGTGTTCCATTTGTTATATTTTGTTGAGTATATTTTTTTATCCGTTTTAATCTTTTTCAGAATTACAATAGAAAGCCTAATATGTTCTAGGCCTTCAAATAATTTACCTGGTCTGTCATTATAACAGCTTATGAATAAAGATCCATTTTCAATCCAAATTTTTTGTAAATCAGAATAGCCATCGGTGCAAACTGAAGCTACAGGAATAATAAATCCAACCAAGCAGTTGTTATTTCCTAATTGTATTGCTCGCTCGTAACAAATTGCATATAAATTTCCACAGTTCAGTGTGTTGTATCCTTTCAAGGTATATGTTTTCAAATTTTTCAATTCCACATACGGCGGATTCCCAATAATCACATCAAACCCGCGCTTATCCTGAATAATTTCATAAAACTCTGCAAACCAGTGAAAAGGCTGATGGGAATCCAGCCAGCTTTTGTATTCCATTTCGCTTGTCTGTCTGTGCAGCAGTTGATTCAGTTCACAGTTCAGCCCGTTCAGGCGTTTGCTCAATTCCTCTTTTGCCTGTTTCATATCCTGAACCAAATTTTTCACATCCTGATTTCCTGACCGGAATTCCTTTTCTGCCAGTTGAATGGCCTTGAAATTATGAAAAGCCATTGAAACCATTTCCATTTTTTCCATCATGGCAGGTTTGGCAAGCAGACCGTCAATGGTGCAGGTAAGTGCCTTGTCCAGTTCGGCTTCAGTGGCAAATCCCACAAGCGTATTTCCGGCACGTATATTAAAATCAATATCCGGCAATGGCTCCAAACCCATATTGTCTTTGCGGTAATCTGCATTGACCGCTGCCACCAGTTTCAGAAACAGCCGGAGTTTGGCAATTTCCACTGCTTCTTTCATAATATCAACACCATAAAGATTGCGCAGAATAATGCTTTTGTAAACAAAATATTTCAGATTCGGATGTTCCGGAATTTTCACCTGCGCCAGAACTTCTTCAAATTCTTTGTATTTTCCTTTGGAAGATTCCTCCACAAAGTTTTCCATGCGCTGCAGACAGCTTTCATACAGGGGCTCCAGAATATTCATGGCCGCGAACAGAAAGGCTCCGGAACCGCAGGCCGGGTCTAAAATTGTAATATTTTTAATTGCTTTGTAAAAATGACGCAGAAAAACAGGATCTGAAGTATTGTCAATCACATCCTGCGAAAACTGGCGGATGTTCAGATTGTACGTGATAAAATCATTGATGCTCTGAATTTCCCCTTTTTCAATTCTGCTTTTCACTTCATTGTAACGCGTGCGTCTGTCAACCACTTCCCGCCATATTTCCGCAGGCAAAGCAAATTCAGCAGGGGCAGGTTTGTTCCATTCCTTTCGGCGCTCCAAAAGATTGGGTTTTTCCGTGTCAATACCGGCAGCAATTTCTTCAGGCAAAGGCAGATCAGCACCTTTTTTCACAGCATCGTAAATATAGGCATCACGGCTTTGTTTCAGCATATTCCATATTTCTGAATCTTTTTTCAGTGCTTTTGGATAACTGCGTCTGATTTCATCAAAAAGATACGGCAAAATGCAGTTTTTGCTGATATAATCTGTAATATCCTCTTTGGTGTAATACGCGCCCATTTTGGCACGGTCATTGATGAATTTTTCAAAAATATAGCCAATCACATCAGGATTGACCTCTCTGCCGGAGGCTGCAGAGCGGGTGTCCAGATGCCAGTTGTACTGATCAAAGAACTGGAAAATATTGGAAAATGCCTCATCAGGAATATCCGTGTCAGGATATTGTTTTTCCAAATGGTGAATATCAAACAAACCTCCGTTAAGATAGGGAATTTTCCCTATTTCCTTTTTCAGTTCCTCAGAATGTTCCGGCGAACCCAGCCCGTGATGAAACAAAATCAGCAGAAAGTTTCTGTAAAAACTCACGTAGAATTTGTCTTTTCCTTTTTTCTGCTGACATGCCTCCAGTTTTTCTTTCAGATAATTCAGATTATTGTCAAGAAATCCCTTTTTCTGAATAAAATAGCAGAACATCAGGCGGATCAGCATCAGGGAAGTGTACCATTCTTTGTCCGCAGCATTTGGAATTTCTTTAATAAAATCAATAAATTTTCTGTGTTCTCTGCGAAAGTTTTCATAGAATTTTTTGGTGACCTGTTCCACATTTTTGCGGAAATTTTCATTCACGCGATCCACAACATCGCTGATGGTGATATTTTCCTCTTCATCAAGCGTAAAAAAGAGATTTGCTGTTTTCTGATACAAAAGATCAGGTTCCTGACCTTTGTGCCATCGGGTTTGGCTTACGCGTGAAGGTTTTCCGGCCTGTCTTACAAAAACCTGCCATATCTGGGTGGTGCTGTTTCTGTCACAGAAAATAATCAGATGTTCCCTGTACAGGACTGCAATTTTTCTGTCCAGTTGCAGCCGTGTGCTGTAATCCGGCAAATCCTGATTTTCTGCGGGTCTGAAAACAATGATCCGGAATCCGCCTTTTTCTGCAACCAACTGAAAAGAATAAATATCATCTCTCAGTTTTACCGGGAAATGCTCATCAGCAAAATTCCATCCCAGTTGATTGAACAGGTTTGTAAAATCAAAATTGTCAATATATGATTTGAATTGCTTTTTGCTGATTGTATTCATAATCCCTTTCCAGTTAAAAATATGGTGCTATAGCTTTTAAGATTATTTGGAGTAGGTTGGGGTGAACGGAGTGAACCCCAACATCCTGATTCAGTTGGGGTTCACTCCGTTCACCCCAACTACAGTAAACTCCAAAATTATTTTCTTAAAGCCTATACCATTACTCATAAGATTTGACAGTACAGCCACGAATGACACGAATCTGCACGAACTTCACAAAACATAATTCGGTGGTGGGTCAAATCCGCTGACAGTCTTTGATTAACCACAGAGTGACACAGATTTCTGCACAGAGTGACACAGAGTTTTTCTGCACAATGCTATGCTGATCAACGGATTTGACCCACTGTCCATAATTCGTGCAATTCGTGGCTGCACCATTAAATGTTCTAAGTAATGGTATATACCATTACTTGAAATATTTGCAGAGGTTCAGATTCAGATCTGAATTCCGCACAGAAAAACTCTGTGTGA
>CAZHPS010000240.1:0-10317 GCA_964534335.1 uncultured Desulfobacterales bacterium
TCCACAACCTTTTTCCATCCGCTCAGATGAAAAAAACTGCTGCGGAAATGGTGCATGACATAATAATCCCAATATTTCTGATCAGCAGATTCAAACAGTCTTATGCACATTTGGCTGATTCCTTCAGATACTGATGACAGCTTATAAAACAGCAGTCTGCAAATGCGTTAAACAGTCCGGAAAGTTTTGCTTCCATACTGTGAAGATTGGTATAATGCCTGAACCTGAAAAACCGGGAAGCCTGTTTCACTCTGGGCTGATCCGGGTCTATTTCCCAGGGGTGCATGTAAAACAGATACGCATCCTCATGCCTGAATATCTGTTTGATTCCCTGTCTGAACACAGGAAAGGGAATCAGACGGAAATAACCGCCCCCGCCCCAGGGAAGGATATGTTTTCCCATGTTCAGATTGCTGACAGGCAGTTCATAAAAATGCTCTGAGACGTTCACGGCAATTCCTGTTTTCCTGTTTTCCGGCAGGGAAATATGGCCGTAACGTCCGTGCATGGCAAAAGAATTATAACTGGAATCATAGAAATAGCCGCTGTCTTCAATGATCTTCAGAATTTCATTATCGACCGAAAAACTGGGCGCACGATAGCCTTTTACGGAACTGCCAATAATATCTTCCAGTATTTTTCTGCTTTTTGCAAGATCTTTTTTCAGATTTTCACGGGATTCTTTGCTGCACAAATGATGATAATATCCGTGAGAGGCCACCTCATGGCCCCTGTTATGGATTTGCCGGACAAGTGCAGGATATTTTTCCGCGAGCCATCCCAGAATAAAAAATGTGGCCCCAGGTTTTCCATATTCCCCGGTATCCGGATTCAGGCATTTCTGCTGATCCAGAAAATCAAGAAGACGCTGGGTATTTTTTTCCACCCGGTGTTCGCAGGAGTTCCAGTCGGAAAAAGGAATATAAGATTTGAAATTTTCCACCTGAAACCAGTCTTCCACATCAATTGTCAGAAGAATTGTTTTCTTCATAAATAATGCAGAAACCATTCCATATCCTTTGTCTCCGGTTTCAGTCCGGTCAGAATATTTTCAATATCACAATCCGTATTCCCGGTTATTTCCTCCAGATGAATCTCAAGACTGAGGAGCAGATTGGCATAATCATCCTTAAACAGATGATCGGCAGCCTGATAAAAATGTTTTCTGACTGCATTGCGGTAAGAGACTCTGGATTTGAGGACAAAGCGGTTAAGCCTGTTCTGCCAGGCTTTGATCTCGCTCTGCCAGTGTTCCCTGTATTTCTCTGTATCCGGCAGTACACGGGAAATTTCCATTAAGACAATGTGAACAATCAATGTTTCCCATATTCCCTGAAAATCAGGATGTTCGGGCATCTCTGTCAAACTCCATACAGCCTGTTTTCTTGTTATGATTCCCTGTTCAAACTGCCCCATAATCCGGTCAATCTGATTCCGGTGCATCAGGTTCATGATATTTCTCCAATATTTTCTCTGATGGATGCAGCAACCCGCTGTGCGGTTCTGCCGTCCCAGAGTTCAATGTTTCTCTTTTCCGGCCGGTTTCCGCACAGCACAGACTGCATTTTTTCCTCCAGATTTTCTGCTTTGCACAGACAGTTTGTCCCCTGCGTGACCGTGACAGGCCGTTCTGTATTGGGACGGAGTGTAAAGCAGGGAATGCCCAGATAAGAGGTTTCTTCCTGAATTCCGCCGGAATCTGTAATGACAAACGCGCAGTGGAAAACCAGATTCATAAAACGGACATAACTCTGGGGTTCCATCAGACAGATGCCCCGGTTTTGCGTGAGTATTTGAAGAAGACCGTATTTCTCAAGATTTTTGCGTGTGCGGGGGTGCAGGGGAAATACAAGGGGCTTGTCATTGGCAATGCGTTTGAGCATATGGCAAAGAGATACAAGAATTTCAGGATGATCCACATTGGAAGGCCGGTGAAGGGTGACAATTCCGTATTCGCCTTTTTTAAGACCGTTTTCTTCCACTGTTTTCTGCTGTATAATTTTGTCCCGCAGCATTTCCAGAGAGTCAATCATGATATTGCCTACACGGATAATTTTTTCCGGAGCCACTCCCTCCCGAATCAGATTTTCATCTCCGTCCCGCGAAGGTGTCCACAGAATATCTGCAAGCGCATCTGTAACCAGCCGGTTGATTTCTTCAGGCATGGTGCGGTCAAAGGAGCGCAGACCTGCCTCCAGATGAGCCACTTTGATGCCCAGTTTCACCGCAGCAACAGTTGCTGCCATGGTGGAATTGACATCACCCACCACAACCACCAGATCCGGCTGTTTTTCCATGAGAATCTTTTCATAGGCCATCATCACCTGACCGGTCTGCTCTGCGTGGGAACCGCTGCCCACACCCATATGAATATCCGGTTCCGGAAGCCCAAGATCCTGAAAAAACACATCTGACATGTTCAGATCATAATGCTGTCCTGTATGCACAATAAAGGGATTTGCCCATTGCTCCTTTTTCAGCGCATGATACAGGGGCGCGATTTTCATGAAATTGGGCCGGGCTGCGGCTATCAGGTGAATGTTTTTTCTTTTGTCTTTCATTTTGAGTTGTCATCCTTGCATCAGGTCAAATTCTTTCCAAATAAATCATAGTTCAGATGTCAGGTGCGGATTACCAGTTCAGACCGGCAAAACAGATTCTTGCAATCAGAAAATTCCCCCTTCTGAACAATCTGCCTCAGTTCATCGGCATTCATGCGCTGTCTTTCTCCGCCGTATCTTTGGAAATATGCACTTTTTTCTCCATCTTTGCCAGCAGTGATGAAACTGCAAACAGAAGAACAAAAGCCACAATAAACACCAGCATCCCTGACATATCATGCAGAAATCCCTGCGCGGTTTCCGCTCCAATCCAACGTGCCATCATGGCTGTCGATGTCAGGCGGATGATATTGACAATCACAGCAATGGGAATGGCTGAGAAAAACAGAATCCATTTACTGATATTTTTTAATGATCCGATATAGGCAAATGCGCCGCTCAAAGCCAGCAAAGATGTCAGGGATCGCAGACCGGAACACGCATCCACCACTTCCAGAGATGTGTTGGCAAGATGAAGAACATTGCCCTCCCGCAGTACCGGTATTCCGATAAAATAAATAATATCTGCTGTGAGTTTTGCGGCAAAAAGCTGCAGGGGGAATGCAAGCTGGTTCCAGATAATGGAGGGAATGGGGATCATGAATATCAGATAGGCAATGGGAACCCATACCTCACGGGCGATTTCTTTTCCGAAAAGATACAGTACCAGCCCAAAGAGCATTACAGGAATGGAAAAACGCATGGTGAAAAATTCTGCCCCGATATTGCCTACAATATGCAGTGCAACAGCGCACAGAATCAGCAGCAGTCCCCAGTTGCCCGGCTTTGAAACAATTTTTTCCAGTTCTGCCTTTTTCTGCCATATCATGTATCCTGCAATAAAGGGAATCAGAAAACCGTGGGAATAATTGTCATCATTGGACCAGTCATGAATCAGTCCGCTGATGGTGTGATGATACAGCAGGACAAAAGAAAGGGACAGCATCACTGTCTGAATTATAAAAAAATGCAGGCGTTTGTGTGTCATTTCAGGATTTGTTTTCATGATGGAATATACTCATTCAAAACCGGCATAATGGTCTCAGCAAAATCTGTAAGAGATTTCAATGCTTTTTCCTCATCATTGTCCACAACAGGGGAAATAAGACGGACAAAGGAGCCGTCTGTGCGGTGCTGCGTGACCGAATCAATGACCAGATAAATTTTCTCCCAATATTCTGATGCAATGATCCTTCCTCTGGAATGAAACCAGTACAGCACCATCTGTTTCTGACTGCCATTTTGCAGACGGAGCAGAATCACATCTGTTTTGTCATCAGGATTTTCCGATTTTCTGATTTTCACAAGGGATGTGTCAGTAATATTCCATCCAGCGCCCGGCATACAGTTTTTGGGAGAATGAATAATGTCTCCCTCGCGCTGGCTTTGGTAAAAACCGATATAAAGCTGCACCTGCCGTCCGTCTGCGCTGTGGTAATTGCACAGAAAAGAATCATCCACGCCCAATACTTGGTATACTTTGGGATCAAAACGGCTTTCGGTTCCTGACCACTGACCAATCTGTCTGGGAAAATCCGCAAAGGGTCTGTTGGGATGAATATCCTCCACATTGCTGACATAGCGGAGAAATACGGCTCCCAGTATCATAAGAAGAGATGCAATGATTGTGTTTTTAAGGGGCATATTGTCAGGCCTTTCTCATGGATTGGGAATAAAAAGCAGTGCCTGCGCAAGTTATCAGCAGTCCGGAAGTCTGTTCTACTTTGTTTCCGACTCAAAACAGTTCGAAAGCTCATTCCTCTTTTGAAAAAAATTGAAAAAGGAAGCAGATGATGTGTGAATAAAACAACTGATCAGCTCATCCTTATCCTCTTCTTCCGGGGGAGGAATATATCCCAGCCCGGAAATATTTTTTATCATTCCATTGCTGACAGAGGAAGAATCTGCCTCATCCCCGGTTCCTGAATCAGTAAAAATCAGACGCACTTCTTTTCTGTCCGTGCTGAATACAGCGTCATTGTATGCAAACCATCCTCTTACTGTTTCGTATCCGTACCACAGGTATCCGGCAGGCGCTGGTTCAGGCAGATAAAAAATCACCACTGCCTGGCCTCCGGTATTGTCGAGCCGGAGTTCTGAATTTATAAGCCCGTATATCAGATTCTGGGGCCGGCTGACCGTATCAGATATGGAAGACGGATCAAGACCTCCGAGTTTTACCAGATTTCCCCCGCTTTCAACGCTCATGCCCATGTATCTGCCTGTAAATGATGTAAAAGTGGTGACATAATCCGGAAAACCGCTGATGCCGCTGGCATTGACTGTAATCAGCACCTCATCGCTGTTTTCCAGTCCGATTTTGTCTTTTACGGAAAGCAAAAAGACAAGCCCGGCATCCCCCACTTTCGGAGCCACAAAGGTTGTCTGCACGGCATTGGCATTGGAAAGGGGAACAACAGAGCCGGATTTCTGAATCCATTGATAAAATGCAATTCCTCCGTCCGGATCATAGGAACCGGAACCGTTCAGTGTAACGGTCATTCCTTCAGTGACAGTCTGATCTTTTCCCGCATCCGCGACAGGCCGGGCATTGATGACATGAATGCTGATTTCCGCTGTATCCTGTTTTCCCCTGCTGTCTGTGACGGTCAGGGAAAATAGCAGAGTTTCCCCTTCCAGCCCAACATCAGGGGCAGTAAATTGTGTCTCTGCTTTGTCAGGAGCGGATAAAGTTATGACAGTGCCGGAAGTCTGCAGCCATTGATATGTCGCAATTTCTCCGTTCTCCACAGAAGAAGCAGAGCCATTCATTATGACCGTATCCCCTGAATTCACAGTCTGATCTTCACCGGGATTTGCAACAGGCAAAATTCTTGCCACATGGATATTCACTTCTGCTGTATCCTGTTTCCCTCTGCTGTCTGTAACTGTAAGAGAAAATATCAGCGTTTCCCCTTCCGGTACAACATCCGGAGCAGTAAAACGGATTTGCGCTTTGTCAGGAGCGGATAATGTTATGACAGTGCCGGAAATCTGTGTCCATTGATATGCCACAATTTCTCCGTTTTCCACAGAAGATGCGGAACCGTCCAGTGTCACTGTATCCCCTGAATTCACAGTCTGATCTTCACCGGGATTTGCAACAGGCAAAATTCTTTCCACATGGATACTCACTTCCCCGCTGTCCTGCTTCCCCCTCTGATCTGTAACTGCCAGCATAAATACCAGTGTTTCCCCGTCCTCACCAGGATC
This sequence comes from uncultured Desulfobacterales bacterium, assembly GCA_964534335.1. Classification (GTDB taxonomy): domain Bacteria; phylum Desulfobacterota; class Desulfobacteria; order Desulfobacterales; family Desulfococcaceae; genus JAABRU01. Next base: position 5,814 of record CAZHPS010000240.1, read on the forward strand.
CGGAGCGGTAAAGAAAACCTGAGCCGGAGCAGATGCGGTCAGCTTTACAGAAGTTCCGCTGATTTGCATCCATTGGTAAGTGACGATGGCCGCATCAGTGGCAACAGATCCGGAGCCGTCAAGAATAACGGTTTCTCCTGCTTTCACGGTCTGATCCTGTCCCGGATCGGCCTGAGGCAGAGGATACTGCTGAACACGGATGATGATTTCATCATTTCTGATTAATCCTGTCTGATCCTGAACAGAAAGCCGGAAAGTCAGTTCAGATTCATACGCGGGAGCCGTAAAGGATGTTTTCATTGCAGTGGCATCGGAAATGCTGACCGCAGGGCCGGATATCTGTGTCCACAGATAACTGGCAATAGGGCCGTTGGGATCAAAGGAATCTGAACCATCCAGAACAACTGTGCTTTTTTCAAAAACCGTCTGATCCTGCCCGGCAGTGGCAGTCGGCACAGATTCAGGATACCTTGCAAGACCGGCAAACCAGGCATCAGCCATATTCCTGTATCCTGAAGTGGTGGGATGTATACCGTCTTCTGATATGTCAAGGGAATAGGTCAGTGCACTTTCCTGATTTACAAGAATAATTTTATCCCGGTTTGCAATTCTGCGTTTTGCCATGCTAAGCACTGCGCTGTTGTACTGTGTGATTCTCGGATTTTCAGGATTTCCGTTGATGATCATAGCCAGAACAACGGTAATTTCAGGATTAAAACGGTCAATTTCATCAAGTATGGTTTCAGTATCTGAGGAATCTGCATTCTGACTGTATGTGTCATAGGTTCCGATATGAAGCAGAACAGTATCAGGGGGATTGGCGTTCAGCAGTCCATACACTTCATTTTTCAGTTCTTCTGCTGTTCTGCCCTGCGGTTCATCCGTATATTCCTCCTGATACCCTTCATTGTCATAGTCAAAGTCTGCAACAGATCTGCCAAAGGTCTGACTTCCCACAAAATCCACATCATATCCGGATGCACTCAGATCCTGATACAGTTTCTGCCGGTATCCGATCTGCTTTTCAGGTTCCAGTCCGGATGAAAATCCTGATGTAATGGAATCTCCCAGAGGCATGATTCTGATTTTGGGTTTGGCATCACAGTATCCCCACCGGATATCAGACAGTCCGTTGTAATAATTTTCCCGAATTTCCCCTGCTGTGAGTGCTTTTCCATAAACAGCAGTTTCATCCAGCAGCCCTTTGAATCCGATCTCTGTGTCTGCTGACCATCCGATGTGCAGCGTTCCGTTTTCAGAAATGAAATTCCCGGAAAAATTCACAGAAGAGAAAATTTCCTGCTGGGAATCCACATACAGAAAATTCCGGCCGCTTCCGGCATCCCGCACACAGACCACATAATGCCAGTATCCGTCAGACAGATTTGTACTGCCCTGCAGGGTATAACTGTTTCCCTGACTGTCCCGCAGGATAAACACAGCCACTCCGCCGCTTCCGATTTTTCCGATGCCTGCATGAAATTTCATGCCTGTGGCACTGTCATGTATTTCCATCACAGTTTCATCCCCTGAAAGCGTACCCGGAGATTTTTTCATCCGGTATGCAATGGAAAAACTTTCATTCTGATTCCATATGAAAATATCATTCGCGGGAATGTCTATTCCCGTGTCTTTTCCATTGAACAACTGTGCTCCGCGTACGCTGCCGTAAACAGTGGGAACAGGGCATTGCTCCGCACACTGTCCCTTACTGTTCCCAACTGTATCCGCATAACTTCCGGAAACGGTTTCATTCAGTTGCCAGTATGCTCTCATTGTATCCGGACATCCGGCATGGACTGTGTTTTTCATCATAAAAATCTGAAACATCAGGAAAAAAAGAATCAGAACCCGAACCTGTGCCTTCAAGAAATGTCTGATGTGATTCATACTGCTCCATAATAATTTAAAAATATTAAATTTACCATATCCTGATTCCCCGGGCGGGAGAAATTCCCATTTTCAGAAGAATCCGGTTGTCATCATAACTGTCCTGATCATCAGTGGAACTGACATTGCGATGAATATAATCCACGCGCATAAACCACCATTTCCAAGGCTGAAACACAAGTCCTGCACCGACTTCCCTGTTTCTGTCATTGCGGGTTTCCCCACCGCTTTCCTCATTGTCCAGATACCGGTTACGCTGATACCGTCCGTATACACTGCCGGTGATATATTTGGAAAAGATATATTCAACATTGGCATCCGCATTGTAATAAAAACCGAATCCGAGATTCTCGGGGCCGAAATGATCCTCATTATAACCGCTGGCCGCGCTGAATTTTGCAAAACCGTAACGGCAGAACTTCCATGCTCCCAGTTCTCCGTTAAAAGTGATGGCAGATTCTTTTCCTGTCAGTTTTTTGTCCCGGACAAGATAGCCCATACTCAGGCTGAGCGGGATTCCCTCTGCCAGTATATATTTGATGCCTGCGGATGGCTCATACAGAATATAATCTTCATTTTTCCCATCATCACGCATATAATCTGTTGACGAAGAGGCATATCTGACAAAACCTTCCAGATGCCTGCCAAACTGATGCGTCAGCATAAGAGAGCCCTGCCATGACTCAAAATCATCCGAAGGATCCGTCAGTCCCTCTGATGTATAGGTAATGGCTTTGGTACAGGAGCCTTCTGCTTCCATACTGCTGTGGGGCGAAAACCGGTACATCATTTTCAGTGACGGACTGAGGCTTTCATACCAGTTGTCTGTATCATCCGCATTTTCCTCATTGGATATCCCTTTTGTATAAAACAGCCCAGGTTTGAAACTCAGATGCAGGGGAATGGCCCAGTATGTCATATATGCCGAAGATGTCAGTATTTCTTCCAGATAACCGGGATCATTTTTTGCATCTGAAATATCGTTGCGCAGATAATTTATATGGGCGTTCAGTTCCAGCCTCTGCGGCATAATCCAGTATGTCAGTGCCGCAGAAGGCATGTGTTTTATCTCATTCCTGACAGTTGTATCCTCATTTTTCAGCATGTCACAGACATAGGAAAGCATAAGGGAATCGGCTTTTCCAAACTGATGCAGCAGCCGGATTTGGGAAGAGTTGGTATAATACCGCTCACGTGTGCGCCGGACAGTTTCTGTTTCTGCTTCATGCGTTTTGGGTTCCGTGTCTTCCGCCTCTTTTATGTCTTCAATATTTTCAGAAGGTTCTTCGGTAAGAAGAAAAGAGTTCCGGAATTCCAGCCTGGTATGTCTTGAAAAATTTATATTTCCAGTCAGTTGGGAATTATGCCGCCATGCATCATATTCGGAAAATCTCTGATAATGGCTGTACCCGAAGTTATAGGAAAATTTGATATTTCCTGTTCTGTTCCCTGCTTCTGCAATCACTCCGGGCGAAATCACGGTAATCAGATCCTCTTCTTTGAATTCCTTTGACAGAAAAAGATTGTCTGTGTATTCCTCATCCGCTTTGATTACAGGCTGAATTGAAACCCGTGTTCCTGCTGAAACAGTCACAGGGCTGAAAAGACAGAATGAAAAAAACAGAAAAAAACATAGGAGCAGTGCCGAAAAAAAACGGAGCAGAATATGAAAACATTCATGGAACAACAATGATATCATCGGCCCTTATCAGAACATTCTGATGTATTTCAACATCTTTCACAATTTTGCCATAGCTGATTTTGATCAGTGTTTCAGAACCGTTTTCATGCCGTATCAGAATAATGCCATTTTTTGATGCCCATTCGGTAAATCCCTGGGCAATGGCAATGGCATGAAGCACAGTCAGATTTTTGGAAAGCGGGTATTCTCCGGGTTTGGCAACCTCACCGAGAATATAAAATTTCTGGCTTTCCATGGATTTGACAGAGACAGAAACTACGGGATGCGTCACATATTCCTTCAGGCTGGACGTGATTTCATCCCTGACCTGGCCTGGTGTCCGTCCCGCAGCCTGAACATCATCAAGAAGGGGGAAACTGATTTTTCCGTCTGTTCGGACAGGAACCTCCTCTTTGGAAAAATCCGGTTCCTTCCAGGTGACAATCTGCAGAATATCCCCTTTTCCTATGAGATAATCGCTCTGATCCGCATCAGAAGAAGGGCTGACAGTAATAGCTCCGGATGTCCGGGATTGACTGTCAGCCGTGCAGGATACAGCCACTGCCGTTAATAAGATGATCAGCACATTTGAGATCAGAATATTCATCCGCATTTTTTGTTCCTGTACAGTGATATTGGCAGCAGTACCGGCAGTCCGCACTTCCCGCTGACAGCACAAAGCTTTCACGGAATTCTCTGTCTGCTCCCAAAATACTGTCTGTCATAAATGAACCGCAGCCGGATTGTTTCTGAGAAATGACACAGCTCCGCATGGTCAGTTACACTGACTATCCATATCTTTCATACTTAAACTGTTTCATACTGCAACAGATTTTGAAAATTATGCACGTATACTGTCGGAAATCAATATGTTGACACATTCACCATTCATCATTCATCATTCATCATTCATCATTCATCATTCATCATTCA
>CAZHPS010000241.1:0-10265 GCA_964534335.1 uncultured Desulfobacterales bacterium
TTGGGACTGTGGAAAACGCCAAGGTGGTCAACGACCGTGATACAGGCAGATCCAAAGGATTCGGTTTTGTGGAAATGGAAAATGCGGATGATGGTCAGAAAGCGATTGATGCACTCAACGGCAAAGAGGTTGAGGGACGTGCACTGAAAGTCAGCCAGGCAAACCCTCCCCAGCAGCGGGACAGAGGCGACAGGGGAGATCGGGGGGACCGGGGCGACAGAGGTGATCGGGGGGACAGAGGCGACAGGGGTGACAGAGGTGACCGGGGCGACAGAGGTGACCGGGGTGACAGAGACAGGAGAAGGTCCCGCAACAGCAGGTAAAGGCAGTATCAGACTTCCGGAATGATAATTTCTCTGTGCAGTCGCTCACATTGTAAAGGGTGACGATTTGCTTTTTAAAATTAAATTTCTGAAAATCTGTATCCGGAAAATTGCAAAAAAAAGAGTTTTTCAAGGCACAAAGGCAGAAAAAAAACCGGGTTTTTTCAAAAACCCGGTTTCTTTATCATGGTGAATGTACCGTTCCGTATATGGAGGAGCTTATATGAAATCTGAAAAATAACAGGGCATGAACCTTCGTGAGATTTTGCGTATTTGCTGCGGAATGAAAACACCGGGTACACGGAAATTTTTTTGCTGAGGTATTTTTCAGATTTCATATCATTTAACGGGACAGTGCAGTATCAGATTTTTTTGCGGATTCTTCATAATCTGCAAAGGCAATGTTTATTATTATAAAAGGAGTTTTTCAAATGAAACTGAGAAAAATGCGTGTCATTCCCATCTGTCTGACCGCACTGATGATGTTTACCTGTTTTTCCTGTGCATCCGCTGCCGGTGACAAAGCCGGTGATTCGGCTGCAAAAAGCGCAGATGCCGCTCCCGCGGCTGCCAAAGCCCCTGACACAAAAACCGATACGAAATCCGATACCAAAACCGGGAACGCGGCTTTGGTCAACGGCAAAGCAATCACCCATGCAGAGCTGGACAGTGAATTCAAACGGATGAGCCAGAGGTTTATGCAGCAGGGAAAACAGATCGGTCCTGACCAGCAGGATGAGTTCCGCAAAGAAGTTCTGGACAATCTGATCAACCGGGAGCTGCTGTATCAGGAAGCAGAAAAAAAGGGAATCAAGGCAGATGAGAAAAAAGTTGAATCCCGTTTTGCAGAAGTGAAACAGAGTGCTCCCTCAGAAGCTGATTTTCAGAAAATGCTGACAGAAATGGGGATTTCTGAATCAGAAATCAAAACCGAAATCAGCAGGAGTTTTGTGATCCAGGAGTTTGTAGACACCCAAATCACCGCGGGGGTTACTGTTCCTGATACGGAAATCAAGGCATTTTATGACGGACATCCGGATTATTTCAAAAAACCGGAACAGGTGAAAGCCAGTCATATTCTGATTAAATCTGATTCAGTCAAGGATGATGAGGCAGCGAAAAAAACGGCCAGGGACAAACTGCGGGCTGTTCAGGAAAAACTGAAAAAAGGTGAGGATTTTGCCGAGCTTGCCAAAGCAAATTCAGAATGCCCCAGCGCACCCAAAGGCGGAGATCTGGGATATTTTGGCAAAGGCCAGATGGTAAAACCCTTTGAAGATGCCGCTTTTGCCCTTAAAACCGGTGAAACCAGTGATATTGTTGTAACCCAGTTCGGTTATCATCTGATCCGGGTGACAGACAAAAAACCTGAGTCTGTTGTGAGTCTGGATGAGGCAAAAGACAAAATTTCCGATCATCTGAAGAAACAGAAATCCATTGAATCTGTCAATCAGTATGTTGAAAAAGTCAGGGCCGCAGCAAAGATAGAAACCTTTCTGTAATCCTCCCTGATTCATAAATTCTGTCACACATGAAAAACTCTTCTCTGTCCTGAGAAGAGTTTTTTTGTTTCCGTAATACCGATTCGCCATTGATTTTATGGAACCTTATACCAAATCGCTTTCAAAGTTCGGGGAATGCCTCTTTTTTTAACCACGAAAAACACGAAAAGCACGAAAAAACAGCATCTGACATTCTCATGTTTTGAAAGCGGTTTGGTATCATACCGATTCTCCATTGAAAATATACTTATGATTCGGTTTCCCACAGAGGACACAGAGAGAAAAAACCGCAGAGAACACAGAGGAAACAACTCACTTTATTGTATAAATTCAATAGCGATTTGGTATCATACGGCTCCGCTTTCAGACAATTTTTTTATTCGTGTATTTTCGTGTGTTTCGTGGCTGAAAAAACACAGGCATTCCTCAATCTCTGAAAGCGGTTTGGTATTACTTATAAGTAAGGTTCCATAAATTTCCGGGTATAAATTTTTCGGAAAAACCGGTTTTTTGAATACACGAAAAATTTCGTTTGCCTACTTACTTTTCATGAAACCTTGCAAAAACCTTCCTTTCTGTAGTATAAATCATCCGTGAAAAAAAATATGCGGACGGAATTCAGTGCGTCTCTTACTGGCAATTAATTGAAAATACTTTTATAAACTCATATATTTTGACATAAAAATATGCCTGCTTACCTATTGTCCAAAAAGGCCGTATACAGTTATATACAAAGGAATTGACCGTTCATGTCAGATCTGTTTCATTTTCTCAGGGAAGTGCCGTTTTTCGCTTCTCTGCCGGATGAGGATATCGCGGTTATCCGTGATACATGCCGGAAAATCATTTTCAAAACCGGGGAAATCATTTTCACGGAAGGGGATTTGGGGAATAATCTCTTCATTGTGTATGAAGGCAGTGTGGAAATTTGGAAAAATTATAATAGTCCGGAGCAGGGGCTGCTCTCGGTTTACGGCCCCGGGCAGTTGTTCGGGGAACTGGCTTTGATTGACAATTCTCCCAGAAGTGCGACTGTGATTGCGCGCCAGCCCTGTGAACTGCTTTCCATCTCCAGGGAAAACTTCAATATGATTACCCGTTCCAATCCCATTTCCAAATCCATCATGCGATCTCTGTCAGCCACCATCCGCAGAAGAACTGAAACCTTTTCCCAGGGGCTTCGCATCCGTGACCGGAAACTGGAAAAACTTTATAAGGAACTGAAAAAATTTCAGGTGCAGAATGTCTGCGATCTTCGGGACAGGGAGCAGTTTGTCCGCCAGACCCACCGGCAGTTCGGAAATCATCTGCGCCTGATTTCAGACATGATGAATCTGCAGGCCGAGTATATTTCGGACAACCGCACCCTGAATATCTTCCGCCGCAGTTGGAGCCGGGTGAACACCCTTGCCCTGGTTCATGAAATCATATCCCATCCTCCCTATGATATTTTCATAGAATCGGAAAATTACCTTAACAAAGTGGTGAAAAATATTTTCCAGACCTTCCGCATCCGTGCCGGTGAAATCCTGGTGGATGTGGATGCAGGAGACATTCTCCTGCATACTGAAGAGGCATTTCCCATCGGCCTGATCATCAACGAACTCCTGGCCGGGCCTTTTATCACAGCATCAGATGACAAAACCTTTTCCCATATCCATATCCGGCTGACAGAAACGGAAAATGAGGATGAACTTGAACTTTCTGTAAGCAATTTCAGCACTTTGATGACAGATGAAAGCAATCTCAGCGATACCGGTATTGCTGCCTCGGATCTGGTCAAAAGCCTGGTGGAAAATTACCTGGGCGGCAGAATGCACATTGAAAGCAACGGTCATACCCGTTTTGTTATCCGGTTCATACCGAGAAAAATAATGAAAGGTGAATAAAAAATGCAGGAAATCCGTTTTCACGGACGGGGCGGACAGGGAACTGTGATGGCCTCCGTCATTTTGGCAAAAGCTTTTTTCAGGGCCGGTTATTATGTGCAGACCTTCCCGGTGTTCGGAGTGGAACGCCGGGGCGCGCCGGTCGAGGCCTATCTCCGGCTGGACAGCAAAAAAATTCTCATCCGCAGCAATGTGTATCATCCGGATCATGTGGTGGTTCAGGATGCCAAACTGCTGCATACTGTGGATGTGACAAAGGGACTGAAACCCGGAGGGTGGATTCTGCTCAATCTGCCGGATTTTTCATCAGATATTCAGAAAGATCCCCGGTTTTCCGCATTCCGTGTGGCTGCGGTGGATGCCTCCGGCATTGCCCTGTCCCATAAACTGGGAACCCGGACCCAGCCCATTATCAATACGGCCATGATCGGCGCGTTTGCCAGGATTATGGAAAATCCGGGCATGGATGTGCTGGAAGAGGCCATGCTGAAGGAAATTCCGGCCCGGCAAAAGGAGAATTTTGAAGCCGCAAAGCAGGCATATGAAAGCGTGAAGTTCTGAATCCCGAACCTGATACCGGATTGCTTTCAAAACCTGAATACCCGCTGTTTTTTTTAACCACGAAAAACACGAAGCACAGGAAAATGTGAGGAGTGCAATGCAATTGGAAGAACATGAAATCACAGGGGAAATCCCCTTATACATATCCCGATCCCAAATGCCGACCACGGTGAACAAAACCGGATTCTGGCGTTTTGTGCGTCCTGAATACTGTGAAAAAACAGCACCATGCAGTCAGGCATGTCCGGCAGGTGAAGATATTCCCCGCATTGAGATGCTTGCTGCAAAAGGAATGTTCATCGCAGCGTGGGAGACAATTCTGCGGGAAAATCCTTTTCCTGCTGTATGCGGCCGGGTCTGCTTTCATCCCTGTGAAAGTGTCTGCAACCGCATGGAACTGGATAAACCCCTTTCCATCAACCGGGTGGAACGCTTTATCGGTGATATTGCCATCCGGGATGCCTATGCCATTCCCCATCCTTTTTACGGAGATGATGCGGAATCGGAAAAACGCGCTGCACGGGGCAAACGCATTGCCATTGCAGGTTCCGGCCCGGCCGGTCTTTCAGCAGCATGGTTTCTCACCCGGCTGGGGCATCAGTGCTTTATTTTTGAAAAAGAGGCTGAACCCGGCGGGGTTCTCCGCTGGGGAATTCCCTGGTACCGGCTGCCGGAAGATGTTCTCAAGATTGAGATCTCCCGGATACTGGATTTGGGCGTGGAAATCTTCTGCGGAGCCCGTCTGACACGGGAGTTTGTGGAAAATGGCAAAGGCAAATATGATGCCGTGTTCATGGGCTGCGGATACGGAAAATCTCTGGCTCTGCATATTCCGGGTGAGGAACATGCACAGGACGGGCTGAGGTTTCTCCATGATGTGCGCAATGGAATAAACGGAGAAATCAAAGGAACTGCGGCTGTGATCGGGGGCGGCAATACTGCCATTGACGTGGTGCGCTCCCTGACACGCATGGGAGCAAAGGCTGTTCTGGTTTACCGCAGGCGCAGGCAGGACATGCCCGCGTTCAGCCATGAAGTGGATATGGCTGTGGAGGAAGGCGCGGAAATCAGGGAACTGCTCTCGCCCCTCAGCATAGAAAAGGATGAAAAAGGACTGATTCTGCATCTTCAGAAAATGAAAATATCTGACACTGTGGCAGGCCGGGTCAGTGTGATACCGGATGAGGGAATCTCTGACACCATCAGAGTGGATCATGTGTTTACAGCCATTGGAGCCAAACCGGATGAGGACTGGTATCAGCCGCCCAAAAAGAGCGGTGATGTGCTGGAAATGCCGTTCTGCACCTTCTGGAACAGGGAACGGCCTGTGGTGTATGGCGGGGATCTGAGCAATCCTGTCAAAAGTGTGACAGACGCGATTGCATCAGGCAAGTCTGCTGCCATTGCTTTGGATACGTTTTTCCAAAAAGGATATGGAGCCATTGAGGAAACTTTGAACGCGTGCCGGATCGGAGCGGGAAACGCGCTTTCCATGGAAATCTATCTGTCCGGTGATCGGAAAAAACGATCTCTGCATACAGTTTCCTTTGGGGAAATCAATACCGACTATTTTCCGAAAGCAAATCGTGCGCATCCCAGGATCATTGCCCCGGCAGTGCGCTCCCACAATTTTTCAGAAGTGGAAAAAACCTTTGCGCGTGAAACTGTTCTGACAGAAGCTGCCCGGTGTTTTAACTGCGGTATCTGCAATGACTGTGACAACTGCAGACTGTTCTGCCCGGAGGTTGCGATTTTCATCAGCGGAAACCGTTGCATCAATTATGATTACTGCAAAGGCTGCGGCATCTGTGTGACTGAATGCCCCCGTAATGCCATGTCGCTGGAGGAGGAAATTCTATGAGAGAAGTTTTGGAAGGAAGTCATGCGGTTTCCGAGGCAGTCCGGCTGGCAAGGGTGCAGGTCATGTCAGCCTATCCCATCACACCCCAGACCCATATTGTGGAAGCTCTTTCTGAATTCTGTGCGGAAGGAAAAATGGATGCAAAATTCATCTGCGTGGAAAGCGAACATTCTGCGATGGCAGCCGTAATCGGAGCAGCGTCCGGAGGAGTGCGCACTTTCACAGCCTCCTCTTCCCAGGGACTGGCTTTGATGCACGAACTTCTGCACTGGGCATCAGGCGCACGTCTGCCCATTGTCATGGCTGAAGTCAACCGGGCATTGGGGCCGGGCTGGAATATCTGGATGGATCAGACCGACAGTCTGGCACAGCGGGACACGGGCTGGATTCAGCTTTACTGCGAAGATGGTCAGGAAGTGCTGGATACCACTTTGCAGGCTTACCGGCTGGCAGAAAGTGTGAATCTGCCGGTCATGGTGGTGCTGGATGCTTTTTTTCTTTCCCATACCTATGAACCGGTGGATGTGCCGGATCAGGAAACTGTGGATCGTTTTCTGCCGCGTTTTGTACCTAGAATCTGTCTGGATACAAAAAATCCCCAGGCCATCAGTCAGATGGCCCCGCCGCCGGTGTATATGGAAATGCGCCATGATATTCAGATGGCAATGGAAATGGTTCCGGACACATTTGCCCACACCGAGGATGAATTTGAAAACATATTTGGCCGCAGATACGGTGCGTTGGATGCCGTAAACTGTGAAGATGCGGATATTATTCTGGTTATGGCCGGAACTGCTGCCAGCACCTGCCGCGAAGTCATTGCTGACCTGCGTGCCAAAGGGGAAAAAGTGGGACTGGTCAAACTGAAGATGTTCCGCCCTTTTCCCAAAAAACAAATCCGGCAGGTGCTGGGAAATGCCAAAAAAATCGCTGTGGTGGACAGAAATTTTTCTTTTGGTGCAAGCGGGATATTCGCGCAGGAAATCCGTGCCGCGCTGTATAACAATGATCAGCGACCTCCTGTTTTCGGTTATATCACCGGACTGGGCGGAAGGGATGTCACTCCGGAGATTCTCACAGAAATCTTCCGAATGACCAAAGAACGCCCGGCTCCGGAAAAGGAAAGTGTGTGGGTGGGACTGACGCGGTAAGGCGGTTAGGCGGGAAACAAACACACAGCCAAATTTTCCGTTCGGCGGGGCGTTTCCCACAGAGGACACAGAGAGGAAAGAATTGTGTTTAAATGAAAAAATCTCTGTGTACTCTGTGGGTTTTTCCTCTGTGATCTCTGTGGGAAACAAACACACAGCCAAATTTTCCGTTCGGCACTTCTTCGGATTGTGTGCAAAAAACCGCTTTGCTCAATTTTTGCACTCCTCCGGATTACATCATTGAAAAACAGACAGATTAGGAAAACATACAAAGATTTTTTAAAAAATATTGACAAAGCAGTTTTTTTGTCATAAGGTGCAAACTTTCATAAGCGGGCATAGCTCAGTTGGCAGAGTACAAGCTTCCCAAGCTTGGTGTCGCGAGTTCGAATCTCGTTGCCCGCTCCATTTTTTTTGTATGTGTCCGCCTTTGACAGTATTCCGGGCAGGCCTTGTTTTATTACTTATGGTTTATGTATGCGGGGTTTGGTGCCATGTTTCTTATGCTTTGCAGAAATGTATTTATGAACAACTGATTTTTTTCCACATCCGATTGAAAAAAGGTCTATAGGCATGAGAAAACGGGCGGCAGCCCGTTTTTTTGTTTTCTGAGACAGGTGCAAAACCGATTATGATGTCCCAAAAGAAAAAAACGGTTTCTGATAAACGGAAACCGGAAAAAATCAGGCAAAGCAGGAATGAAGATACTGCTTCTGCTGAAAAAGACGCAATGATTGCCGCTCGTGTCAGTGAACTGGCAGAACCTTTATGCCGGGCATACGGACTGGAACTGATTCATGCTGAATATCAGCGGGAGGCGCATGGCCGGATACTTCGTCTTTACATTGACAAACCCGGGGGAGTTATGCTCGATGACTGTGCAGCGGTCAGCCGTCAGATGGCTGATTTGCTGGATGTGGGATTTGAAGACATCGGGCCTTACCATCTGGAGGTTTCATCTCCCGGTACCGAGCGTCCTTTGGGAAAAAAGACTGATTTTGAAAAATACAAAGGACACATGGTAAAAATCAGCACTTCCCGGGCTGCGGAGGGAAAGAAAAAATTTCAGGGAATTCTCAGCGGTGTGTCAGAGGAGGGTATGGTTTCCCTTCAGATCGGTGAAAACACAGTGCAGATTCCCTTTGCGGAAATTATTCGGGCACGACTTGTCAGTCAGAGAGGGGAAAAGGGATGCTGATAACAGATATAAAACGGGTCATCGAACAGGTTGGCCGGGATAAGGGAATAGATGCCGGTGTGCTGATCAGCGCACTGGAAGAGGCGTTGAAAGCAGCAGCACGGAGGCGATACGGAAACCGGATTGATATTGAAGTCAAATACAATGATGATCTGGGAGAGATTGAAGTTTTCCAGTTCAAAGAGGTGGTTGATGACGTCACTGATCCGGATATGCAGATGACTGTGAAAGACGGGATGAAACTTGATCCGGACTGCGAGATCGGCGACAGCCTTGGTACAAAAATGGACACAGCAGCTTTTGGAAGAATTGCAGCCCAGTCTGCAAAGCAGGTCATTATCCAGAAACTGAAGGATGCAGAACGGAATGCTGTTTTTACCAATTTTGTCAACCGCAAAGGCGAGGTCATCAACGGAATTGTCCAGCGGTTTGAACGGGGAAACATCATTGTCAATCTGGGACAGGCCGATGCGGTTCTTCCCGGCAGGGAACAGCTCCCAAGGGAAAGCTACCGCAGAGGAGATCGGATCAGGGCATATATTATTGATGTGCGCAATGAGGCGCATGGTCCGCAGGTTATCCTGTCGCGCACACATCCTGATTTTCTCATTGCGCTTTTCAAAACAGAAGTGCCTGAAATAGCTGAAGGGCTGGTCAGCATTGTGGGGGCCTCCCGTGAACCCGGTATTCGCGCAAAAATTTCAGTGACATCCGGTGATTCAGACATTGATCCGGTCGGCGCATGTGTGGGAATGAAAGGAAGCCGTGTGCAGAATGTGGTACAGGAGCTGCGCGGGGAAAAAATTGACATTATTCCCTGGCATGCTGATCCTGCCAAATTCGTGTGCAACGCACTTGCCCCAGCGGAAATTTCACGGGTAATCATTGATGAGGCAAACCGGTCCATGGAAGTTATTGTCCCGGACGAATTTTTATCTGTTTCCATAGGCAAAAAAGGACAGAATGTGCGGCTTGCCTCCAGGCTGACCCGGTGGCGGCTGGATGTGAAAAGTGAAAGTCAGTACAGTGACACCATGAAAGCCGGTTATGAATCCCTGACCGGACTGCCCGGAGTCAGCGCGGGGCTGGCAGATGCCCTGTATGAAAAAGGATTTTTCTCTGCGGAAGAAATCTGCCGGAGTACATTTGAGGATCTGATGAATGTCAGGGATATGACAGAAGAGGAAGCCCGAAGACTGATCAGTATTTCCGAAGAATATACAGGGGGAAGGAAGGTCAGGAAAACCCGGGAAACCGGAAAATCCGAAAAATCCGGAGATTCTGAAGAAACCGTGAATTCCGGAGAATCCTGGAATTCTGAAGAATCACAGGCAGCAGAAAACGTGATTCCGGATGAGGAAAAAAGCACAGATCCGGCAGAATATTTGCCGGATGAAGAAGCAGATGAAGCCCGGAATCCTGACATACATGACAGGGTCCCGGACAGGGAAGATGAAACAGGGGAAAATACGGAAGATAACAATTCATGAAGACGGAACGGTAAATATCCGCATGGAATACAGGATGATACCGCACGTCAGCAGAACACCGGAGCATCAGGGAGGCACAGGAAATAATATCAGATACGGCGGATGGTTGAATGGCAGGGAATGCCGGGCGTTTTTCAATGAATGATGAATGGAAATGAGGGGGGACGGATGGCAAAAATCAGAGTGTATGAACTTGCCAAGGAGCTGAATCTGAAAAACAAGGCGCTTCTTGACAAGCTGGTTGAAATGAAAGTCAGCGTGAGCAGTCATATGACTTCTCTGGAAGATGA
>CAZHPS010000242.1:0-2323 GCA_964534335.1 uncultured Desulfobacterales bacterium
ATTTCCCGGAGGCATTTTTGTTTGGAAGGATATGACATTGGGAATCAACATTCAGAAGATCGGAAAATTGCCGGAGGATTGCAAAAATGTAATTTTTGCACCCGGAGATGTATGAAAACGGTTCGCCATTGGTTTGATCCGATACTGTCAGTTTTTCCGCAGTTCCGTGTGTGCAGAAAACCGCTCCGCTTAATTTCTGTAGTCCTCCGGATCAGAGCGGAACCGGGAGGCAGACAGATTTGACAATTTTCCAAAAGTTGTCAAATATTATACCGCAGATGCAGACGGCATCAGGTCAATGGAGAATCGGTATCAAACCGGTTTGCGGGAAATTTTTCGGACTGCTGAAATTGGCATATTTTTTGCTTATAAATTTATTTTACAAACATAAACTGAAAGTAAGAAGGAGGAAAAGATGAGAAAACATGTTTTTATACTTCAGGCAATTATCCTGCTGGTGTTTTCGGCAGAAATCACTCTGGCTGCGGGACTTTCTGATACCGGTCAGACAAAATGCTATGATAATACAAAGGAACTGACACCATGCCCGGCTGAAACAGAAACATTTTACGGTCAGGATGCACATTATTCCTATGTGCAGCAGTCCTTTACCAAACTGAATGAAGATGGAAGCGTGTGGACGGCAGGAGATCCGGAGAATCCGAATCCTCCGCATGTGATGGTCAGGGACAATGTCACAGGGCTGATTTGGGCTGTGGAAACAGGGGGTCTATATCTTTGGAATGATGCCAAAAATTACTGTGAAGGACTTACAATTGGAGATTATAGTGATTGGCGTATGCCCACAGTAAATGAACTCCGCTCCATTGCGCGTTATGAAGGTAGTCCTTTCATAAACACAGATTATTTCCCCAATACAATGGCATATATTTACTGGTCATCAGATAAATATGATCTCCTTGCTTACTACAGATGGTATTTTGATTTTGATTTGGGTACAAGCGGATATAAGAAAGAAACCAAGCAACCTTATTATGTACGGGCAGTGCATTGCAGGGAAACTGTCTGTTTTTTTCCTCCTGATTATTCTTCTTTTATAATGACAGATAATGAAAATGGAACATTGACAGATATCAGAACCGGTCTGATGTGGCAGCAGGTCTGGCCATCTGAATATCCCATAGAATCTCCCATAGGATTTGATACCTCGACAACCTGGGATAAAGCGGTTGAATACTGTAACGGACTTTCTCTTGCCGGTTTTACTGACTGGCGACTCCCCAATATTAAGGAGTTGGCATCAATGGTGCAACTGAATGCCTCCCCCCCTTCATTTCTCCCAAAAATTCAGGCGGACTTCTATTGGTCATCCACCACCGGCAAAAGCACTAAGTCAGCCATTACAATTAATTTTGGCTTCGGAACTGATCTTTCTCCTGAAAAAACTGATACGACATACGGAAAATATTATGTCATTGCTGTACGAGGCGGGAATTACGGCACCTTTGCGGCAAAAGCGGATTTGAACAGAGACAGCCTTGTGAATCTGAGCGATGCCATTATCGCTTTGCAGGTATGCGGGGGAATGGAACCTGCTGTTGACACCACATTCGGAATGGCAAACATTGACATTGATGCTGATTTGAAAATCGGAATGCCGGAAGCCATTTACATTTTGCAGGAAGTGGCAGGCATATACCGCTGTCTGTAATTTGTTTTTTTGAGTGCGGAATATGTTTTTTCATTAGACCGCCTGCAAAACTGAAGGTGAAAAAAACTGACAATAAAAATCAGTCAAATACATTTTGGTGGGTTCAGCTTTCGCTGAACCCACCCTGCTTTTCAGCAATTACCAGTTTTCGCCCAGCAGTTCAAAATGTGCCTGGGGATGCGCACAGGCCGGACACATCTGCGGAGCCTCGCTTCCCTGATGGATATATCCGCAGTTGCGGCAGCGCCAGACAACAGACTGCGCACGTTTGAACACCTTGTCAGCCTTAATGTTTCCGGCCAGTTCCACATAGCGTTTCTCGTGCTGTTTCTCTGCCACAGCAATGGCCGTGATAACCATTGCAATGGCTTCAAAACCTTCTTCTGTGGCAACTTTGGCAAAGCCCGGATACATTTCCGTATGCTCATGCCGTTCACCGGCTGCGGCTGCCATCAGGTTGTCGTATGTGGAACCGATGACACCGGCAGGAAACGCGCCAACGATTTCCACATCCCCGCCTTCCAGAAATTTGAAAAAGCGTTTGGCATGTTCCTTTTCCTGATTCGCTGTTTCCTCAAAAATGTCGGCTATCTGCACAAAACCTTCTTTTCTGGCAGCACCGGCAAAATAGGTGTAGCGGTTCCGTGCCTG
>CAZHPS010000242.1:2423-10263 GCA_964534335.1 uncultured Desulfobacterales bacterium
CCTTCCAGACTCAGGGGCGGTTCGGCAAAATCCGGCTGCTGCTGCCATTCGCCATAGCTGTTGGGTTCATATCCCAGCGTGCTGCCGTAATTGCCGTCCACACGCATGGCTCCGTCCCGATGATAACTGTGGAAGGGGCAGCGCGCCCGGTTGACCGGAATCAGATGATGATTCACGCCAAGCCGGTAACGCTGTGCATCTCCGTAGGAGAACAGCCGTCCCTGTAGCATTTTGTCCGGTGAAAAACCAATCCCCGGCACGATATTGGCAGGATTGAACGCGGACTGCTCCACTTCGGCAAAATAGTTTTCCGGATTGCGGTTGAGTTCCATAACGCCCACTTCAATCAGGGGATAATCCTTTTTCAGCCAGACCTTTGTGAGATCAAAGGGATGATAGGGGCATTTGGCAGCATCCTTTTCCGGCATGACCTGAATGAACATGGTCCATTTGGGAAAATCACCTTTCTCAATGCTGTCATACAGATCCCGCTGATTACTTTCCCGGCATTTGCCCACAACAGCCTCAGCTTCCGCATCAGTGAGATTTTTGATTCCCTGCTGGGTATGCAGGTGAAACTTGACCCAGTATCTTTCGTTTTTGGCATTGATAAGACTGAAGGTATGGCTGCCAAAACCGTGCATATGCCGATAGGTCGCGGGAATGCCCCGGTCGCTCATGACAATGGTAACCTGATGCAGAGCTTCGGGCAGAGAAGTCCAGAAATCCCAGTTGTTTTTTGCACTGCGCAGGTTGGTGCGGGGATCGCGTTTGACCGCATGATTGAGATCAGGAAATTTCAGCGGATCACGCAGGAAAAATACCGGTGTATTGTTGCCCACAAGATCCCAGTTGCCTTCCTCTGTATAAAATTTCATGGCAAAACCGCGAATATCCCGTTCCGCATCTGCCGCGCCGCGTTCTCCGGCCACAGTGGAAAAACGAACAAAGAGATCTGTCTTTTTTCCCACCTGGGAGAAAATTTTTGCTTTGGTGTATTTGCTGATGTCATGCGTAACCGTGAATGTGCCATAGGCTCCGGAACCTTTGGCGTGCATCCGGCGTTCGGGAATCACTTCCCGGTCAAAATGTGCAAGTTTTTCCAAAAACCAGACATCCTGCAGAAGCATTGGCCCCCGAGGCCCGGCAGTCATTACATTCTGGTTGTCCGCCACAGGCGCGCCCGCGTTATTGGTCAGTTTCCTCTTTTCCGTCATGTAAAAAATCTCCTTTCATTTTTTTGTGTAAATGGAAAAGGTTAATGGAAAAGGGATGTCCGGAAATTACCGGCATCCGGTTTATACAGTCAAGGATTAATGTGCTATGTTGCAAAGACAAGTTCTATTTGCTGTTTTTCAGATTTGATACTTTTAATTTTCACCTGAATAACATCACCAATTTTAAACTGTGTTGCCCAATCCCCATCCAAATTCGATTTGTGAATCAATCCTTTAATCGCCATATTACTATCACAGGCTACAAATATACCCATATCACTGATATTGATAATTGCCCCCTGTAATATATCATTTTCTTGATATTGCATAACAAATTTTTCCCATATTCCCCCTGTTGTCATCTTTGCGGGAATGATCGTCTGGATTCCTTTTTCTACTCTTTTGAGTACATTTTTTTGGTTTGACAAGGTAATTTCAAAAAATTTCGTGAGATCATTGGATATTCTTTCTGCAAGATTTAAGACAACAAAAATGGCATTTTCCTTTGGAATCTCAAGTATTTTACGAATTTCCAAATATTTTCCGATATATTCTGTCCAATTTCCTGTCTTGCATTCTAACCAGATTGGAATACCCTGTATCAAAAATATGACATCCAGTTCACATTTGTTCCCATTTGGGAGTGTCAGTTGTACATTGAGCAAACCTCTGTATGAAAGTCCGCATTGGGAAAGGAAAGTCATAATTTTCAAATAGATAAACTTTTCAAACCATCCGCCTGTAAAAAATTTGGTATCTGTTCCATTCAATGAGAATTTTGCAGAAATCATTTTTTCTTTTTTATTATAGGTATATGCCGAAAGAATTCCATTTTGCTGAAGGAGTGTGCAAAAACCGGTCAGATATCCAATCTCTTTAGGATTTGTTCCGGTGATCTGAAAATCTGTTGCTGCTCCTGTTGAAATATTTTTTCTCATCACTTCATACAAATCGATTACGTGTTCATAGTGTTCCCCAAGGAATTTAGCAATCTTATTGTATCCATGTTCTATTTTCTCTGGTTGTTGATAACTGTCAAGTTGCACTCCCTTATCAGAAAACCATTTGGTTATATCACCTGCCCCATTTGAAATATCTTCCTCTTTTTGCAAATGTGAGGTCAAATCTTTCTCTTCATTCTGCTGGGAATCCAAATTATTATATTTATTAGATAACAATTTAATTTCCTGAGAAATATTCCTCAGTTCCAGTAATATGGCTTCGAGAAGTTGACGATCTGTCTGCTCTGATTGCTGAATTGAGAATAAATTTGAACATTTTGAGCATTTAAACTTGACCTGTTTTCTCTCACGCGGAATTTTCATTTCATCAACTTTAAAACGGGTCTTGCAGGCTGTACATGTAATAATCATTGATTATTAATCCTTATGGTTATACTGATTCAATTTTTTTTCTGCACGGAAATTGCATTTATGCCGGAACATGTTTTTTGAGTCTGTCCAAAAGAAATTCAGAACGGAAACGGATAATTTTTTCCTGTCAGACTGTCAAGCAAAAAAACATGCCAAAAAATAAAATTGGATCTGTATAAAAGTTAGTGGAAAAAGGATGTTCAGAAAATATCGGCATCCAAATTTATACATTTTTAAGGTTTCAAGAGTTTCTCTCTCGTTCTCTCGTTCCCACGCAAAAGCGTGGGAACGAGTGCGAACTTAATCCCTGAAAACCAGCTTGCCCCCGATGAATCCGGCTGTTGCCGCAGCACCGAGCATAATCAGATTGGTCACCAGGAACATAAAGCGATGTCCGGATTCTGCACTGAGAACATCAGGTTCCACCAGCAGCCACACAGCCACCAGCAGCGAGGTGGCAGCGACAATCGCAGCACAGAGAATTTTGGTCAGAAAGCGTTTGCTCAGAAAACCTTTATAGCGTTTCTTCCATTCCACATAACCGGTAAACAGAACCAGCGGCATACTGAGAACCACGAATATCATATTGCAGCACGCGGCAATTCTAAGGGTATCAGAACCAAAAACTGCTGCCAGAAGGAGAAAAATAAAGGAAATCGGCAGCACACCGTTGGGAATGTGAACAGATACCGGATGAACATGATGATTCAGTATCTGCTGCATCGCGATATGGAGATAGCGTTCTTTCCCTGCTTCAGGCGCAGGCCCCAGATCAACCTTTCTCGGATCTTTGATGACAGGTGGAGCCGATGTCTTCTTTTCCTCTTTTGGACTTCCTCCGGCATCTGCGGATGTCTCTTCGGTAAAGGGTTCAAACAGAGTGCCGACCGCGCCGCATACCGGGCAGTGAACCGGAGGAGAGCCTTCCTCCACATAACCGCATACGGTACACCGTGATTTTTTTGAACTGGCTGTTTCTGCTTTTGCCTTTTCCGCAGGTTTGCTTTTTTCCTCTGCCTCAGCACCGATTTGCTGAAACATACTTTTGTCTGCGCCGCATACCGGGCACTGATCCGGCGGTTCATCCCCTTCATGGATATATCCGCAGACCTGACACTGCCATTTTTTCATACAATTTCCCCCTCATCTGTTTTGTCTGTTCATGTGAATTTCAAAAAATTTCCGTATGGAGCATATATTTCAAATGCTCATCTCCCAGATAACATAAAAGGGCTTCTCATAAAAGAGACAAATTACAGTTTGCAGAAATGATACAATCATTTTACAGGGCTTTTCCCTCAGATTTTTTCTGGCATTCCGGGCAGATTCCGAAGAAATCCATACGATGACCGGTAATCCGGAATCCCGTATCGTTTGACAGTTCTTCCGTGACATCGCGCAGGGTTTCCAAATCCGGATCAATGATTTTTCTGCACCGGGTGCAGATCAGATGGGGATGGGGAAAGGGTTTGCACCCGTCATAATGGTTGCTGCCGTCTCCAAAACCGATTTCCAGAACCTCTCCGATTTCCTTGAGTACCGTAAGGGTTTTGTAAACTGTTGCCATGCTGGTGGTGGGAAAATTGATTTTCACCTGCTGATAAATGCTTTCCGCATCCGGATGCTCCGGACTTTCTGCCAGTATTCTGAGAATGGCAAGCCTCTGGGGTGTAATCCGGTGTGCTTTTTCCCTGAGTTTCTGCAACATTTTTTCAAAACGCACAGTATAATCAATCATGGCTTTTCCTAAACAGTTATATGTTGTTAATAATCAGTTTCCTTAAATAATAATAAACCAGACAAAACTTGTCAAGAAAATTGTTTCATTTTTTTCCGGACAGATTCTGTTTTGATTTTCATATTTCCTGTCATGCCGAAAAGACATTATAATCAGGAAGAGAGGTCAGACAGTTTCCAAAATCCGCAGGGCAGTCAGGAAGAATGGAAAGAATACTATTTTCTGAAAAATTGCAGAGACAGGAAAAGGATAATCTGGTATATTCATCTGAATATGGCGCAGAACAGTCAGATATAGTTTTTAAGATAAAGATTGTTGTCTGAAAACCCTAAGGGTTTTGGAAACCCTTAGGGTTTTTCGGACAAACATTTTCTGAAAGTCTATAGCTCCGGTACATGTTTAACTTCCAGAATACAGGAGGATTTTTTTCATGGAAAAAACAGAATTTGCAAACCTGAGTCCCGGACAGTTCAGGGAATATGCACAGCAGCATAAGGAAAAGGACTGGCTGCTCATTGATGTGCGTCAGCCATCGGAATACGCAAAAAAACATATTCCGGGAGCGGTGCTTATGCCTGTGTCAGAACTCCAGTCACGGGTTTTTGAACTGCCTTCAGACAGGGCACTGGTTTTTTACTGTCACAGCGGAGGCCGTTCCGCGTTTGCTGCGGATCTTGTTTCAGAGGCTGAAATCACGGAAAAAAATATCTTTAATATTACAGGGGGAATCATGGCCTGGGACGGCAAAACCCTGGCAGATTTTCCCAAAATCGCAGTTTTTTCCAAAACCGCCAGTCTTCCGGAACTGCTGATGACTGCCATGAATCTGGAAAAGGGTGCTTTCCGTTTTTATCACTATGCCCTTGAAAAATTCAGCACAGAACCTTTTGCCCCGGCACTTGCGGATTTGTCCAAAGCAGAAGAGGCCCATGCAGAACTGGTTTACCGTCACTGGAAAAAAACGCAGGCATCACCTGCTTCCTTTGAAAGGCTTTTTGCCGATCTGGGCGGAGAAATTCTGGAAGGGGGAGAAAAACTTGAAACCGTGATCAGCCGTCTGGAAAAAGCAGATGGCAGTCCCTGCATCACTGTCATGGAACTTGCCCTGCATATCGAATACACTGCCTATGATTTGTACAGGACTGTGGCAGAGCAGGCCGGAAACAGTGATGCCAAAGAGGTTTTTCTCAGCATTGCCCAGGCTGAAAAGGGTCATATGAAAACGCTGGTCAAAGCTGTTTCGGAATGCAGTTGACTATCTGTAATTTATAATAATTTATAAAAAAAAGGAGATTTTATGCAGAAAAAAACATATTCGGTTCAGACAGCAATCACGCTTCTTCTGATAATGCTGATTATCCCCCTGTCCGTGCTGATCATTGTGACCAACTATCTCCGCAGCGCGGATTCCATGCGGAGCCTGACCCACAGCCTGATGGAGAACATATCCGGACAGACCGTGGAAAAGGCCGTGAACTATCTGCAGCCTGCCCGGCGGGGCCTTGATCTTTCCAAAGGACTGGCAAAGGCCGATATTCTCAGAAGCAGCGATTCAAAAGAAATTGAGAAATATTTCCGGGAGCTTCTCATACAGTATCCGGAATTTGTCATGCTCAATTACGGCCAGGAAAACGGTGATTTTATGATGGTCAAGCGGATGCCGGATAAGAGCTTTTCCACAAAATGGATACACAGGGACGGGGAACTGGCCCGTACAGAATGGGTTCATGAAAATGCCGGATGGCAGGAGCATGAGGCTTACAAAAATGTGGAAGAGCCTGCATCCCAGGCATATGATCCCCGCAAACGTCCCTGGTATATAGATGCAAAAAAACGGGGCAATGCTGTCTGGACCAATGCCTATATTTTTTTCAGCGACCGGAAACCCGGAATCGCCTGTGCTTCCCCCATCTTTTCCCCTTTAGACAATTCCCTGATTGGTGTGGTGAGCATTGATATCGGAATTGAGGAAATTTCAAAATTCATCGGGAATCTGCATATTGGAAAGAGCGGAAAGGCATTTATCATCAACCGGAAAGGGGAACTGATTGCCTATCCTGCAAAAAAGGAGCAGGATTTGGTGGAGCTTCTGGATGAAAAAGAAAAGGATGGTAAAAAAGAGATATATCTTCGTCATATTCTGAAAAGTTCAGACACTGCCCTGACGCTTTCCTATAAAACCCTTATGGGAGAGAAGGTGACAGTTTCTTCCAAATGTGATATTTTCAAACTGGAGGAAATCCGTTTTGCCGTGAATGGCAGCACCTTTATGGGAACATACCTTCCCTTTCCTTCGGATTCTGAATGGCCCTGGATTGTCGGTGTCATCATTCCCGAAGACGATTTTTTGGCAGCTATCCGGCGGAACAACAAGATTTCATTTGCCATTTCCCTTACTGCCCTGATAACTGCCCTGTCCGTGGGAGTGATTCTTGCCCGGAAAATCACCAAACCCCTGGCTGAGATTTCTGAAGAGGCCGTGTATATCCGGAATCTGGATCTGGCATCACGTGAAAAAACAGTTTCCCGGATCTCGGAAATCATGAACCTGTCATCTTCCATGGATGGCATGAAAAAAGGGCTGGTATCATTTGAAAAATACGTTCCATCCGAACTGGTGCGGCTGCTGCTGAAAAGCGGCATGGAAGCCCGTCTGGGAGGTGCAAAGCAGGAACTCACCGTTCTTTTTTCGGACATTGCAGGTTTTACCAAAATTTCCGAACAGTTTTCTCCGGAAATCCTTGTGTCCGCGCTCGGAGAATATCTGGATGAGATGAGCCGCATTATCCACGAGCAGAAAGGCACAGTGGACAAATTCATCGGTGATGCTATCATGGCCTTCTGGGGCGCGCCCCTGCCTGTGGAGCATCACGCACTTCATGCCTGCCGGGGCGCACTGCTCTGCCAGCGCAGGCTCAAAGATCTGCGCAAAGAATGGGCAAAAAAGGGAATGCCTGTATTCAAAACCCGTTTCGGCATCAATACCGGTGAAGTGATCGTAGGAAATATGGGCTGCGATAAACGTATGGATTACACGGTTATCGGGGATCATGTGAACCTGGCCAGCCGTCTGGAGGGAACCAACAAGGTATACGGAACAGGCATTATCATCAGCGAAAACACAGCCCGTCAGGCAAAGGATGAAATGGCACTTCGGATTCTGGATTATGTTGCAGTAGTGGGCAAAAAAGAATCCATAGCCATTTATGAACTGATCTGTGAAAAAAGTGAACTGCCGCCCGACGCGGGAAAGTTTATCGCAATGTATGCCGAAGCACTGGAACTGTACCGGAACCGGAAATGGAAAGAGGCCGGTATGCTTCTCTCTGAGGCCCAAAGGATATATGCGGTTGACCGTCCTGCAAAGGTGCTGCATGAAAGGTGCATAAATTATATCAATGAACCTCCGGCAGAAGACTGGAACGGCGTTTTTGTGCTGAAAAGCAAGTAGGTTTTTAATGGTGAATGGTGAATGGTAAATGGTGAATGGTGAATGGTGAATGGTGAATGGT
>CAZHPS010000243.1:0-8497 GCA_964534335.1 uncultured Desulfobacterales bacterium
ATGTAACCGATATTAAATTATGGAAACCAATAGGAAAACATATTTCAATAGGAGTATGGGCACTAAAACAAAAAGTACACAATAAACAATTATTTTTTGCCGAAAAAACATTGATTTATCTAAGAGTAAATACCATTTTTGCCCGAATAATAAATTTAATACCAAATGTACAAAAGTTTAATTTGCTTTAATTTTGCTTTAATTATTTTGCCTTTTTGTTGCATTTAATTATATACAAGTTTAATTATAGCGTTTAAACTTGCAAATATAAGCATTTTTTGCCCTTTTTAGGGCATTTTTATATATAATTAGTATAATAAGCAAAAAATAGCTAAAACAAGCCTGCCATTGTGCTTATGCTACATTTTATACTTGATAAAAAACAGACTGTTTAAACAGACCGTTTAAACTTTTTTTAAACCGTTTAAACTTTTTGAAAAAAATAAAAAAAATAGTTGGGCTTACAGTTGGACTTACAGTTGGGCTTACAAAAACGACAAAAAAAACATTGAGTAAAACATTACTTAGTTAGTAAAAACATTGCGAAAACGTATATTGTTATTGAGAAACTATATACATAAATCCCATAAAAAACAATGAAAAAAACATAAAAATAACAGCTAAATAGCTGTTAGTGTGTTTGTTGCTTTATAAAGTGATTATTTTTGCGTGTGTGTGAGATTATATATGTACCATATTAGCCCGCCATTTTGTCTTTTTTTGCACATACTTCGGGAAAATCGCAAAGAATTTCGAGCGAAGCAATTCGTTTTTCGAGTGAGGCGATAAGTTTTTCTTGTACGGTAATATATTTGTCTTTTGATTCAATTAGAATATCTTTTGTGGCACATTGTAAGCATTTACCTTGCACCGGCTGGTTCTCTTGCACATTATTGCTTATAGATGTTTCATTATTTACAAGCATTTCGCCTTTGCCTGTTATTAGCCAATCTAAATTAATGTGTTCACATTTTGAAAACACAATATCAAAGTCAATAGAGTTTCTCCTATGCCAATTAGACAATGTCGGCTTAGTAATTCCTAAAAATGAAGCTAATTCAGTATCAGAATTAAAATTATTTGCTAATTTAATTCTGTTTAAAATCAACGACTTATCATTAAAAGTTGTCATAGTGTTAAAAATAGTTGTCAATATGTTTGCATGTAAACAAAATGTAATATATATTTGCAACTGTATTTCGCAAAAATACATTATAAAATTAAAAAGCAAATAAAAAATGAAAAATTTAACATTTGACGAGAAAAGAAAATACATTCAAGATTTTAAAGGTCTTATTGTTTTGGGAGATATTGCTAAGGATTTAAAAATATCGCGTGTGTTGGTCTCGCAAATTATTTCAGGTGTAAGAACCGACCATTATAATGTAATAGATACCTGCTGCCAAGCTATTGAAGATAAATTAAAAGCAATAATGCCACAACAATAATTTTAAGTGGGAAGTGGGAAGTAGTAAGTGATAAGTAGTAAGAATTAAACAAAAAACAAATGATTATGAAAAAAATAGAAAAGAGCGAATTTACATCAATTCGATTTGGCAACAAATATTGTTCGCGTAAATTGTTAATAAAGACTTTTGGCAGTTTGGTAATGAGTATGAGTGCCGAAACAGAAATAAGCGATGTAGTAATTAATGGTGTGGGGGATATTGTAAAGATGGATTGTGTAGGCGATGGCGATTTTCGATTAATTCACTCATAACACTGCACCCACATGTCCTTTTTTCAATCCATTTTGATTTTGAAATTATCTCGAACGACCATTTTGCATTGCACAACGGACATTGTATGCTGTACACATCATTTAATTTTTTCAATAGTTCTTTTTCCATATTGCTTAATTTTTTTGATTAGAGACTTCAAAGTTAAGCAAATTTTCCAGAGTGGCACACTCTCGGGTTCGAGTCCCGAGCTGGAGCAAAAAAAACAGATACTAAATAAATAAAGATTATGAAAAACAAATCGGTAATAGAAAAAAAGCAAGACAATGGCGATTTACATGTATATAAATTAAAATTGAGTGCATTTGCCTTAAAAAGAGAATTTACAGATAAAGAAAGAAAAGATTTACGATTACAGAGACTAATAAATTTAGAAACTACAATGACAGTAAGAAACACGAACTTACTTGGTGAATCAATTCAGATTTTCAAGTTTTACGTGGTTAAAAAAGGGAATTTTTTGCAACTCGTAAAGCACCGCTTTTGCATGGTTACTGCAGCAATATTTGACTATATAGGCATTAGCACCATCATCATTTTAAATAAATAAATATTATGAAATCACAGAAACAGAAAAACCAACAATACCATCAAAATCGGAAAATAAACCAGCATAACCGGATAAAATTTGATGTAGATAAAGAGACTTTCTATAACTTGACACTTCCAGTTTTATGTGAAATGTTGCAAAAAGATGCGGTTTTATATAGAAAATCTTCTGTTCGCACTTCTCAACATGAGACGAATACTCGACGTCGGAGCCAAACATTCCAAGAATTTCTGAGAAACGATGCTTATGAAGCGTTTCTGCTTCGGGAAACGCTTCGCAATTTAATTCGTGGGTAATTATAAGATTTAGCAAAACAGGCTTTTTCTTTTTCATATTTTTTTTTAAACAAATTTAATAATTAAATGCAATACCACAACAATATATTATGTATTACCCATGCCGAGCTTACCGATGGTATAGTTAGTAAAACAAACTATGACCAGCTTAAGTATCGTGGTAAAATAAATGTAATACGTCGGGGTTGTTATGGTACGCAGGCATTAATTGTTTTTGATACTTTGCCAATGGATATTAAAAAGGCATGTATTGCAAAATATGGCAACCCTCGCGAAAATGCTGTGGAAGATAATTTTTTACAAGTTGTTGTTGATGATTACAAGGCATCGGAATTTTTTTCAAATTATATACTTGCCGATGGCAGATTTTTGCCAATTAATGTACAAGACAGATATATTGCTAATGCAAAAGTACTAAATGCAATTCATAGAATAGTTACCGACCGCAAAGCACTTGTAAAAGCACTTGGGGGAGTGCCAAAAAACTTATGGCAAACTTTAGCTGCAACAGTAGCTGATGTGGCTACCCGAACAGGGCATGATTTGCCTGAAAATTACCGCCGATTGCAAACCAAATATAAACTATATGTAAATAGGAGTTACGATGGGTTAATATCTGATAAATGGATGAATAGAAACGCTGCTAAGGTTTCGGATATACAGCATGAGGCATTGCTAAGGCAGCTGTTTGGCAAACATAATAATTTTGATAACGAGCAAATAAAGGCACTGTATAATTTGGTTGCCGAAAATGTTGGTTGGGACAAAATTTCGGTAGCCACAGTGGGCAATTATCGTGAGAAGTGGAATTTGCAAACACACGGTGCAAGGCGAGGCGAAATTAGTTTTGATAACACTAAAGCGATGCTTGTAAAACGTAAAGCACCAGTGCTACCCTTGGTATATTGGACTGCCGATGGTTGGGAGGCAGAATTATTATACCAAAAAACAACCGATGATAAAAAAGGTAATATTGTAACCACATTTCATAACCGCTTAACAATAGTTGTAGTGCTCGACCCATGTTGCAAATACCCTATCGGCTATGCAATTGGCGAACAGGAAAAACCTGAGCTTATTCGTGCAGCTTTTCGCAATGCAATTTGCCATACCGAAGAGTTGTTTGGTACTAAGCACCGTGTGCATCAATTGCAAACAGATAGGTATGCAATAAAAAATTTGAAACCGATGTATGAGGGGCTGACGGAATATTTTACACCTGCAAGGGCTCATAATGCGAAAGCTAAAATAATAGAGCCATATTTTAAATATTTAAACAAAAAATATTGCCAGCTAATGTATAACTGGAGTGGTTTTGGAGTTACTGCCAAAAAAGAGAGTCAGCCTAATGCCCAATATATGAATAAAATACACCACTCGTTACCCGATGAGCAGGGATTGATAGCACAATTAGAAAAGATAATGGCGATGGAGCGTATGCTTAAACACGATAAATATGTGGCTGCATATAACGAATTGCCTGAAACCGATAGATTGGCAATGAGTAATAGCGAATATCTGCATTATTTGGGCGATACTACAGGATATACTAACTCATTATCGGCACCGGGATTAGTGGTTACGTTATTGGGCGAAAAAAGAGAGTACGACTGCTTTGATGTTCGTTTTCGTGAGAATGCCAGTACCGATTGGACGATAAAGTATGATCCTGCTAATTTGCAAAAAGTATTGGCAATTAATGAAGATGCAACATTACGATTTGAACTTACAGAAAAATACATACAGCCAATGGCACTTTACGACCGCAAGGATAATGATAGCGAAGAGCTAAAACTTATTACCGACTTTAATAAAAATATGAAAACAGGTATAATGCAGGTAATGAAAGCCGATAATGAGTTAGTAGAAGAACTTTTTCTCGAAAATCCTAAGCTCGAAAATACACTTACAAAATTAATATTAACCGACAGCAATGGACAGCATAAAGATAACCGTAACGCTGCCCGACTTAGCACAGCAAGGAAAATGTTATTAAAGCAAAATAAAAAAGATATTAAAACTGCCGAAAAGAGCTGGCAGGAAAAAGAGCAGGAGTATTTGAACAGCAAAGTAAACATTGACGAATATTTATAAATAAACAATCCCCGACTGCATGGAGCAAAATCGGGGACACAAAACCTAAATGCAAAAGTATGAAAAAAGAGACAAAAAAGCAAATTATTGAAGAGTTAGAAAAATATTTAACACTTCACGACATGAGTGCCAATGTTTTCGCCCGCAAATCGGGAGTTAATAGTGCAATAATAAGTAATGTGCGAGCAGGTAAAACAACCTTGCAAGCCGGAGGTGGCAAAGAGGTAGAAATTGCCGATAAATATTACGAGTTAATAGCAGAGGCAATTGGCAGTGAGTTAGAAAAAAGTTACTGGGACGTGGTGCCAACAGTTCAAATGCAACGAATAATAGCTACGCTTGAAGATGCCAAAGAGTATGGTTATACTAATGTAATAATTGGTGAAACAGGCTGTGGCAAATCGTTTGTATGTAATTTATTTGCCCGAAAAAACCCTATGGACTTATTTTTAATTACAGTAGGAAGCTCCGATAATATTAGCGATTTGCTTGATAAATTAATTGAGCAATTGAAAATTACTACCGCCAAAACCAAAAGCAAAAAAATACAAGAGATAGTAACTTATTTGCGTGAATTAAAATTTAACGGCTACAAGCCGATGGTAATATTTGACGAAGCAGAATATATGAAACAACCTGCATTATGTGCAATGAAAGAGTTGTACGATAACCTTAATGGTGTGTGCTCAATAATTTTAGTAGGGACCAATCAATTAACTCGTAATTTGGACAGATTGAGAAAAAAGAACAAAGATGGCATACCGCAACTTTATCGCAGAATAAAATTCGGCATACGCCAGCTACCTGCGATTGACAGAACGTTTAAACAGTTTTTAAACAGTTTAAACGATACAAATTTAATTAAGTTTTTACGCGATAATTGCGATAATTATGGTGAGTTGCACGATGTGTTGGTACCAGCAATGCGTGAAGCCGACCGCATCGGCGAACATCTTACCGAAAACTTTGTACGCACAGTATTAAATCTTCCAAAAATATAATTATGGCACGAGCATTATCGGTTCACGACTTGTTAAAGAAAAAGTATAAACTATTTCCTTTTGAAGATGAATGGAGAGATGCTTTCGAGTGTCCGGAGCGTTCGGGTGTATGGTTTGTGTGGGGCAATTCGGGCAATGGCAAAACTACATTCGTTTTAGAGTTGGTTAAATACTTAGCATCTTTTACAAAGATTGCTTATAATTCATTGGAAGAACAGTCGGCTCATTCAATGCAAAAAGCGTTTCGCAATGTTGGAATGCAAGCTGTAGCAAAAAAGGTGATTTTAATTGAAGGTGAAACAATTGAGGAATTAAGTGAAAGATTAAGTAAAAAGCATAGCCCCGATGTTGTGATAATTGATTCTTTTCAATATTGTCAACTCAATTATCGTTCTTATATCGAAATTAAAAAGAAATTTTCAAAAAAACTGCTAATATTTATATCGCATGCCGACGGTAAGCAACCTGCAGGACGTGCAGCTAAATCGGTTATGTTTGATGCCACACTTAAAATTTGGGTAGAAGGTTACAAAGCTTTTAGCAAAGGCAGATATATTGGCAGTAAAGGCGATTATACTATATGGCACGAAGGTGCTATTAAATATTGGGGTTCAATTTAATAAAAAACGTTTAAACCTTGATTAAATAACGATTAAATTAAAAAACAAACGTATGAAAACAAAAACAAAAATTTTATATCAATACGATCCGCGGGCAGAACGATTAACCTGTTTTGCCGATGGAAAACCGAGAGGTGGTTTTGTGGGCAAAATTGCAAACAAAAAATTCTTTGAACTATTAGACACTGATGTATCAATAGAAATTACGAATATGGAAACAGATAAATTACACAACAGAAAAGTACAATTGCTACGCTCAATATGGATTAAAACAGGTGTAGATGATTACCGAGATTCAATATTGGCAAACTACAATGTAAAATCGACAAAAGGGCTAACCCACGAGCAGTTAGATGAGCTGATTGATAAATACAATACAAGCAATAAAAAGCCGGCTGATGAAGATGTTCGCAAGTTGCGAAGTGAAGTGCTTACACAGCTTAACGAGCTTGGTATATATGCCACTAATAACGACTGGAGCAATGTAAACCACTATTTAATGAACGAAAAAATTGCAGGCAAAATGTTGTTTCAATTAAACACGCAAGAGCTAAAGGAACTTAAAAAAAAGCTCTATTCGGTAATTGCGAAAAACGAAAAAAACAAATCGGAAGTTCAAAGATTATCAAGACTTAATTAAAATAGTATGAAAGATGAATTTAATAAAAAATGGATAATTGAAAATTCAATTGAAATTTTAAAAGAGTATGAGTTAGGTGAATTAACGATTCGCTCACTTCACTATAGACTTGTGTCAATTGGGATGCACAACACGCAGCAGCATTATAAACGTGTGGTTAATGCAATGATTGAAGCACGGTGGAGTGGTGATGTTCTTTTTAATGCATTTTCTGACCACGAAAGAGAAACGTTAGGTTCTACGAAATATGAGGAAACAAATCTTGATGAAGAAGTAGAGATAGCGAAAAATTCTATTAATAGCTTGATGAATTATTATTTCAAAAATCGTTGGGAAAATCAACCAATATATACTGAAGTATTTATCGAAAAAAAAGCATTGCAGGGATTATTTGAACCAATATGTGACAAATGGGATGTTGCATTAAATCCCTGCAAAGGTTATCCAAGCTTGACATTTATTAATAATGCTGTTCAAAGATTTAAATGCGTTGAAAATAAAGAAATAATTATTTTATATTTTGGCGATTACGACCCATCTGGTGAAGATATACCACGTTCAATTGAAGTAAATTTTAAAAAATTAGGCTGTGATAATATTGAAGTGAAAAGAATTGCTCTCAATAAAAAGCAAGTTATGGATTTGAATTTGCCACCGGCACCAAAAAAAGTTACAGATTCTCGCTCAGCAAAATGGAATGGGTTGGGACAGGTTGAATTAGATGCCGTTGAACCCAATAACCTAAAAAAAATGGTTGATTGTGCAATTTCCGAACTATTTAATAAATATTTGCACGAAGATTTAAAGGTTAAACAGCGAGAAGAAACTATCACTTACCAAAAAGTATTAAAAGAATATGTATCAACAATATAATATGAGCAATATAGACGAAATACAAGCCCGAATAATCGCAATTGAAGTATGGATACAAAACAATATTGGACACGCAAACTTTGAGGACAAAATAAGGGAACTTAACTTGCTAAGAGGTAAAGTTGAGAGCAAAAAACAAAGTGAGGAACGTAAAATATACCCTGATAGATATAGGAATCATATATCGGTTTGTTGGGATTAAAAATTTAAACAATGGAATACAGAAGTGTAAATAACGAATTAATTATAGTAAATACTCCCGAAAAAACGAGAGACGAAAAGGGAAGATTTATAAAGGGTTTGGTGCCTTGGAATACGGGTAGAAAAGGCGTTCGTTACAGCCCAGCAACTGAATTTAAAAAGGGCAATAAACCTCATAATACTCGCGAAAACGGAACCATTAAAGATAGACTTGATAAACGAACTGGAAGAGTTTATAAATATATAAAAATAAACAACGAAATAAGGCTTTATCATCGCTATTTGTGGGAGTTGAACAATGGTAAAATACCTGCAAGACACGTAATTATATTTATTGATGGCAATAATCATAATTGCAGTATTGAAAATCTTGAATGTATAAGCATGCGAGAGAATGTTAGGAGAAATCAGAACTACGAAAAATTTTCGGTAACAATGAAAACACTTTGGAAACAAGAGAAAATACGCGAACGCTATGGACTT
>CAZHPS010000243.1:8597-10223 GCA_964534335.1 uncultured Desulfobacterales bacterium
CACCCCCACTGTTTAAAACTTTTTCAAAAACGTTTAAACCTTGATTAAATAACGATTATGAATATAAAATATCATGTAACAAGCGAATTATTTGAGGGCTTTATTGAATATGAATTTAGTGAAGACGATATATTGCTTAAACGATTCGATTTAACAGAGGCAAACTTGACCGAAAAACAGCAAATTTGGTTTCTGAAGCATCAGCCTCGCGACCTTGCGGAATTAGATGAGCTTATAAAAAACCATAAAACGCTTACAATTAAAGAAGTTCCGCTAATTGTTGATTTTAATATGTTTTGGCTAAAATATGACCATAAAATTGCCTCAAGTAAAAAGAAAACTGAAAAAATATGGGACAAAATGAGCGATAATGACAAAGCTGCAGCATATTTATATATTGGTAAATATTTTCGTTCAATTCCGCATAACTGCAATAAAAAAAATGCCGAAACCTACCTAAATGCTGAATTATGGAACAATTAACACAAGACCAGTACATAACTATATATAACTGGTTTATCGAAAGAGTTCAGTTGGAAGATAACTGTATGCCGAGTTCGTTTAAGTATCGGTTTGAACCGAAGCCTAAGGATTACAAACTAATTTATTTGTGTGGTAAAGTTACAGGCGAACCTTATAACGACTGCTGCTTAAAGTTTGAAAACGCAGAAAATGCACTTTTGATTGATGGTTATAAAGTGGTAAATCCCATGAAAATAGTGCCTAAGAATGCAACTTGGGAAGAGGCTATGAAACTTTGTATAACAGAACTTGTAAGATGTGATGGTATATTGCTACTGCCCGATGTAAATGATAGCAAGGGTGCATATCAGGAATTTGAATTAGCGAGAGAGCTGAAGATTAAACACATTAATATAGAAAAATATGTTGCAGGGTATCGTTTTTAAGCTAAATAGCCATGAGATAAAGGCTTTAATGCTAATAATAAAGGTAAATCAAACAGGAATAAACAGCCTTTACGATTATGCCGAAACTGATGTGCTGGCAAATATAAGCCTAAAATTGGCAAATGCAGAACTGCAAAATAAGGCTAAAATAAGGCTAACGATTAAGCCACACGAAGTATTTTTCTTAAAGGAAGTTTTTGTTGATACTGCCGATAAAGCACCGCCTTACGAACGTAGCATATTGCTAACGCTATTGCAACAAATTTTACGATTTGAAATAAATATTGATTTGTTTTATACCAAACCAAAGCTTATAGGAACATAATATAAAAAACCAAAGAATGGCTTATAATAATAAAAACACTCTGTTACGTTACAAGCAAATACAAGAGGAAACTCAAAAACATTTTATTCCAGGTATTACAACTTATTCTGGTATTTTTTATAAGTACATTAACCCTATATTTCCGATGTGTTACGACACGTATATGAAAATTATTAATACTCCTGTTGAAAAATTAATTAAAGAAATTGAAAGCAATGAATAAAAAGATAAACCAAAAAAGATACCGATTGCACTATGCAATACGAAAACAAGGATATAACCTTATAACGCCCGAGAGAACAGTATATTTAAAATTTGAGCAGAATTTAACAAAACAGGTTTTATGCCTAAAAAACCAATACAATTACTCGGTTCAAATGGCTGCTTTGTGAA
>CAZHPS010000244.1:0-10188 GCA_964534335.1 uncultured Desulfobacterales bacterium
GCTTTGGTAATCAGTCCGGCCTTATGCGCAAATGCCTCATCCGGCATTCCCAAATGCAAAGTAGAACAAGCTTCCAGCTTGTTCCCGGCGCCAGAACAGGCTTCCGACTTGTTCTCATTATTACGTATAAACAGGCTGGAAGCCTGTTCTGCTTTTTGCAGAATGACAAGATTTGGTTCAGCAAAATCTTTTTTCGCAGCTTCTTCCGCGTCAAACCATTGCATTTTTTCCGTGTCTGTTCCCATCTGCTCCAGTACGCATATATTGAAATCACTTATTTTTTTCTTTAGAAGAAACTGGGCCAGCCACGCGGGAGAATGCTGCGGATCGGTAAGCAGAGCGAGTTTGTTTTCCCGGTGCAGCGCGGCCATCAGTTCTCCTTCCTCAAAACGTCCGTGCATACTGATAATACAGGCATCCTGCCATGATTCCTTTATCCGCGCAAAAGCCGCACTGACAGAAGTGATATTGGGATAAATGCGCACATGCTCAGCCCCGATTTTTTTGACCAGATACGAACCGATACCGTAAAAAAGCGGATCACCGGATGCAAGCACTGCAATAGCACTGTCTGCTATATGCTGACGGATGAAATCTGCAATTTCAATAAGATTTTTGCTGATTTCCTTTTTTGCGCATGGCAGATTTTCAAAATAAGACAGATGCCGTTTTCCGCCTATGAGAACATCCGCAGAAGCAATGAGTTCAAAATGCACGGCAGTGAGATCAGCAGGGGAAAGCCCCAGTCCAATAACAGATACGGTTTTCATGGCAGAATTTCCTCTTTTTCCGAATCATAGACCGGATTACCCTCAAAATCAAATATTGTGCCCTGCACACGCAGAAACCGGGAAGCAAAATTTCTGGCAGAAATCATCATTTTTTTTCCCACATAATCTGTCAGTTGCGAATACTGTGCGGAAATCATCTCAAACGCGTGCCGGGCAGTGTTTGCCTGAGAAATGTTTTCGGCAAACTCCGTATCTCCTGTTATTTCCGCAGCCCATTCCGACAATTTGTGCAGGGTAAGTTCTGATTTGGCTGCATGGGTATGGGGAAAACCCAAAGCCATTTTCAGAGCCTTGCCGAAAAAAACAGCCAGCCGGATTTGTTCAAAACCTTTTTCCGATGCCGTTTGCAGAGATTTTTGAAAAAAATCGCCGATCTGCACAAATGCCTCTTCCGGAAGTTCCGGACATATTTCCTGTGCAAATCTTTCACTGCGCCGGCCGGTGGTCAGAACCAGTTGCCGAAGGCCGGCAGCACGGGCTACGGACATGGCTGATGCAATGGTCGCAATATATGCATCGTGGGACATAGGCCGGACAAGTCCGGTGGTTCCCAGAATAGAAATGCCGTTGACAATGCCAAGCCGGGCATTGAGGGTTTTTTTTGCCAAATCCCTTCCTTTGGGAACAAAAATTTCAATGAAAACCGAAGCCTTGCGGTAATGGGAAGAAAGCACATCTGTCACAGCCTGCTGAATCATTTTCTGTGGCCCGAAATTGATAGCCGCGTTTCCCGGAGCCACTTCCAATCCCGGCTTTGTCACACGTCCCACACCTTCGCCGCCTGTGATCCGGATTTCTGTGCTGTCGGAGAAATCATCGTAAATCTCAACCGTTGCGCCAATTTCCGCATTATGGGTAATATCCGGATCATCCCCCGCGTCTTTGATAACCGTGCAGACTGCTTTGCTTTCTGATTCAGCCCGGCAGGTATGTATTTCAATATCAATAAGTTGTCCTGTAAGCAGGGGGATGCGCACTTTTGGGGGAAAATGTCCGGTCAGCAGGTAATGCAGCGCGCCTTTGACAGCCGCAGCCGCGGCAGCTCCGGTGGTAAAACCGGTACGGAGTTTTTTTTCACAATCGGAAGACAAGGTTATTGCTTATTCTGTTTGGCGATAATAATGGTCCAGTATTTCGGGGAACGGTCTTTGAATTCCCTGACATCCCGGATGATTTCCTCATCAGGCAGCCCGCAGCTGCAGATGCCCACACTGTTTTCCAGATAACCGCATTCTTCCAGAGCATTCGTAATATCTCCCGCGTTTTTGTATGCCTTGAGAAAAACCACATTTTCCGGTTTGGGTTCAAGGGAGCGGAGATGATCCCCTCCTTTGACTCCGGAGGTGAGAAAAAGGGATTCCTCACCTTCGGTCAGGGGAATGTTCAGCCGTGCCGCGGCAGCCTGATAGGAGGTGATGCCCGGAATGGTTTCAATGGGCAGATGCGGAGCCAGTTTCTGCATGTTTTTCAGAATATATCCGTAGGTGGAATAGGTGGTGGGATCTCCCAATGTGATAAAGGCCGCATTTTTTCCGGATTCCAGATGTTCAATAAGGGTCTGCGCATGACTGCGCCAGGCTTTCTCTGTTTCCTCTTTGTCCTTTGTCATGGGAAAAGGCAGCATAACAACCGGAGTTGTCCGGGGGATATGATTCTGCGCAATGCTCACAGCCAGACTGTACTGATTTTTGGAAGAGGAAGCCGCGAACACCGTGTCCACCGTCTGCAAAATGCGGACAGATTTCAGGGGAATCAGTTCCGGATCTCCGGGGCCTGTGCCAATGCCGTATAATGTTCCGTAGGTTTTGTTCATTATGATTACTCAATCTCTAAGAATGTATTACAATCTGTTTTCCAAAGCCATAATCAGAAGAGCGTTGACCACAGCGGCCGCAATATTGGAGCCGCCCTTTCGGCCTGTATTGGAAATAAAGGGAATGTCCATTTTTATCAATTCTGCTTTGGATTCTGCCGCATTGACAAATCCCACAGGCAGACCGACAATCAGAGCGGGTTCTGCCATTTTCTCTTTCATCAGTTCCATGAGACGCAGCAGCGCGGTGGGTGCATTGCCAATCACATAAATGCCGTTTTTTATCAGGGGAATGGCCGCGTCCACTGCGGCACGCGCGCGGGTTTGCCCGGTTTCTTTTGCCAAATCCTGCACAGTTTCATCTCCAATCAGGCAGATAACCTGCGAACCGAACCGTGCAGCATCTTTTTTCCGTATGCCGGATCTTGCCATTTCCGTATCTGTGACAATGGTTTTTCCAGAACGAATGGCAGCCAGTCCGGCAGACACAGCCTGGGGATGAAAACGCACCGTTTTCATATATTCAAAATCTGCCGAGGTATGAATCATCCGCCGGACAATATTCCACTGATCTGGCGGGAAGTCATGCGCTCCGGCTTCCCTGTCAATGATTTCAAAACTCAGGGATTCAATCTCTTCAGGTTTCATGCGCTGATCCTTTCCTGCCGGTATTCGCGGCAGGCGTTGACAAAATTCCGGGCTGCTTCGGGTTCACTGCCAAAATGAAGGTGAATATAACTGCCCAGGGTGCGGTGTGTCTGATACCCTTCTGCCATCTGTGATTCTCCCGAACGATCCGATACTGCATAAACTTTTTCCATACGCTTGTTGCCGGAATCCCCTGTAATGCCGGAATAGTGAAACTCATGCCCCCGCAGACGCAGTCCGGGATTTCCCAGCAGCGTATCATTTTTGAGGGTGATCTCCCGGTATCCCAGAGAGCGCAGACGCGGAAACATGGCTGTATCAAAGGGAAATATGCCGGTCATGGGATATTTTTTCCCCTCTGTGTCACTGATTTGCTCACAAAGATACATAAATCCGCCGCATTCCGCATAAATGGGCATTCCTTTTTCACTTTCTTTCCGGATTTGCTGCCGCAGTTGAGCGTTTGCAGACAGTTTTTCGGCAAACAGTTCCGGATACCCTCCGCCAAAATACAGGCCCTCGAGATTTTCCGGCAGAACATTGTCCGTAATCGGGGAGAAAAAAACAGGTTCCGCTCCAAAGGATCGCAGCATATCCAGATTGTCCTGATAGTAAAAACAGAAGGCTTTGTCCCATGCAATGCCGATGCGCACGGTTTTTTCCTGTGCGGGTGTATTCTGCTCTGATACGGATTCAAAAGCAAAATCCGGCAGATGTTTTAAAAGATCATCCAGATTCACATGGGATTCAATCAGATCGTCCAGTCTGCTGATGCGTTCTGCGGAAAAAGCCTGTTCCTGACTGGTGACAAGTCCCAGATGTCTTTCCGGAATTGTTATATCCGCATTCCGGACAATGCCGCCGATGCAGGGCATGGACACATGGTCTTCCAAAGCCTCTTTCAGATAAGACAGATGCCTGGGACTGCCCACAGAATTGAACAGCACTCCGGCAAAATGCAGATCAGGATCAAAGCGCTCAAAGCCCTGCACAAGAGCCGCCGCACTCCGGGCCATGCTGGATGCATCCGTAATCAGCAGAACCGGAAGATCAAGCCATTTTGCCATCTGCGCGGCAGAACCTGCCTCGCTTTTGCCGTCATATCCGTCAAAAAGCCCCATCACGCCTTCGACCACAGCGATTTCGGCCTGTGCGGCATGTTTTTGAAAACAGCGGATATTGTAATCTTTGGACAGCATCCATCCGTCCAGATTCCGGCTGACATTTCCCGCGACAGCACTGTGATGGCCCGGATCAATGAAATCCGGCCCAACCTTGAAGGGCGCAACGCGAAGTCCCCTCCGCACAAACGCGGCCATCAGTCCCAGAGTAATGGTGGTTTTGCCGCAACCGCTTCTGGTTCCGGCCACAAGAATAGCTTTTATGGTAATTCTCCGAAAAAAAACAGATTATTTTCAAAACAGATCATTAGCAATGCCCGCGTTTGGTGCAGACAATTTGTCTGAATACCAGAGAAATTATGCTAAATCAAG
Organism: uncultured Desulfobacterales bacterium; assembly: GCA_964534335.1. Lineage (GTDB taxonomy): Bacteria > Desulfobacterota > Desulfobacteria > Desulfobacterales > Desulfococcaceae > JAABRU01. The sequence goes on from CAZHPS010000244.1 coordinate 4,746, forward strand.
GGATAATTTAGGACAGGACTGCATTCCGATCCGGCAGTATGTCCAATTTCCGGCAGTGGGTCAAATGCGCTGTCAGGTATGGTTTAACGGCGGGGAAACGCAAAATGTCGGGTTTCTCTGCACCTGTTTTGGAAATTTCAGGAAATTCTGATACAGCCCTTAGAGTCTGTATCAAAATAACATGTTCCAAACCCTGTTTTTTCTTATGCACGAAAACTTCCGGACGGGTGCTTAACCGCATAGTTTCACAGATCCGCACGCAGATTTTTCTCAGCACTGCTCTGTGCCATTCTGCATTTAAGATATTTTTTTAACAGATAAAAATCTCAGGTTGCTCACTTATTCAGTTTTTATCTTCCGCAAGTGTATACCGGGCAAGAAGACTTCCCCTCCAGTAATCATTTTCCGGATCAGCAAAAAAGGCCCGGAACAGTTGCAGGCTTTCTTTCCGGAGAATACCGGAAATGACAGAGATTCTGCTTTCCCGGTACAGGGGCGGAAGTACAGACAAATCACAGGATGTGCCCCCGCCCATGACATCTTCATAGGCATAAACGATTTTTCCCAGTCCGCTGATCAGAATGGCGCCGTAGCACATCAGACAGGGTTCCATGGTGCAGTAAAGAGTGATTTGGCTCCGATCTGTATCCGGGTACTCCTGCTCCAGACGCCGCAGCGCAGTCATTTCCGCATGATCGGTTTCATTTTTTCCTCCCCTGGATGTCCCTTTCCGGGAACCGGTGGCAAGCACCTGATTTTCATGCACCAAAACACATCCTACAGGAAATTCCCTGCGCATGAGTGCCTGCCGGGCCTCTGCGAGAGCCATATTCATAAAATATTCGTCACTGCTTTTGGATGCCATTTTATTTATATAAGAATGTCAAATTGTTAATGTTGAATGATAAATGATAAATGATAAATTATTGGGAATTCCAAAATTTCAGTTCGGGATTCCTACCCTAACGTAATGGCAGACTTGATAAGGGGAAAATGTATGGTTCAGGCAGAACTGCCAGAAGATTTAACCACGCCCCGATGTTTGTCCAGAAATTCCCGCAGAGCCGGAACCATATAAATATTCTCATAATCCATTCCTGCAAGGCATTCTGCCAGAATTTCGTTTTTCTGGGAAAGGCTCAGGTTCCGATCCATAATATACATATCCTTTTCCCGTATTTTGCACAGACCGCTCTGAAAATGGATACCGGCAGCAATATTGCGAAAACTCTTTTCCGCTACCTTAATGCCGAGTTTTTCTGCCAAGTCTTTTAATTCCTGATAGATCTGTTCCGGTTTCATATCCCAGCCAAAGTGAAAGTTTGCAAAATTGAACCGATTTGTCTTGAAAAAAATGCCGGGTGTTGTTATAGTACAAAAAAACACAGGATGACAACAACTTTTCAAGGAGGTAACAAAAATGGAGTTTATTCGTCCCAAAGTGCAAACCCCTGTTCAGTCACAGGTAATGGTCAATTCCTTTATTCAGAGTGTTTACAACTGGATGGCTATCGGCCTTGCGCTTACCGGCTTTGTGGCCTATGCAGTTGCCAGCAGCGAAAGCATGCTGAATCTGATTTTCGGAAGCCGGGTGGTGTTCTTCGGTCTGATTATCGGGGAACTGGCTCTGGTATGGATTCTGAGTGCAAGAATCGGAACAATGGCAGCTTCCACCGCAACGGCCATGTTCATCGGGTACGCTGTCCTTAACGGCCTGACCATGGCTGCGATATTTCTTGCTTACACAATGAGTTCCATTGCATCAACCTTTTTCATCTGCGCGCTGACCTTTGCAGCGTGCAGTGTTTTCGGTATGGTCACCAAAAAGGATCTGACCTCGATGGGCAGTTTCATGATGATGGGTCTGTTCGGCATCATTATTGCTTCTCTGGTCAATCTGTTCGTGCAAAGCTCTGCTATGGGCATGATTATCAGCTATATCGGTGTGATCGTGTTTGTGGGACTCACAGCCTATGACACCCAGAAAATCAAAGAGATGGCAATGACCCAGCCTTATGATATGGAGGCTGGTGTGGCAAGAAAAGGGGCCATTATCGGTGCGCTGAATCTGTATCTGGATTTCATCAACCTTTTCCTTATGCTTCTGAGAATCTTAGGCGGCAGCAGGGATTAACTTTAACGTAAAAAAACCCTGAGGGTTTTCAAAACCCTCAGGGTTTTTTTATTTATAAGCAAAGGTGAAAAATGTATCAGGAAATCCATATTGTTTTGCCCGAACAGACTGCCCATATGCTTGAATACCAATTCTCCATTGAAAATATACTTATACCAGTACTTGAAACATTTGCAGAGATTCAGATCTGAATTCCGCACAGAAAAACTCTGTGTGACTCTGCGGAAACTCTGTGTGACTCTGCGGTTAAAATCCGCCCGGCAGAATTACCAAAATGTTTTAAGTATCGGTATATGATTCGGTTTCCCACAGAGGACACAGAGAGAAAAAACCACAGAGAACACAGAGGAAACAACTCACCTTATTGTATAAATTCAATAGCGAATTGGTAGAACAGATGGCAGACAAAAGGAGCATAAGCGAGTTTGTTGAAGATGCTGTGAAATATTATATGGAACATGCCGGGAAAAAAAGGCTGCGTGAACACTTGAAACAGGGGGCACTGAATAGAGCAGAAAGGGATTTGAAACTTTCTCAGGAATGGGACAGATTTTGCCCTGCAAATCAGTTTGGGACTTATGGAGATATAACATGAAATTTGAAAAATATCTCAGCATGAAGCCCTGATGGTTTTGAAAACCCTCATGGTTTTTGCTTTCATTTTTTCCCAATCTCCGCTTTTACCACAGCCGCTATTTCCTCACAATACTGACGGGTTTCCTCTTGGGTTGATGCTTCGATCATAATTCGGCACAAAGGCTGGGTTCCGGAATAACGCACCAGCACTCTTCCTTTTTCCCCCAATGCTTTTTCCGCATTTCTGATGACTGGGGAAATGCGCGGATGTGTTTCAATATCGGGTTTTTCACGCACTTCCACATTTACCAGCAGTTGGGGATATACATCCATGATTTCAACCAGTTCGGACAAAGGCTGTGCCGCATCTCTTACTGCCTCAATTAAACGCAGCGCGCTGAGAATGCCGTCACCTGTGCTGTGATGATTCAAAAAAATCATATGTCCGGAATCCTCGCCCCCCAGCACTGCGCCGGAATTCAGCATTTCCTGCATCACATAGCGATCTCCCACGTCCGTAATCCGATGATCTATCTCCATTTTTTTCAGCGCGATATGCAGCCCAATATTGCTCATGACTGTGGTGACAGCCAGATTGTTTTTCAGTAACCCCTTTTTTTTCATATGCTTTGCGCATATCACCAGAATTCTGTCGCCTGTGATGATATTTCCTTTTTCATCCACAGCAATGAGCCGATCCCCGTCTCCGTCAAAGGCCAGTCCAATATCGGCTCCCCATGCAAGAACGTGGGATTTCAGGCTTTCCGTATGCTGTGATCCGCAGTGCGCATTGATATTTTTCCCGTCCGGCGATACAAAAAGGGACTGAATATCTGCTCCCAGTTCTGCAAAAACCTTTGGTGCAACCTGATATGTGGCTCCGTTGGAACAGTCCAGAACAATTTTTATTCCTTTGAGGGAAAAACCCGGTGGCAGGGTGTTTTTCAGAAACTGTGCATACCGATCCCCCGCGTTTTCCAAAGGAAAAACCTGCCCGGTTTCCCTGATATTTCCGCATTTTTCCGCAAGTTTTTCATCCAGCAGAAGATCTTCAATTTCCGCCTCTTTTTCATCCGGAAGTTTGAAACCATCCCCTTTGAAAATCTTGATGCCATTGTCATAAAAGGGATTGTGGGAAGCGGAAATGACAATGCCCGCATCCGCTTTTTCCGCCTGCGAAAGAAAGGCAATGCCCGGAGTGGGCAGAACACCGGCAAGATACGCATTTCCGCCTGAGGAACAGATACCGGCCGCGAGGGCATATTCCAGCATGTTTCCGGATATGCGCGTATCCTTTCCAATGACAATTCTTCCTTTTGTGCCAAACACCATTGAAACAGCCCGGCCTGCGCGCAATGCTGTTTCCGGTGTCATGGGGTATTGGTTTGCAACCCCGCGTATGCCGTCTGTGCCAAACAGTCTGCCCATGATTAACATCCTTATTTTCCGGAAAATTTTATTTTTTCCATGTAATACCAACTTGTTTTCAAAGTTTGGGGAATGCTTTCGAATTCCTTTAATATGTATATGTCATCTTGATTTGGAAGGTTCTGCCGGGCTGTTCAATGGTGTCCTGATAATTCTCCTCACCGACCGGGTCTGCATATTCCTCATCAAAAAGATTGTACAGATGTGCACTCAGGTTCAGGCCGTCCGCCACATCCTTCCATACCAGACCGGTATTGAACACAAAATGTTCATCCGCTGTTTCTCCCCGTGCGGTATTCCGGTCACTCATGTAATTCCCTTCCATACTCAGACTGATCCGCTCTTTCCACATGGGAACAGACACTCTTGCCTTCAGCAGATGTTCCGGCGAATTGCTCAGTTCCTCATCACTTTCATCATCCTGCACATCCTGCCAGGTATAATTGATCAGTCCGGAAATGCCGTTTTTCAGCCTGCCGCGCATTTCAATTTCCACGCCCTTTGCCTCAATATTGCCAAGATTGGCATAGGTCCAAGTATCCTCATAAGACACCTGGGAAATCAGACCGTCAATGATATAGTAAAAACCGGAAATCAGAAATTTGAAATTTTCCGCTATTATCTGTTCCCAGATGATTTCATATGTGCTGATTTCTTCGGGATCAAGGGCAGGACTTGAAACATCGTCAATAACATAGTTTTCATACCTGTCCGGAGCACGGAAGGCAGTGCCGTATATGGCTTTCAGCGCAGTTCCATCCAGAGGCTGCCAAATCATGGCCAGTCTGGGATTGAAGGTGTCTCCGAAAGTTTCGTACCAGTCATAGCGTATGCCGCCGTTGAAAATCAGATTTTCCGTCATCCGGATTTCACTCTGTATGAATAAAGCCCATGAGGATTCATTTTCGCTTTCATCCAGCCACACAGCATAGGGATTCTGATCATAGTTGAACATGGTCTGGTGCATATTGTACAGGTATTCGCTTCCCAGAGTCAGGTGTATGTTTTTCCGCAGATTCAGGTTTACGCGGATTTCACCCCCGAACCATTCGGAAAGATCCTCATCCCGGTTGATAAGGATATAGGGAATTCCATCTTCTGTCTCCCAGTTATAGGGATATTTCCCTTCATACACATAGCGGTCATAGTAAAGACTTACAAAAAGGTCTGCATATCGGTTGACGGAAGTTGTATATTCTGCTTTGATGTATGCCCGTTCATCCACTGTGAAATAATCCTCATTATAGGCTGTGTCAAAAGCCCCGGTGGGAACTTCCTTTTCCCGAAAACTGTATGCTGAGGAAA
>CAZHPS010000245.1:0-2844 GCA_964534335.1 uncultured Desulfobacterales bacterium
GCAGATGACCCTTTCCCAGCCACGTGAAAAACCGGTGCGGAAACTTCCTCCGGGCCGGATCATTTCCGCAAATTTCCCGGTGACACAGGCTGTGAAAAGCCTGAAAATCAATCTCGCGGGTTTTCTGAAACCTCCCTCACTGGTGCAAAGCAGAATCAGGGACATTGAAATCCGTCCCAGAAAATATCTGCTGGTTCTCATTCCCTTTCAGGAAGATCATCTGGATTATTTTCAGCCGGAGTTTCAGATTGCGGTAAACAAAAACATGCTGGGGCTTTCCGGGAATCTGTGAAAAAGCAGGCAGGTCAGTCAAAAAAAAAGGAACGGATAGAAATCCGCTCCTTTTTTTTCGGTTCAGACACAGGATAAATTAAAAATCCCAGATCGGGAAGTAAAACAGGCAAAACCCTTTTCTTACCGTCCGCCGCCCGTGCCTCTTCCAAACACATCTTTTCCCTTCAGGGGATTGTAGAGTTTGGTGATGGCGAATTTCATGACATCCACGGATTTCAGGTTGCAGACAATGTCAAAAAGTGTTTTGTCCCCATCTGCGGGAAGCACACACGCGTTTGCGCCGTCAAAAGTCAGTCCGGGAAACCCTTTTACCAGTTTTTTCTGATCTTTGGCTGTCATCCCGACCTGAAAGCCTTTTTTGCCGCCAATATCTTTGATATTTTCGGCCAGTCCGAGTTCCTGCAGTTTCTTGGTTCTTTCATCATCCACAAATACATTGATATAAAAATCTGCCATTGCTTCTTTACCTCCTGGAGTTGGTTGGTTTGAATTTTGTGAATCCTTTTCCAATGCCCGGTTTCCATATCTGAAATTGTTCAATGTGTCAAGTATTGATGCACCCCGGATATGTCCAAACCCATTTACCCGCAAAGACAGAAATCAGCAACCTGTCAGAATCAATGATTTATTTTTTCAGATAAATGAGAAAAATCTGCAAAAAAGATTTGGGAGAAATTCCTCCGGTGTCCTCAGATCCGCACCCGCTGCCCTGCCCCCTTGACAAAATGGAAACCATAATCATTTTTAAACAGATTTTTTTACACATGCAGATATAAGTACTCAGCCGAAAGTTTTCGGGTATTCAAAAAACCGGATTTTTCTGAAAAACAGGCACCTGAAAATTTATGCTGATTTACTTGTCTGTCCGGATAAGTCTGATATATTTTGTCAATTATTAAGGAGGGGTTGGATTTACAATGATTGAGGTAAGGAATCTCACGAAATTTTTTGGGGCCAAAAAGGCTGTGGATCAGGTCTCCTTTACGGTGCGGAAAGGGGAAATTCTCGGTTTTCTGGGGCCAAACGGCGCAGGAAAATCCACCAGTATGCGCATGATTACCGGTTTCATCCCTCCCAGTTCCGGAACTGCGGTGATCGGGGGGCATGATATTGGCGAAGATCCCATTGCCGCGCGGCAGAAGATCGGGTATCTGCCGGAAAATGCTCCGGTGTATCCGGATATGACGGTTTCCGGGTATCTGGATTTCTGCGCGGAGATACGGGGATTTTCCGGCGCGGATCGGAAAAAAAAGGTGGACGCGGCCATTGAAAAATGTGTGCTGTCTGATGTCAGACACCAATCCATAGGCACGCTGTCCAAAGGTTTCAGGCAAAGGGTCTGTTTTGCCCAGAGCATTATTCATGATCCGGAATATCTGATTCTGGATGAACCAACAGACGGGCTGGATCCCAACCAGAAACATGAAGTACGGCTGATGATCCGGAACATGAGTGCGGAAAAGGCCATTGTTCTGTCCACCCATATTCTTGATGAGGTGGATGCGGTCTGCACCAGAGCCATTATCATTGCCAGCGGAAAAATTGTGGCTGATGACACGCCCGCAGGACTCAAAACCCGTTCCGCTCTTCACGGTGCGGTCTCTGTCACCCTTGAGCGCAGTGATCCGGAGCGTTTCCTTTCCTGCATCCGGTCTGTTCAGGGCATAAAAGATACAAAAATTCTTGAAAATACAGATACCGGACTTGGTGTCCGTATTTTCCCGGCTTCCCCGGATACCCTGATAGCTGATCAGATTATGGCTGCTCTGTCTGCAAACGGTTTCAAAGTCAAATCCATTTTTGTGGAGCAGGGACGGCTCGATGAGGTTTTCCGTACCATAACCTCCGGTGCCGGAATTTCCAAATCCGTATAAAACTGCACAGAGCATATACCATTGTTTGAAACATCCGGCAGAACAGCAGATCTTTCTGAACCGGAATTCTGCACAGAAAAAAAACTGTGTCACTCTGCGGTTAAAAACAGATTTCAATAAAAAAATCTGCCCGGCAAAATGACCGGAATGTTTTAGGCATCGGTATAACTCTGTGATATTTCAATTTCAACAGGTGAGGTATGAACAGCAAAACATTTGTCAACAACATCAGGGCCATATTCAAAAGGGAAATCTCCGGATATTTCGGATCGCCCGTGGCCTATGTCTTTATCGCGATCTTTCTGCTGCTGATCGGTTTTTTCACCTTTAACATCAGCAAATTCTTTGAAATGGGACAGGCTGATCTCCGGGGATTTTTTGAATGGCATCCCTGGATATACATGTTTCTCATTCCCGCAGTTGCCATGCGTCTGTGGGCAGAAGAGCGCAGGATGGGAACCATTGAACTGATCCTGACTTTTCCTGTGACTGTCACAGAGGCCATTTTGGGAAAATTTCTGGCTGCCTGGGCATTTATCGGCGTGGCTTTGTTTCTGACTTTTCCCATGATCATTACGGTCATGTATCTGGGAGATCCGGATATGGGAGCCATTTTCTGCGGATATGTGGGCAGTTTTCTCATGGCCGGAGCTTTTCTGAGTGTGGGCAGCATGAC
>CAZHPS010000245.1:2944-10180 GCA_964534335.1 uncultured Desulfobacterales bacterium
GATATGTGGGCAGTTTTCTCATGGCCGGAGCTTTTCTGAGTGTGGGCAGCATGACCTCTTCGCTGACCCGGAGTCAGGTTGTCAGCTTTATTGTGGCTGTGGTCATCTGCCTGTTTTTCATTCTGGCAGGATTTCCGCCGGTCACGGACGTACTGGCAGGATGGGCGCCCCGATGGCTGGTGAATATTGTTTCCAACCTGAGTTTTCTGTCCCATTTTGTCTCGCTGCAAAGAGGAGTTATTGATTTTCGGGATCTGATTTACTTTGCGTCTGTGATATGTTTCATGCTGTTCGCCAACAGCATGGTCATTCAAAACCGGAGAACCTGATGCAGTTATCAGGGAGCAGTTGCAGATTTTCAGTATTTTCTGACTTCTGATAAGTGAATCAGAAACAAAAAAAGACCTGTTTAAACAAAAACAGCCTCAAAGGCACAAAGGCGCAAAGATTCACAAAGATGTTTTAAAACAGCCAAAAAAGTGCAAAATCTTCAACAGTGTTTTTTCTTTGTGCATCTTCGTGTCTTTGTGACTTTGTGGCAATGTGTAAATGGGTATCTTATTGTTTCCAATTCCCTGACCGGCGACACTGAACACTGATTTATGGAGGATATACAAGAATGGAAATAAAACCAAAAGAGTCTGAAATGAGTGATAAAAAAACAGATACCAAAAGCACGCGGTCTTTGGGGGGAAAATCGCTTTTCTCCGCTGGCGGTCTGCTTTTGGTGCTTGCGATACTGGTAATGGTCAATGTCCTGTTTGCCGGAGTGAATCTCCGCTGGGATGCCACAGAGGACAATCTCTATTCCCTGTCGGACGGTTCCAGACAGATTCTGTCTGATCTGAAACAGGATGTCACGATTAAGATCTATTATACGCAGGATGTGGAAAACATTCCGGTTCACATCAAAAACTATGCCAACCGTATGCTTGACTTTCTCAAAGAGTATGAGAATTATGGAAAAGGCAAAGTAAAGGTGGAGATTTATAATCCCAAGCCTGATTCCGAGGAAGAGGAATGGGCAGGCAAATACGGCATGGAAGGCGCAAATCTGCCCACCGGAGACACCGTGTATTTTGGTCTGGTGGCTTTGGCCGGGGATCAGGAAGAGGCCATTCCCATGCTCGATCCCACCCGTGAGGAGCAGTTGGAATATGACATCACCCGGATTATTTCACGGGTACAGTCTTCCAAAAAGAAAAAAATCAGCATCATAAGTTCCCTGCCGGTTTTCGGACAGCCGCCAACAGGTTTCATGCAGCAGCCCCAGCAGGGAATGCAGCCCTGGCTTTTTGTGGAGGAACTGAAAAAATCTTATGATGTGAACCAGATCAGTCCTTCGGAAAAAGAGATTGCGGCAGATACGGATCTGCTGATTCTCATTCATCCCAAAGAGATTGATCCGGGATTGGAATATGCCATTGACCAGTATGTTCTCAAAGGCGGAAATCTGATTGTTTTTGCTGATCCCATGACTTTGTCCGATACTGCGCAGCAGCCGGGACGTCCGCCCATGAACGCGTCAAATGTGAAAAAACTTTTTGACGCGTGGGGCATTGAAATGGATATGGGAAAAGTGGTTGCGGATTTTGATTATCCCACCCGGCTTCGGACGCAGAACAATCAGGTGGAGGAAAATCCCATGTGGCTTTCCGTAAGTCAGGGAGCCTTCAATACCGGTGAAATTGTCACGGGCCAGTTGGAGGGAATGCTTTTTCCTGTGGCCGGAGCCATTGTGAAAAAATCCGACAGCAAATATGAATACACGCCTTTGGTGCAGTCCAGCACGAATTCAGCGTTGACCGAGTCATTCAAAGCCCAATTTGGGGGCGGACAAATGCTGCGCCGGGATTTCAAGGCCACAGTGGAAAAATATGATCTCGTGGCACGGGTGCGGGGCAAGTTCAAAACAGCCTTTCCCGGAGGCAAACCCAAAGCAGATCCGGCAAAAGAGGGGGAAGACCTTGCTCCTGACAAAAATGCTGATGCAAAACATCTGACTGAAGGGGAGAAAACAGCAACGATTATTGTCGTGGGAGATGCGGATATGCTGTTTGACGATTATTATGTGAGCAACCAGAATTTTCTGGGATTCAAAATCTCCCGCATGTTCAATGACAACCTGAATTTTCTCTTAAATACCGGTGAAATGCTTACCGGAACTGAGGCTTTGATCAGCATCCGCACCAGAGGCAAGTTTGAACGCCCGTTCACAACTGTTCAGGATTTGGAGAAAAAAGCACAGGTGCGGTGGCTGGCCCGTGAACAGGAACTCATCCGGAAAGTGGAAGACACTAACCAGAAACTTCGGCAGTTGGAAACGCAGAAGGATGCTTCCCAAAAACTGATTATGAGTCCGGAACAGGAAGCGGAAATCCGGAATTTTCAGGAGGAAAAGATCCGGATTAACAAGGAACTCAAGGAAGTGCGCCGGAATCTGCGCGCAGATATTGAATCTTTGGGTACGGTTCTCAAATTCATCAATATCTTCCTCATGGTCTTTGTGGTGGCCTTTGGCGGCGGCATGTACGCGCTGTACCGGAGGAACAAAAGTGTAAGCGGAGGTGAAAGCAAATGAAATCCAAAACATTTTTCATACTGCTGGCCCTGTGCGCGGTGCTGGGCATTGCGACTTATATGGTCAGCACTTCAGGCAGGAATTCTGAAAAAAAGCAGACAGGGTCAGAGGATAAATTTCTTTCGGAACTTCCTGTCAATGATATTGCAAGCATTTCTGTCAAAGATGCGGAAAATGAGGTGGTTCTGGAAAAAGGGGAATCTGTCTGGGCTGTGAAAACCCGTTTCGGATACCCTGCGGATTTTGGCAAAATTGCGGAATTTGCCAAAAAACTCAAAGAGTCAAAAGTGGGCCGAACCTTTGATGCCACTGATGACACCCGTGATCGTCTGGCTCTGCACAGTCCTGATGAAAAGGATATAAAGCCGGAGAACAAAGGCACACGGGTCACGCTGAAAGACAAAGCAGGCAAAGTGCTGGCTGATGTGATTGTCGGAAAGGCCAGGGAAGCTTCCGCCGGAGCCGGGGGGCATTATCTGATGACTGTGGGCGGCAAAACCGTGTATTTGGTGGATAAAGACTATGCTTATATGGATAAAAAGCCCTCAGACTGGGTGCTGACTGATCTGCTGGATGTGAAATCAGAGGAAGTGCGGGAAGTGGTTTGCACAGACAGCAAAAGCGGCACTGTGCGTTATACGCTCCGGCGTGCGGAAAAAGGCAAAGATATGGAACTGGTAAATGCTCCGGCAGACAAAAAGCTGATTCCGTCCAAACTGAACAATGTTGTTTCCGCGCTCGCGGGATTTAAAATTGAGGATGTGGCAGATCCGGCAGCAAAAGCGGAAGATACGGGGACAGATGGTATATGCCTGACTTTCCGCATATTTGACGGAACCGAATACAGTGCCTGTCCCGGCAAGGCTTCCAAAGAGGATGCAGAAAAATATTATGTGCGGGTAAGTGCGGCTTATAAGGAACCGGATAAATCTGCGGAGAAAAAAGCAGAATCTCCTGCTGAAGCGGAAAGCAAGCCCGCAGAGACCGGGGATAAATCCGCTGCTGTGCCTGAGAAAAAGCCGGAAGATAAAACAGACATAGCCAAAGATGCGGTTGTCGCAGAGAATCTCGATAAACCGCTAATTGCGCCTGAAGACAAATCTGCTGCTGTGCCTGAGAGTAAACCGGAAGATAAAACAGATATAGCCAAAGATGCGGTTGTCGCAGAGAATCTTGATAAACCGCTTGTTCCTGCTGAGAAAGATTCGCCTGAAGACAAATCTGCTGCTGTGCCTGAGACTAAACCGGAAGATAAAACAGACATAGCCAAAGATGCTGTGCCTGAGACTAAACCGGAAGATAAAACAGACATAGCCAAAGATGCTGTTGTTGCAGAGAATCTCGATAAACCGCTTGTTCCTGCTGAGAAATCTCAGGAAGCAAAATCAGAGGAAAAACCTGCTGCTGTGCCTGACAAAGCAGAAGAGAAATCTGCTCCGGCAGAGAAATCCAAAGATACACCGGTTCCGGCTGCAAAGGATTTGCCTGAAGACAAGGCCGAGGCTGCAAAGGCAGAGGACAAACCTGATTTTGCGAAACTGGCAGCAGATGCTGCGGAACTGAACAAAAAAATCAGTGCGTGGACTTATATGATCCCCAAATGGAAAGCCGAACGCCTGATTACAGACATGGAAGAGTTTTTTGAGAAACCTAAACCAGAGGAAAAAGCGGAAGACGGAATGCCCGGAATGCCCCAACTTGGAATGCCCCAACCCGGAAATCTGCCTTTCCAGCCGCCTGCGCAGTAATACAGCATAATCTGAAAATAACCTGCGGATTTATCCGCAGGTTATTCATGCAGGCTGTACCATATAAGTAGGGTTCCATAAATCTTCGGGGATAAAAGTTTTCAGGACATCCGGTTTTCCTGAGAAACCCGGTTTTTTTATACCCGAAAATTTTCGTTGACCTACTTAAGTAAGGTTCCATAAATTTTCGGGCATAAAATTTCAGAAAAACCGGATTTTTTGGAAAAATCCGGTTTTTTGAATACCCGAAAATTTATGTTGGCTTACTTACCACGATGTTAAAACCGGGTGCGAATTTATGCAAGTCTGCATGTGGATAATATCCTGACTCTGTTTCGCTTTCAGATAACCTGCTGCTGTTGTCATTGAGACAAAGAAATCAAATTTGTTACATAAGGAAAAACAGATGATTGTCAATGTGTCAAAAGCAAAAATAAACCTGTCAAAACTGGTTGACATGGCTTTTCATGGCGAAGAGGTGATAATTGCAAAAAAGAATGTGCCTCTGGTTAAACTGGTTGCCCATCAGCCAAAACCGAAACGGAAACTTGGCCTGCTTACAGGAAAAATTGACATACCGGAAAATTTTATGGAAGAGGATGAAGAAATCAATTCCATGTTTTACGGTGATCTGCCATGAGAATTCTTGTTGATACCCATATTTTTCTGTGGATGCTGTCCTGTCCGGAAAAAATCAGTCAGGTCAGGCGTTATGAACTGGAATCTCCGGACAATGAAATCTTTCTGAGTGCTGTCAGCATTGCTGAACTTATGATCAAACATTCTGTCGGTAAAATACAGATTGATTTTGATCCGATTGAGACAGCACGAAAAACAGGCATTGAATTACTTGATTTTTCCGGAACAGATGCTGTGATGCTGGGCAAGCTGCCTTTTTATCACAAAGATCCTTTTGACCGGATGTTAATTGCACAGGCATTGATAAGAAAATTTTACCTGATGACAGAAGATTCCAAATTTCTGCCGTATGGATGTAAAATGATATGATTCACAGATTCCTGACATCTCTGTTTTGGTCTCGTTCCTACGATCTGAGAGCGTGTTTGAAAAGTTCCTCAGTCATCATTTTCCCTTTTTCAAATGAGAATTAAATCTGCATTTTCAATGAGTTGTATAAAAAATTCCACTGCCCCCTTTAACGCAGGTCGGATTAGCGTCAGCGTAACCCGACACCCATCCGGATTTTATCAGATTACAATTGGTTATTGAGCTTGCCTAAATACGCTAATCCTGCCTGCTCCACGCAATTCCCCTCTTGAGAAGGGCAGGGCAGTTAAGTTCTTTAAAAATCCCCTCTTGAGAGGGGGCAGGGGGTGTGTAAAATTCCCGACTGAACACACCCCTTTATCCCCTCTCAAGAGGCAGGGCTGTTAAGTTCTTTAAAAATCCCCTCTTGAGAGGGGTAGGGGTGTGTCCGGAACTGTACAGTCCAATAACACACCCCCTGCCCCCTCTCAAGAGGGGAATGAGAACTTAACAGCCCTGCTCTCAAGAGGGGAATTGAATCCGACCTGCTCCGCGTCACTGACTGAACTCACGTTGGTTTATTTTATTGCTGTCACCCTGAATGATGGTGTTGTCACTGGCATTCCCCCCGATATTGACTTCATTTGACTGATCTATGTTTTCCGGATCAATTATCACATTAACCGGTTTACTGGCTAAAGTCATTATAATTTCTTTAAAATCAATGCTCTTTTCTTTATAGATTTCAATTTCCCTGTCCTTGAATTCCAGTTGCATTTTATATTTTTCTTCCAGCAGTTTCAGATTGCTGTCATATTCTTTGGTAAAATTTTCATGAACTTCGGTTTTATCAACGGTTTTCGGCACATTGACACGAACCACAAACACGCCATCGCCTTTGTTTTCAATGCTCTGGACAGACACATCAGCGTTTTCGCATTCCACGCGGATTTTTTCCCGCATGTTGTCAAAAGAGAGCATGAACGCCTGCCAGTCAATGCCGTTTTCAAAAATGAAATCAACTGTATCCAGCACTTCCTGAAACAGCTTGGCAAATTCCCCTTTCCTGAAGGTTCCGCTGCTGGGCCGCCGTTCCCGGTTGTTGCCAAGAAGAAAAACATAATCCGCATGTGCGCCCTCAAGTACAGTTGTGCTGTCAATATTCCAGGCTTCCAGACAGGCTCCGGTCAAATCCGCATTCCGGAAATCCGTTCCCAATGCCTGGGTTTTGCTGAGATTGGCATTTGTAAGATTGGCACGTTCCAGACAGGCTCCGCTCATATATGCCTCGGTGAAATCTGCGCCTTCCAAATCCGCATCCTTGAGATACGCTCCTTTCAGGTTACGCCCTGCATAGCAAATGCCGCTGCCTTTTCCGGTTACAAGCAACTCCCGCACGGCTTTGCTGTCCAGAATGGTAAGTAGGGTTCCATAAATCTTCGTGGATAAAAGTTTTCAGGACATCCGGTTTTCCTGAGAAACCCGGTTTTTTTATACCCGAAAATTTTCGTTGACCTACTTATTGCTGAAACGTGCCAGTTCTGCTTTTTTGGCATGGAGAAAACAGGTATATTTTATTTTGGCGTCAGTGAAACGGCAGCCTTTGAGAATGGTATGGGAAAAGACCGTATTGGTAAGAGTTGCGCCCCGGAAGTCCGTACCCAAAAGGTAACCTAGGGCAAGTCCCATTTTCCGGAGAGCGATAAACTGTTCATACTCTTTGTGGGTGCGCCACGCTATATAAAAAGACAGAACCAGAATCAGAACCGCACCCGCAAACGCACCTGCAACCGCAACCATACCCGCACTCGCACCCCCAGCACCCAGGGCTGTTAAGTTCTTTCTTGAAGTATTTCCTGTTTTGTTATAAGTTAAGCAGCAGAATAAAAATTTTTCGTGAGTGCAAAAATTGTATTTCTG
>CAZHPS010000246.1:0-10138 GCA_964534335.1 uncultured Desulfobacterales bacterium
AGCATTTTCACAAACAGAATGACCCGCACATCGTTTTTCCATTCCTGTCCCACCACCAGACTGTCCTCAATTTCATCCAACTGCTCCACCTGACGGTAGATTTCCGCAGTGCCGATACGCACACCTCCGGGATTGAGGGTCGCATCCGAGCGTCCGTAAATGGTCACACCGCCGCGCTCATTGATTTCAATATAATCGCCGTGGCGCCATATATTCGGATACACATCAAAATATGCACTGTGGTATTTTTTCCCGTCCGGATCCTCCCAGAAATAAATGGGCATGGACGGAGACGGCGCGGAGCAGACCAGTTCCCCCTGCTTTCCGTAAACCGGTTTTCCGTTTTCATCAAAAGCCTCCACCTTCATGCCCAGCCCCCGGCACTGCAGTTCTCCGGAATAGACAGGAGCCATGGGATTGCCCAGTGCAAAACACCCGTTGATGTCTGTTCCTCCGGAAATGGAAGCCAGTTGCAGGTCTTTTTTGATGGCTGCATACACAAAATCAAATCCCTCAATGGAAAGGGGCGAACCTGTGGACAGGAGCGCACGCAGAGAGGAAAGATCAAATTTGTCTTTGGGAATCAGTCCGGAATTCATCAGAGCCGCAATATAGCCCGCGCTGGTTCCGAACACTGAAATCTTTTCGTCCTGCGCCATCTGCCACAGGGCTTCGGGGCCGGGCTGGAAGGGATTGCCGTCATACAGAATCAAAGTTGCGCCGACCGAAAGCGCACAGGTCAGCCAGTTCCACATCATCCAGCCGCAGGTGGTAAAATAGAAAATATGGTCTTCCCGTCTCAAATCCGTATGCAGCAGATGCTCTTTCATCTGATGAATGAGAATCCCGCCCGCGCTCTGCACCATGCACTTGGGCAGACCTGTGGTTCCGGAGGAATACATGATATACAAAGGATGATCAAAGGGCAGTTGTGCAAAATCTATGCTAAGCCCGGATTGGGGAGATTTAAAATCATTGTACAGCACCGCGTTGGGAACGCGGGAAATGTCAGGATTCGAATTCGTATAGGGAACCACCACCACCTTTTTCACGGTGTCAATGCTTTTGAGAATATTGCTGATGCGTTCCAGGCAGTCAAGTTCTTTGCCTTTGAAAAAATAGCCGTTGGCTGTGAACAGGACTTTGGGCTGAATCTGACCGAAACGATCCAGCACGCCCTTAATGCCGAAATCCGGGGAACAGGAAGACCAGATGGCTCCCAGACTGCTGGCAGCAAGCATGGCAATAATGGATTCCGGCATATTCGGCATGAAACCCGCGACCCGGTCACCCGCCTCTATGCCCAGATCTTTGAGGGATTTGGCAACCTTTGCCACTTCAGTGTACAAATCCGCATAACTCAGTTCACGCCGTACCTTGTCTTCCCCCCTGAAAACCAGCGCGGTCTGACTGTCCCGGAAACGGAGCAGATTTTCCGCAAAATTGAGTCTGGCTCCGGAAAACCATTTGGCTCCGGGCATTTTCGCGGGATTGTCAATCACCTGCGTAAAAGGTTTTGACGCGATAATTCCGGCTGTATCCCACATTTCCGCCCAGAATTCCGGGATATTGTCGACCGACCATTTCCAGAGTTCCTCATAACTGCGGAAATTCCTGCCGTATTTTTCGTTTACACGTGTCATGAATCTGTACATATTGCTGTTTCTGACCCGTTCCTCTGAAGGCTGCCATAAAAGTTTGCCCATAGTCCTGTCTCCCTTGTGTTATGTTGATATTGCACTGATTTGACAAAAATATCTTTTCATATCTTTATTCTGCCCGGTTACTTACCGTCCGGTCGTTAGGTAATATTTTTCTATTGCACGGATACAAACTTTTGTCAAGTCAGGAATGAATATTCCCGGAAAACTGCCGTCAGAGATCTCCAATGTCACCGATGTTACACACTTGAAATAATTAGCAAGCAGAAATTTTCGTGTATAAGCAGGCAAACGAAAATTTTCGTGTATTCAGAAAATTTATGCTGACTTACTTAATCAGAAAAATCAAGCAAATCACAGTTCAGACAGTCAGTCAGTCTTGAGACAGTTCCTTTTACCGGATACAAAAAAGAATATTCTTGACTCTGCACGCGGAACATCATATTTTAATTCACTGGTATTTATCTGAAAAATTTTATCAGGCGGAGCACAATGATGGAAAGCCGGACCGGATCGGACTGCTATCAGAATTAGGGTATTGGCAGGGCAATGGGAATAACCATACATTTTATGCACACACAATAAACACAGAAGGTCTGCCATATGTGGAAAACAAATCGCTTTCAATTATAAAGCATCTGTAATTTCTGCATTTTTTTATCATGGAATCCACAGCATCTTTTTGGCACATCCTTTGCTTTGAATAAACAGAGATTGCAGATTTACCATTCATCCCAAATACACAGGAGGCCGATATGCTGTGGATTATTCTTTTTGCCGTGACTGTACTGATTCTGTTTATAAAAACCCGTAACCGGATGAACAGATACAAAAAAATTTCTGATCTGGCTCTGCTGCGGCTGGAGCTGGATCGTTTGCAGAAAAACGGGAATTTTGATGAAAAATATTTTGCTTCTGCAAGAAAAAAAATTGATTATGCCATTACCCGCATCTTTATTGAGGAAGATGGCCTGCAGCCCGGAACCGGACTGTGGCTAAAACGCCGAAATGACGCGTGGCAGAATCTTGCATCGTCTCTTAACCTTGATCCCCGTGAAGCTCCCTGGCGTCCGAAAAGAACAGAAGAAAGGCAGAATGAAAGTGCAGCGACTGTTCAAACTGCTCTGATAACACCTCCTCAGCCTGTCAAACCTGCTCCGGTTTCCAAACCTGTGCCCCCGCCTCTGCCCATTCATGCGGAAAAAGCGGTTGTCAAAATTCAGACAGAGACAGTGCTTTCTGTGAAAACACAGACTGTTGCGTCTGATTCCGTGAAGCAGCCGGGTGATCTTCCAAAGACTGTTCAGGAATCTGCAAAACCGGAATCTGGTGCATCCGCTCCGGTGAAACAGACAGTTACTCTGCCGACTCCGGTTCCTGCATCCCCGGCAAAACCGGTTTTGCAAAAAACACCGGCAAAAGTTTCCGCTCCTGCTGCTCCCAAAGTGATACAGAAAGAAAAACCCCGCGATACATCGCTGTTTGCATGGGAAGCCCAAAAACCCGGTCAACTGGAACAGCTTATGCAGAAAGTCACAGGCTGGTCACGTCTGCTGATTCCCTTTCTGATTCAGAATATCGGCTGGTTTGTGAGCTGCTTTTCCTTTGTATCCGGTTCTGTTTTTCTTATCTCCTATTCCGAAGGATTTTTGAGACTGCTGCTGATTTGTCTCTGTCTGCTGGCTTATACGCTGCTTACGCTTTTCGGAGCCTGGCATATCCGCAGAAAAAAACCGGAACTTCGGACGGCTGCAAATGTTCTCACCACTTTGGGAATGCTGCTGATCCCCCTGAGCATTGCATCAGGCATACGGCTGGCAAATGTTCATTTGGTTGCAGGCGCGGGTTTGACGCTGCTCAGTTTTGGCATTTTCTGGTACTGCGCACAACTGGCCTCCGGTACAATGGATCGCTCTTTGCAGGGACTTCATCCCCGTCTTTTTATGGCAATGACCGCAGTGCAGATGGCTGTCCCCGCTGTGATTCATTTTCCCTTTTGGTATATGATGGCCCTGTTTCATCTCCTGCTTCTGCTTGTGCTGGGATACAGTCTGATCCGTTTCAGCAAAGACTGGCTCCGCTCCATTTTTCTGGATCGGCAGAAAACCGCATACTATGCGGCAGGAACACTGGTATATACGGCAGGGGTTTCCTTTATTCATCTGACATGGTCTTATCCAAGTTCCGTATCTGCCGCATATTACGGCCCATTTCTCATGCTCCTTTCTGCTTTGCTCTTTTATACGGATGCAGAATGCAAACAGTGGGTTAAGGAATACACATTTCTGTCCCGTTTCACCATAGCGGTGTATGCCATTTCTGTTACGGCCATACTTTTATCTTTGGGAAATCATTTTTCCCGTATAACAACGCTGTCAATGGGCCTTGCTGTTTACGGCACTGTGATATGGCGGTATCTCACCATCACACCTTTCTGGCTGCTGACAGGCTGTTTTTCAGCATTATACGCTCTGCTGATTCTGCAATACATTCCGGCACAAACCCATTTTCTTGCCAGCCTTCCGGGTCTGGCCGGGCTGCTGGGCATTCAGATATGGGCCATAAAACGCAATGCCCGATCTCTTGCTTTGACGGTTTTCCGCATTCGGGGCGGACTGGGAACCGGCCTTGCCATCTGGAGCCTTGCAAACAGCAGTTCCGGTTTTACAGGCTTTGCAACCTGTCTGTTTCTGACTGTTTTTGTTTATATTTCCATGCGCCATGCACCGGAATATCTGCTGGATTCCGTAAAAATTTTTCAAAAGGGAATGCCGGAAAACAAACGGGATTTGCGGGATACAAAATTGTTTTATGCCGTGCTTTTCTGTTCTGTTCTGACAATGTTTTATGCGCCAATATGGCCGGGAATCCTTTGGCATGGGCAGTTTGCAGCCAGTCTGATACTGCTTTCTGCGGCCTGGAGTGAACTGGCTCTGGGAATGTTCCGCAGCCAAAGTGAAACTGTCTCTCCCCGCGTTCCCATGCTGCTGAACGCGTCTCTGCTGTCTGTTTTTTCTGCAATTGCCCTGATGCACCATTTCATGCCCCGGTCAGAACAGATTCTTTTTCTGATTCCTGTCATGGCAATGGGCAGTGTGATTCTGTTCCGGCAAAGTCTGGTTTTCCGGGATCGGTTTCTTTTTTCCCTTGCTCTGGTTATGGGCGGAGCATCGGGCGCATTCATAAAACACAGCTTTTTCCCCGGATTATCTGTGGGAATGGCATCAATGCTTATTTCCCTGAGTCTGTGGTTTATCACCTGGCATCTGGAGCGTATGCACAGGATTCGTGCAGTGCTGAAAGCAGATAACCCACAGGAAAGCAAACCACTTTTTACTTTATTGGGAATTCATGAAATCCGGCCCCGCAGCATTCCCGAAGCCTTTGGTCTGCCTTTGACATGCGCTATGATTTTCTTATGGGGACTGGGACTTTTCAAAGCAGGTTTGTATCTGCTTCATACCGGCCCGGATTTTGCATGGATTGTCAGTGCTTCCCTTGCCTCAGTGCTGACTGTTCTGATCATGGCACGCTTCCGTATGCTGTATTTCTTTTCGATCCCGGTTCTCATGGGGATGGGGATATTCCTGACTGTAATGAAACCGTTCATATCATGGGAAATTCCCTCGATCTGTCTGGCTGTTTCCTCTTACGCTCTTGCCATTTGGCTCATTGTCAGACAATGTCTTGACAGTGCAAAACTTTTCCGCATTGCGGAAATCCTGCTTCTTACTGGCGGACATAACGGCGGAGGACGCGAACAAATTGGGTTCATGACCCATAAAACCGGATATTTGCTGACACTTTGCAGTACAGCAGTTGCAGTTCTGTTTTGGATTGATCAGACCGGTATTTCTGTACTGCCCGTGCTGGCGGTTTCCATTATTTTAACGTTTTTATCCGGCAGATTATATTCCAAACCCGCTTATACATACGATGTGCTGGCTTTGATTTTTATCACTGTGCTGATGGTGCATACGGAATTTCTGCAAATAAAAAATACCAGTCTTCTTCTCACTGACCCGCGCACCGGAATGCTGATGACTTTTGCGGGACTTTGCATAATGGCTTTTGGCAGATGGCTGAAAAAAAGGGAACCGGAAAATCTGCCGGAAACCGTATCTGATGCCCGAATCCGTCCCTTTTTTCACTTTTCCACTTTGCTGATTTTTTCCGCAGGTTCCCAAGAACTGCTTTTGACTTTATCGGGCATGAAAATCAATTTTATGCTCATTGCCGGGCTGCTGATTTCCGGATTTGGACTGCTGGCACTGCACCATTGCCGGAAACAATATCTGCCGAATATAAGCGGTCTTGCGCTGATATGCCTTTCCCTGCTTTGCCTGCAAATCTTTGTTTTTCATCCGGGTGGAGCGTTTGATTTCTGGCCGTCACAAGGCGACCGGTGGATTACCATTGCCCTTATGAGTATGACACTGGCTTTTCTGTCTGTTTCATCAGGAAGTTCCAAATATTTCTCTGCCACATATATTTCTTCCTTCCGGCAGATGGCATGGATTTCTTACCTCTGGACTGCATGTAAAGCAGTACCTCTTTTCGCAGATGTTTTCATGGGAATTCCCGGTTCCGCTTTTATTCCCTGCTTTTTTGCACTAATGGCAATCAGCTTTTTCCCTCTCACGGAAAAAATTTCCCATGCGCCCAACTGGCGGGGAATTGTGCTGCTGTTTTTGGCAACCGGCATTTTTTTCAGCACGGTTCCGCTTACTGTCCTGCCGGTGGGAATGAATGCGGCTGTTCCCATCTGGTCATGGACTTTGCTGATTTTCGGTACGATTCTTCTGCCATATTGGAATGAAAAATTCCCGGTCTGGTCAGTGGAATCTGTATTCTGGCCCTGGGCTGGATTGATGCTTGCCGTGTTTTATCTCCCTGCCACAGAAGGCATTTTCACAGCAATGCTGAACCTGTCCTACTGGATTGGACTTTCAGTTTTCTTTTTCCTCATGCTGCGCAATCAGTCAGATGCCATACTGGTCTGGCTGAGTGTCATCTGCATGAGTTTTGCCGCATTCACTTTCCTGCATCAATGGATACCGGACACAGCAGATTTGTATCTGCTGATGATGGGCTGTCTGGCATGGGGAAATATCCTGCTGGCAATGATACCGCTCTGGCCGCACTGCCGCAGTCTGCTGATATGGATGGGATGGAAAGAGTTTGATCCGGTTCCGTCTTTACGCGCAGTGCCATCGCTGATCTTTGGTGCTGCACTCCTGCTGAGCGCATATCTGAACTGCGCGCTTGTGCTGGTAAAAAATACCTCTGTTTCTGAAACTTACCTTTTGCTGACAACTCTGCTTCTCTGCCTTTCCTTTATGCACCTGTATCTTCGGAATCGCAGCAATCCCGAAGCACATGGCATATTTCTTTCCCTTTTCTGCCTTGTTTTGGGATTTAAGATTGAATTTTCCGCTCTGCCCTCTCTTTCCCTGATTCTGACCATCTGGAGTGCTTTGCTGACAGTGTCCGGTATTCTGTGGTATAACAGACAGAAGAAAATGGAAACTGAATCAGTGCCAGTGAGCAGCAGTCCTTTATTTTCCGCTCTTTCCGACTGGATGAGCCTCAGTCCATTTATAGCACTTATTTCCCTTATTTTTCTGCCTGTGGGATCATTTGCGGAAACGGTTCTCACCATTGCCATGCTGAGCATTGTCATGGCAATTTTGGGACAATTCCGGCATCAGCCTTTTATGAAAAAAATGTCCAGAATTTTGGGACTGGTGCTGCTCCATATGTGGCCCCTTGCATTTCTACCTGCAAAGAAAGGAGCGGCTTTTACCATCTGGCAAATCCTGCCCATGCTTGCTGCACAGTTTGACCGGATTCAGATTCTTTTCCCCTGGTATGCACTGGAACTTGCTTTGCTGGCATGGACAATACTGGCTCTTCGCTATCTTGTTGCGGGACAGACAGGTGAAAAATATCCATTCCTGAGACGCATAAAACTTCGTTTTCATTTTATTGCCACCCTGTCTCTGTGTGAGTGGGGACTGCATCTGTATCTGTTTGCACACCAGACATTTTCCGGAAATGTTCAATACGCATGGATTCAGGCTTCAGCATTTCTGACAGCAGGGATTCTGCTCATGGCTCTGGGATTGCGGCAGATGAAACTTTCTCCCGCATCTGCATGGGTTTATGCACTTTCTGCAATCGCGGGACTGACAGGATTTTATCTGCGTCTGATAATACTCGGCCCGGTTTCTCTTTGCATATGGGACAGCGCACTGCTCCTGTCCGCAGCATGGATATTGGCGATTTGGAGCCGTTTCACAGAATCAGAGATTTTTTCCGCTCCCATGCAGAGAATTTCCACACTGCTTTCAATAGGTTTGCTGTTCACATTTCCCTGGCAGACCGGCTCTGTCCACGCGAGCACCATACTGATGCTTACCGGACTGCTGTATCTTTCCCAGTATCATGCCACAGAAAAATCTCTTTTTCTTTACATCGGATCAGTTTTGATTAACGCTGCCCTGTATCTGTGGATTCCCCTCTGGTCACAAAGAAGCAATCTGATGCAGATTTACGCGATACCCGCATCTCTGACGGTGCTGGCAATTCTGCATCTGCACAGAAAAGAACTGCGGCGCAGTGTGCTGAACGCATCCCGGCTGACTGCTGTATGCGTGCTGTATGGAGCAGTTTCCCTTGACCTTTTTCTCAGACCTGAACTGTCTGTTTTCATTCTGGCTTTGGGACTGAGTCTTGCAGGAATCATAGCAGGAATCGCCATGAGAGTGCGGGCTTTTCTTTACGGCGGTGTTGTCTTCATGGTCATGAATGTCACTGCCCAGATGTTCCGCTTTTATCCGGAACAGGGACTGGGCAAGGGAATTGTGCTGGTCGCAATGGGAGCATTTATCATGTCTGCCATGATCTGGTTCAGCTTAAGGCGGGAGGAAATTCTGAAACGCTTCCGCATTATCCGTGCGGATTTGGAGGTTTGGGAATAATTATTTTCTGCCTTTTTAAAGGCATGGAGCGTATGGCAGCAGGCAGAAAGCAATTGCATATACTCTGAGAAATGGGGTAGTGCTATACAAGTAATGCTGAGAGATTTAAGATAGAGGAAAAAAACAAGGCGGCCCTTATATCCGGATGCACATATCTGAATTTCTTTTTCTGCCTGCCGGTGACAAAATCAGTTTTTTTCATAAATGTCAGATATTTTGAAGCAACAGTCTTCAGAGTCGTATCTGACCATTTCCGCATAATTTCATTATCCTGTCTTGAATGTCTTCAGCCGTCAACTGCACCCGGCCTGAAAAATACGCGGTAAAAAAATACATGGTTTGTAATGCTTTCAAAAAGAGCATTGTTGATTCCCATCATCCAGAAAAGAGCATGGGGTTTGGTATTTTCCAGTTTTTCAGACAGAAAAAGGGAGCGGATCAGAGTTTCATGTTCCTGATTCCGGAACTGCCAGAACGCACTTCTGACAACACGCAGAAACCTTGCTCTGGATGCCTGTGTTCTGATCCCGAATCTGTTATTGATGACAAGGGATTCATGCAGTTTTTCTTCGGAAACATTCTC
Organism: uncultured Desulfobacterales bacterium; assembly: GCA_964534335.1. Lineage (GTDB taxonomy): Bacteria > Desulfobacterota > Desulfobacteria > Desulfobacterales > Desulfococcaceae > JAABRU01. The sequence goes on from CAZHPS010000246.1 coordinate 9,228, forward strand.
TGCAAGCAGATGCTGAACAGAATAAATCATGTCATAATCAGGAATGCTTCCCACAGCATTGATATTGGTTTTATACTGGTTCATTTTTTCAGATCTCTATTCGCATCCGGTAAGTGCTTGTAAAAAAAACAACCTGTACAATTTTACCGCTGGTCAAACCCTAAGGGTTTTCAAAACCCTTAGGGTTTACAACAGCTTATTTTGATACAGACTTAAGTAAGTCAGCATAAATTTTGGGGTATAAAGTTTTCATAAAAATCCGGTTTTTCCGAAAAAAACCGGATTTTCTGAATACATGAAAGATTTTGTTTGCCTACTTATAAAAAGGCAGGAGATCAAATCTGCTGAAACAGCCTGAAGAATTTGGAATCAGCACCCGCATCCGCCGCCTCCTTCCCCACCTCCCCCGTCTTCTTCGGAGTCCTGCTCCATATGCCTATTGTCTTTCATATTACCTGCGTTCATACCTGAACATCCCATCATCACACTAATAAAAGCAATCATCATAAAAGCAATCATCTTTTTCATCACTTGATACCTCCGTTTGGACTTATTTACACCACATGCCAGACTCTGCTTCAGTGCCATTCAGTTCGGGAGCGGACACAGACCCTTCCCCGTTACAGGGCAGAGCCATGTAATGCCACTTCGACATTGATTTGATACAGTATAGTCAGTTTTTTCGCTGTTTCGCGTTTGCAAAAAACTGTTTTGCCCAATTTCTGTACTCCTCCGGATCAGTCCGGGGCGGGAGTGCAGACTGCATCAGGTCAATGGCGAATCGGTATTACAGCTTTAACTCTTTTTTTCCGATATTCAAACCGGTTGACAATGTCATCCCTTCCGGGATTCTGATTTATTTTTTGCAATTTTTTCTATAAAAATGTCAATCCTTTCGGATTTTACCGGAG
>CAZHPS010000247.1:0-10124 GCA_964534335.1 uncultured Desulfobacterales bacterium
TGTGACTCTGCGGTTAAAATCCGCCCGGCAGAATTACCAAAATGTTTTAAGTATCGGTATAAAATTGCAGGTCGGATTAGCGACAGCGTAATCCGACATCCTGACATTACTTCGTAATACTGCCACAATTCAAAGCATTAGTTTTTTTATGCAGATTTTTTCAAATGCTCTTTTTACGTGCATTTTCATGTAATTCATGGTTATAATCTCTTTGAAATTTTTCAATTTCAGAAAATTTCCTCTGTCATCTCATTTTCTTTCATCCCAGATCAGCCGGGGATCAAAACTCATGGCCGCAAACATGGTGATCACCACCACTGCACTGAAAAACACAACTCCGGCTTCAGCCTGAACCGAGGCCAGGGAACCCAGATTAACCAGAGCCACCAGAATGGTGACAACATAAATATCCACCATAGACCATCTTCCCACAGCCTCGGTGAGGCGGTAGAGCCGGGTACGGTCTTCGCGGCGTTTGACCGAACCCCGCTGCACACTTATCAGCAGATACATGAGAATCAGAAGTTTGAGCAGGGGAACCAGCACACTGGCCGTAAAAATCACAAGTGCAATGGGCCACATGCCGGTGTGAATGAAATAGATCACACTGCTCATGATGGTGTCAGACTGGATATCTCCCAAACTGGTGATAGTGGTGATGGGCAGCACATTCGCGGGAATATAAAAAATGCAGGCAGCCAGCACCAAAGCCCATGTGCGGGAAATACTGCCGGGTTTGCGGGAATGGAGAGTGGCTCCGCACCTGGGACATTGCAGTGCCGCATTCTTTTTATCCATTGGCATACGGCAGAGCAGATGGCAGGTATGACAACTGATCAGATTTGCCTCTTTTGCTGTCAGAGGTTTGGTTTTGATCATCATTTTTTCCATTTTTCCCAGACAATATGCGGGTCCAAAGCTGATGATGCCGCAGCCTGAACAAAAATCAGCAGAAGAAAGGCAAAGATGGCAATGCCCGGCACAATCTGCGCCATTTTCGAAAGTTTGACCACAGAAACCAGAATGCCGAGCATGAACACTTCCATCATACCCCAGGGCTGCATTCCCTGCAGAAAACGGAACACAGTCATCATTTCCGGTGCTTTCCACCCGAATTTCAGGGGCATCAGCACATAAAGCATTCCGCCCAGTTGCAGAAAAGGCACGGCAACTGTGGTGAGAAAAACCAGCACAGCAAGCCCTTCCCAGCCCTGTGCATACAATTCCGTAATTCCTGTAAGCAGTGTGGTTTCTCTGATCCGGGTTTCCATTTTAAAGGACAGAAAGGGAAAGGCATTGGCAAGCAGAAACAGCATCAGCCCGGCAAGGGTAAGGGCCAGTGTGCGTTCCAGACTGTTTTTCCGTTTCCGGTGCAGAACTGCACCGCAGCGGGAGCATTTCAGTGTCACATTTCCCGTCACATTGGGCAGACGCTGCAGCAGATCGCATTCATGACAGGCCATTACAGATGACAAGGGTGTTATCCTTTTTCTTTCAGAACCCGGCGGATGGTCCGGGCCAGATCTTTTTTTACAATGGGTTTCAGGACAAATTCCCGTATGCCCAGTTTTTTGGCATCCTTTTCCGTAAAAGTTTCACTGAAACCTGTGCAGAGGATGATGGGAATGCCGGGCCTGATCTGCATCATATTTTCGGCCAGCCGGGAACCGGGCATGTTCGGCATGGCCTGATCCGTAATGACCAGATCAAAACTGTCCGGATTCTGCCGGAAAATTTCCAGGGCCTCCAGACTTCCGGTTTTTGCTGTCACCTGATACCCCAGCGTCTCCAGCATCTTTTTTTCCATAATGACAATCTGTTCCTCGTCATCCACCAGCAGGATACGTTCATTTCCGCATGGAATATCCCCGGCAGGGGCAGGAGCATTTTCTTCCGCAGCATTGGCAATGCGGGGGAGATAAACATAAAATGCTGATCCTGTACCGGGTTTGCTGTACACGGTTATTTCACCGCCGCAGCTTTTCACAATGCCGTGAACCACTGCCAGACCCAGGCCTGTTCCCTTTCCCGGAGGTTTGGTGGTGAAATAGGGATCAAATATATGATTCATCACATTCCGATCCATGCCGCATCCGGTGTCGCTGATCATCATACGGATGTAAGGGCCGGGACGCTGATTCAACTGTCCGATATGATCTTCTGGCCTTACAGTGACTTCGCAAACAGAAACCCTGAGTTCCCCGCCATCTTCCTGCATGGCATGATACGCATTTGTGCAAAGATTCATGACAATCTGGTGAATCTGGGTGGGATTGGCCAGGACAGGGCCGCAGTTGCTGTCAATATCCTGATGGATACTGATGGTTTGGGGAATGGTGGCTCTGATCAGTTTAAGGGCTTCCCTGACAATCACCTGCAGTCTGAGCGGTTTTTTTTCTATGTCCGTGCTCCGGCTGAAGGTCAGAATATGCTGAACCAGTTGTGCAGCCCGTCTGGCTGATTTGAGAACTTCGGTCAGATTTTGGTAAATCAGACTGTCTTTTGGCACATCCTCCATTGTCATTTCCGTATAACCGATGATGGGGAAAAGGATATTGTTGAAATCATGGGCAATGCCTCCGGCAAGTGTGCCGATGGCCTCATGCTTCTGAGCCTGCTGCAGTTGTGCCTGCAGCAGATTTCTTTCGGCTTCTGACTGTTTGCGTTCGCTGATATCACGGGAGACTGTCAGAATCATCCGTTGCCCGTCATATTCAATCACCCGGCTGCCGGATTCAACAGGGAAAATGCTTCCATCCCGTCTTTTATGGGCAGATTCATACACCAGACTCCCCTGCTGCCTCAGTCTTGCCATACGCTTTGTCAGCAGATTTGCATTTTCCGGGCTGAGAATATCAGCAATGTTCATTCCCAGGAGTTCCTCATGGGAATAACCCAGCCGCTGGCAGATGGCAGGGTTTGCATCCAGAATGCGTCCTTCAAAACTGCGGACAATGATACCGTCATTTACATTGTCAAAAAGGATTTTGTACCGTTTTTCAATGCTTTCCAACTGGCCTGTGCGCTCAGTGACAGCAGCTTTCAGGCCTTCCTTTTCCTGACGCAGAATATCTTCTGCCTTTTTGATCCGCAGCATTACCCGTACTCTGGCCGCAAGTTCAAAACCGTCAACCGGTTTGGATATGAAATCATCCGCCCCTGCTTCCAGTCCCGTCACCTTCAGAGCGGTACTGGCCCGATGCGCGGTCAGCAGAATGATGGGAATATTTGCTGTTTTCGGATCCGCCTTGATACGGCGGCACATCTCTATGCCATCCATGCCGGGCATCTGCACATCAATCAGAGCCACGTCCGGTAAAGATTCTGCTGCAAGGGACAGTCCGGATGCGGCATTGGGGGCAGTCAGCACGGTACAGCCTGAACAGTATTCTGCAATCAGTTGCCTGATAACGAAAAGATTGTCCGGTTTGTCATCAACCGCCAGAAGGATAGAACCCTGCATCTGAAACCTTTCCTGTATTAAAGGGATAATTTGGAACCCGGCCGCGCAGTCAAAATATTTTGCCGTGAATGAAATATGAGTTACGCAGTTGAATTTTAACATACTGATTTTTATGGAAGCTATGTTGCACTGCACAAAACAGGTTCTTTAAAAATCAGGCACTTGAGAAACCAACTGCGTAACTCCTATGAAATATAGTTCTTTTACCAACTTCTGTCCTCTGCAAAACGGATGAAGGAGTGCAAAAATTAAGCGGAGCGGTTTTTTGCACAGAGGACAAAAGTTGAGGAAAATACTATATTCAGGATTTCATTTTAAACAGAGTCTGTCCGACTTGCAAGAAAAAAGCGATCTGAAGGCCGGGAGAGATTTTCTGCATCATCCGGACCTAAACAGACAGACAGTCCTTTTTCCGTTATTTCCCGCATAATTCCCGGTATCAGTGCAGACAGTCCGCGATCCGGACTCATCTGTTTTACGGTTTCCGGAGACAAAACAAAGGCCGGGGATTCCGCACTGCTCATAAATCCCAGCATGCGGCTGATCGCACATCCCATGTGGACATACGCGCTCAGGGGCAGATCACTGTGTCCGCCTGATTCCGGAAATTCATGGGAAATCACGGCAGCACAGAGATTTTCCGGTATTCCGAATCCTGAAAGAATCATGCCGCCGAGTCTGCCGTATCCGATTTTTCCGAAATCATAAAGGTTCTGCTTCCAGAACAGGCCGGGCAGGCCGCCCGCGCCGTGAAGTATGGCTGCGGTGAATGCCTTTTCCCTGAATACCGGTTCCCTGTCTTTTGCCAGATACAGTGCAATGATGGCAGATACCAGACAGTGCCGGGACAGTCCTGATGCTGAAATCTTCCGGCAATCGTCCGCACTTTCCGTCCATCCTCCCAAGGCAGTCAGGACACATATCCGCCGTAAAGATACCGGGCCAAAGCACCGCAGAGCGGTTTCAAAGGATGATATTTCTCCGGGGCTTCCGAAATACGGGGAATTGGCCAGACGGAAAAAATGCAGGGCAAAGGGCAGATCACGGGAAATCAGAACCCGGATTTTTTCCCAGTCAATGCACTCCGGCGCCTGATGCACTGCATTCAGAAGATTTCCGGCAAACACGGGATGCGGTTTCAGATTCATGATCTGTCTGAGCACCACTTTCAGATCATGCAGATCAAAATTCTGCTCTGTGCCTGTATCCTCCGGACCTGTCATTCCCTGTATCAGGGAAGTTACTGTCACGTTTCCATCTGCTGCGGACACGCGGACGCGGCGGGCAGCGTTTCCGCCGGTTTCACTCCGAATGACCGGTATGCTGTTTCTCCCAAGATGCTCTGCCGCACTTTGGGTATTTCTGTCCCCAATATCAGAACCGTTTCCGGCCGAAAGCAGATCCGCTCCGCCTGCCAGCACGGCCTGCAGGTTTTTCTTTTCCGCTCCGCGGCGGATCATCTCCTGTATCAGCAGATGCAAACCTGTATCTGCATACCAGGTATGCCGATCCCCCTTCCTGTACTGCTTTCTGTCTCCGGGCAGCACCACATGGAGCATTCCGGACATATGATGTCCGGCATCATACAGCACCACAGCAACACAGGAACCCACAACAGTCAGCAGTTCCCTGTTTGCATCAGCCGTGATGCGGTATTCGCCCACAGGCACGTTTTCTGTTTTTTGAAGTATCATATCTGATAATTACGTGTCCATCAGTTTTTTTTCACCTTTGCTTTTCATAGAACTTTCATGTCCCGGTTTTTTTAATCTGCCACGAAAACGCAAATTCTCACAAAGGTTAAACCGCAATTGTTCCCGGATTTCATACATGTACACAAAAATGCAAATTCACCACTGATAAAAAACTGAATTTTTTTAAAAAAAATAAGTTTGTTATATCATGCAAAAACCGAAGTATGTTTCGTAACTGAAAAGAATTTTTTATCAGAAAAATTACCGTATGTACATAACAATTTCAGCAGATCAAAAACTTTCCGGGGGAATGCAGAAATGTTATTTACAGTTCACATTTTTCAGAATTTTCTTGTCTGTCATAAAAAAATTCAATATACTCCCACCGCAATGTAAGCAGCCATATGGGAAAAAGACAGCGGAAAAATTCTCATTTCATAAAAACCCTGGGTAGTGGTTCAAATCCGCTGATCTGAGCCTGAAACCGATGCCTGAAAAATCCGTAATGATTGAAATTATTACAGAAAAAGTTGAAAAACAAACCGGAATCCCGGAGGGGATGACATTATCAGCCGGTTTGATCCACTATCAAACCCTGTAAATAAAATGCGGCACAGGAAAACCATATCTTGAAAACTTTGATACTCACAGAAAAACCCTCTGTGGCAAGGGACTTTGCCAAAGCACTTGATGTTCAGGGAAAAAACGAGGGCTATATAGAAAATGAGCGGTTCATCATCACCTGGGCCTTGGGGCATCTGGTGGAACTGCTGGAGCCGGAGGATTATGATCCCAAATGGAAAAAATGGAATCTGGAATCCCTTCCCATTCTTCCTGCTGAATTCCGTTACAAACCCATTGAAAAAACGTATAAACAGTTGAATATCATCAAAAAACTCCTGTCGCAGAAAAGTGTGGAACGTGTGGTTGTGGCAACAGACGCGGGGCGGGAGGGGGAAGTTATTGCCCGGACTGTTCTTCTGCATTCAGATTTCCGGGATAAGAAAAAGATACAGCGGTTCTGGACCAGTCAGGCTTTGACCGAACAGGTGGTCAGAGAAGGCATGGCCACGCTCGCGGATGGAAGCAGATATGACCGTCTGTGGCAGGCAGGACAGGCACGGCAGATTGCAGACTGGCTGGTGGGCATGAACTGTTCGCGTGCTGCCACAGTGAAAATGAAAGATCTGTTTTCTGTGGGACGGGTGCAGACCGCTGTACTTGCTTTGCTTGCGGATCGGCGCAGAGAAAGGGAAAATTTCAAACCTGAACCATATTGGATGTTACGGGCTTTTTTTGCCAATGAAAAAGGCAGTTGGCGCGGTACATGGTTCCGGAAAAAGGAAAACCGTTTTGATACCGAAGAAAAAGCAAAGGAGATACAGGACAAAATCACAGGGCAGACCGGTTTTGTGCAGAAAGTGACAAAACAGAAAAAAAAGCAGGCTCCGCCCCTGCTGTTTTCCCTCACAGAACTGCAGAGGGAGGCCAACACCCGTTTCGGTTTTACCGCGACAAAAACCCTTGAAACTGCACAGTCTTTGTATGAAGAAAGAAAATGCCTTTCATATCCCCGGACAGATTCTCAGGTACTTGGTACAAAAAACGTGTCCATGACACAGGAGATTGCAAAAAAACTCACTTTATCCTATCCAAAGATATTTGAGGGACTTGATAAAAAACTGATTCATGTGTCCAACAAACGGGTGTTCAATGATGCAAAACTTACAGATCATCATGCCCTGATTCCCCTGGCCCCTTTGCCGGGAAATGCAAAAAATGAGGAAAAAAAACTCTACGATCTGGTGCTGAAACGCTTTGCAGCCGCGTTTTATCCGGACTGTGAATTTGAGGAAACCGAAATCATCACAGAGGTTCAGAAAGAAAACTTCCGCACCAAAGGCAAAATCATTCTCAAATCCGGGTGGAAATCGGTTTACGGAGAGGATACAGACAGGAAATCAAAAAAAGAGGATGAGGATGAAGAGGCAGATGAACTTCCGGCCCTTGTAAAAAATGATCCTGCACGGGTGACAGATACCCGTATGGAAAAAAAAATGACCCAGCCTCCGCCGGAATATACAGAATCTCTTTTGCTCAAGGATATGAGCAATCCGGGAAAATATGTCAGTGAGGAAGAACTGAAAAAGGTTTACCGGGGTGAAACCGGGCTGGGAACCCAGGCCACGCGCGCGCAGATTATTGAAACACTGCTCAACCGCAAATATGCACAGCGGGAAAAACGGCATCTTATTGCAACAGACAAGGGATCTCTGCTTATCAATACACTGCGGAAACTGAAAACAGCCGCGATTCTCACATCACCGGAAGAAACCGCGAGATGGGAAATGCAGCTTAACCGCATTGCGCAGGGACAGGAATCAGACAAAGGTTTTCTGGAGGGAATCCGGAATTTTATAGAACAGACAGTGGGAGAATTTCATCAGATGACAGAACAGATGGCAAAGATACAGGACATGGGAACCTGCCCGGACTGCGGCGGGAAAATCATTGAGGGAAAACGCGGTTTTGGATGTTCCAACTGGCGCAAAGAGGATGGGGAATGCCGTTTTGTGGTCTGGAAAGTCATTTCCGGAAAAATCCTGCCCCCTTCAGTGATAGCGGAACTAATTGCCAAAAAGGAAGCAGGCCCGGTTGTTGGATTTGCAGATGAAAATGATCGGCCTTTTTCCGCAAAACTCCGGCTGGTGCAGGAAGAGGGAGTATGGCAGGTGAAACTGGAAGCAGTGGAACATCAGCCGGAAAGCGGCCATTCCTCTCCGGATGTGATAGGCAAATGTCCGGCATGCGGCGGCAATGTAAGGGAAACGCAGCGGGCTTATGGCTGCGCGAACTGGCGGGAACCCGATGGCGGATGCAAGTTTGCCATTTGGAAGGAAATCGCTAAAAAACTGATTACTCCGGATATGGCAAAAAAACTTATTCAGGGTGAAAAAATCGGGCCTTTGGACAATTTTATCTCCAAAAAGGGAAATCCCTTTTCCGCGTCTTTGAAAGTCACGCAGGAGAACGGACAGTGGGGAGTAAGATTTATCTTTGCGGACAATGCGCCATCACAAAGCAATGCAGGTTCCGGCAATGATACGAATGCAGCAAATCCATCAGAGAAAATTTTTCTTGGGCACTGCCCGGCCTGCGGCGGCGAAATCGTGGAAAAACCCAAAAGCTATGGCTGCGCAAACTGGCGGGATGCAGACGGCGGATGCAAATTTGTCATCTGGAAAAACATAGCACAGAAGGAGATTTCGCCCCAGGTTGCCGCGCAACTGCTCAAAGACGGGATTACAGAGGTACTTTTCGGTTTTCTGTCCAAAAAAGGCAATGCGTTTTCCGCGCGCCTGAAACTCGCGGAAGATGAAAACGGTCAGTACAAAGTGGTTTTTGAGTTTCCCGATGACAGGGCGCATTCCTGAGAAGCTGTTTTTTAAATAATCAGTTGAAAAAATTTGGAATTTTGCCAGGTACCATTGTCTGAACTCTGATTCATCTGATTTCTGCACTGTATCATCCGTATAACCATCTGAATCATGACATTTTTTCGGTTCATACAGTTTTAATAATCAGATTAATCACAGAAATCAGACGAATCAGAGTTCAGACAGTCAATCCGCCATTTCCATTTACTCCGCATCTAACTGAAAAATCCTGCAAATCCTTTAATCCTGTGAATCCCGGTTCAGACAGTTTATCCATTTGTCTGAACTCTGATTCGTCTGATTTTTCTGATTCCGCTGATTTCTGCACTGCATCATCTGTGTAAATCTGAATCATGATGAATTTTAGGTTAATATCATTTTTGATAATCAGAGTAATCACAGAAATCAGACAAATCAGAGTTCAGACAGTCAATCCTCCGTTTCCCTTTACTCAGCATCTCACTGAAAAATCCTGCAAATCCTTTAATCATGTGAATCGTGGTTCAGACAGCTTATCCCATTTGTCTGAACTCTGATTTGTCTGATTCATCTGATTCCACTGATTTCTGCTCTGCATCATCCATATAACCATCTGAATAATAATGAATTTTAGGTTCATATCATTTTTGATAATCAGAGTAATCACAGAAATCAGACGAATCAGAGTTCAGACAGTCAATCTTCCATTTTCTTTTACTCCGCATCTAACTGAAAAATCCTGTAAATCCTTTAATCATGTGAATCGTGGTTCAGACAAACATAAACGTGGCGTGCCGTCTGTCTGAACCGGGATTCACAGGATTAAAGGATTTCCATGATTTTACGAAAAACCGGATTTTTTGGAAAAATCCGGTTTTTTAATACGCCACATCTCACTGAAAAATCCTGCAAATCCTTTAATCCTGTGAATCAGGGTTCAGACAAACATAAGCGGGGCATGCAGTCTGTCTGAACCCTGATTTTCAGGATTAAGGGATTTCCATGATTTCCATTTACTCCGCATCTAACTGAAAAATCCTGCAAATCCCTTAATCATGTGAATCATGGTTCAGACAGTTTATCCCATTTGTCTTAACTCTGATTCATCTGATTTCTGCTCTGCATCATCTGTGTAACAATCTGAATCATGATGAATTTTCGGTTAATATCGTTTTTAATAATCAGAGTAATCACAGAAATCATACAAATCAGAGTTCAGACAGTCAATCCGCCATTTCCATTTACTCCGCATCTAACTGAAAAATCCTGCAAATCCTTTAATCCTGTGAATCCCGGTTCAGACAGTTTATCCCATTTGTCTGAACTCTGATTTGTCTGATTCATCTGATTCATCTGATTTCTGATCTGCATCATCCGTATAACCATCTGAATCATGATAAATTTTCGGTTAATATCATTTTTAATAATCAGAGTAATCACAGAAATCAGACAAATCAGAGTTCAGACAGTCAATCCTCCGTTTCCCTTTACTCAGCATCTCACTGAAAAATCCTGCAAATCCTTTAATCATGTGAATCGTGGTTCAGACAG
>CAZHPS010000248.1:0-6743 GCA_964534335.1 uncultured Desulfobacterales bacterium
GTCTGATGATTCATGGGTAAAAGACTGGACTGCATGGGCAGGCGCATATCAGTTAAGAAGTCGTTATTGCTTACAATATTTTGAAAACCGTATCTGTAATTTTAAGAAAAAGACTGTCATTTTGAAACCCTAAGGGTTTTGAAAACCCTTAGGGTTTTTCGGACAAACATTTTTTTAAACACTATATGAAGAGGCATAATCATGCACAGGTTAAAAATTAAAAACTTCGGCCCCGTTGAAGATGTTGAACTCAATATAAATGACATCCTCATCTTCATCGGCAGTCAGGCAGGCGGCAAAAGCACCATCAGCAAGGCGATTTACTTTTTCAAATCCCTTCGGGATGAGCTTTTGCAATTATTGAAAGAATCCACAGGGAAACATCAATTTGACCGGCTGACAGATGCATTCACCAAAAAGATCAGAAAAAAATTTCTGGAAATCCTGGGTTCCCCAACACATTCTGATCCCTTTGAACTCACCTATTGGTATGCCCGTGACAAATATATCACCCTGCGCCTGAAAGAGTCCAATTATCCCGAACCTGAATTCAGCAGCCAACTCCGTGACTGCCTGAAAGAACTGAGTGAAAAAGCCGATGAATTATTATCTGAAATATTGAGAGAAAACATACCAATAGCCTCAGACAGGCTGGCAGAACGTACCATGATCCATAACAGAATTCAGAAGCTGGTCTACCGCGTATTTGAAGATGATACGAATCATTTTTTTATCCCTGCCGGGAGAATGCTTCCGGCAATTCTTTCCGAACCATTTGGAAATATTGAATTGCAGGGCGCAGATTTTCTGACAAGAGACTTTGCAGACCGGATGATGATTTCAAAACCCACATTTTCAAAAAGCCCCGATGAACTGATTCAGGACAAAATTCACCTGACCACAGACAGTATTGACATGGAAAGCGTTCAGTATGCCCAAAAGCTCATGGGGAATATATTAAAAGGAACATACCGGGTGGACGCGGAAGGCCAGAAAATATTCTTTGATAACAGGCGGTTTACCCGGCTTGCCTATTCTTCTTCAGGACAGCAGGAGGTTCTGTGGATTGTGCTTCTTGCTTTTTTAATCATCCTGAACCGGACAAAATCCGCTATTGTATTTGAAGAACCGGAAGCCCATCTGTACCCTGAAACCCAAAGAGAACTGATCAGCCTGATCGCTCTGGTAACAAATACCACAGCCAGCCAGGTGATCATCACCACCCATAGCCCTTATATTCTGTCTTCCTGCAACAATCTTTTATATGCTCACAGGGTCTCAAAATCAAAGCCGGAACAGGTGAACGCTGTGGTGGATCAGAAAATCCGGCTTGATCCGAAAAAAATGTCGGCATATTTTCTGGAAAAGGGCAGAATCAGGAATATTCTGGATGAGGAATCGGGATTGATCCATACCGAGGCAATTGACAGCGCTTCTGACATCATCAATGCCATACACTATCAACTGTTCAGACTGGATGATGAGCGATGACATGCCATGAATATTTTCTGAATTCCGAATGTGCAGAATGCGATACCCGAAGCAAAGTGGTGGCACAGGAAAACCGGTGCACATATATCGGATTGAACAAAGATCGGAAAGCGGTCTGCAGGGTGCATGTGGATGGCTGTCTGATCAAAGACCGGAAGAGATGCGATTATCTGATATTGAATTGTGATGATCAGGTGGCTTTTTTTATCGAGCTGGGAAGAAAAGACCCCCATGATGCTATCCATCAGATTGAACCTTCCATAGACAAACTGCAAAATCATTTACAGAATTTCAGAATCAATGCCCGTGCCGTTCTGGTGAATGTCAGAGTCCCCAATTTCAGAAACACACCGGCATTTTTACATTTTGATAAACAGTTAAAGCGGCTGGGCGGCAGTTTCGATGTCAGAACAAGGGAATTCATTGAATCTGTCAATGATTAAAAAAAATATAGTTTTCAATCTGCTTCATCCCCCTGAACTTTTATGCTAAAAAACCACCCGAAAAATTCTGCACCACCCACATCACCCACAAAAGATGAAGTGTGTTGTCCACAACAATGATGCTCCAGGGGGCAAGGGGCGGCTGGGAAAATTTCTGCTGGCCTGCCATTTTCATCCATTTCAGTGCAAAGTCGTTTCTGTCCTGAATCCAGTGCTGCAATCCGATCAGGAATATCTGCCACCAGTGCAGTCCCAGGAACAGAAAGGGAAGCAGATAAAAAAGTACATGTACAGCGCAGATAGCCGGGGAGCGTTTTTTGCCCCCGGCCATCCAGTCGTTTTGCAGCAGGTAGTCTCCCACCAAATGAGCGATAATAAAATGTGAAGAATCGGGAATCATGAATATTGGTTTGCTGTTGTGTGAATTTTTTAGGCAGTGGGTCAAACCGGCTGATCCAAATCCCCTCCACCGGAGGGAGAGAAGGAATCATAAATGCCGGGGAAATTCATTTTCTGTTTCAAAATATCCCAATGGCACTGCCGCACCATGATATTCTTTCCGATTTTCTCTGTCTGTATGCCGGTGTGCAGATAAGGGCTTCGCATATCCTCGGATGCAAAACAGTGAACAAGGTGTTCCCGGAAAGGAATCAGTTTTCCGTTTCCGACAATAAAATGGCGTATGCGGTTCCGGTAACTGCAGAACCATATTTTTTTGGAACCCAGGGTTTGGAGTACCTCATTGATCACATATCCCCTGCCCCCGCTGACCGAATGTCCCATAAAAACAAACTCCGGATTTTCAATCTCATCCCTCAGCCGGTCAAGAGGAAAGGAAGCAATGTCCTGGTGATTGTCAGCAGAGAGTTTTTGGTGAAACTGTTCCAGATCTTTGGGTGAAATTACAGCAGAATCAGGCAGTTTCAGAACCACACGGCAGAAATTCTCTGTGATTTTTTCTTTCCCGGCCTCTCCGAAATCGCCTGTTTTTTCCATAATCAGATACTGAATTCTGGCATATCTGTATGCCTCACGGATAAGAATTTCTTCTGCTGTCAAATGCATATTGTCTCCTGTCTGATCAAAAAATTCGGTGTAAGCAGATCAGCATAAATTTTCCGGTGCAGTGTTTTCAGAAAAACCGGATTTTCCCGGAAAAATCCGGTTTTTTGTATACAGGAAAACTTTTGTTTGCCTGCTTATCCGTTCCCATGCGGATTTTTCATCTGCTTTTTCTGATTCTGCATTAATGGGTATCCCCCGGTCTTTGTGCAACCGGGGGATTTGCACAGAATTATGTATTCTGCACAGCCGGATGCCTCCCGGATTTTCTCCTGATTCCGGCCAGGCCAATCAGACCTGTGCCGAGGAGAATCATGGTCGCGGGTTCAGGCGTGGGCGTTGCCAGAAAACCCCGCGTTTCTCCGTTGAAAATGCCCACTCCCACAATATAACCCAGATCATTGATGTCTGATGCCCATGCAAGCTGCCAGCCGGAGTCGGGGGAGATGTAATCATTGAGATTGATCATGCCGTTTTCGCTGTCCCAGTAGAATGCACTGCTGTCTGAAAGCATATATATATCATTGAATGAAGAACCCACAGCCTGACCGGATTCGTTGATGGCCCATGCAGATGTACCGGTATATCCTTCCAATCCGCCCATGTCGGTGATCATGCCGTTTTCCCACAAAACAGCATGAGACAAATCATCAGCAGTTCCGGCTTCGCCTGCAATCTGTCCCCTGTTGTTGATATCCCATGCCGAACTCCAATATCCGCCAAGGGTGCTTAATTCTGTCAATACGCTGTTTTCCCAGAGAAATGCGGTATCTCCATCAAACCATCCTGTCGTCTGTCCCAAATCATTCACAGCAGTTGCCATTCCATAAAAAAAATCATAAGGAGAATAAGTACCGATTCTTATAGCGGTGTGGATTGTATCATCCCACAGATAAGCGTAAAAATTTTCCCATCCGTTGATTCTTTCTGTTCCAGAAATTTGGTTTGAATTGTTGATATCTGTTACCTGTGCATAAACCGGATCATAGAATTCGACTTCTCTGGAAATGTATCTTTTGAATCCGTTTTCCCAGATAAAAATCCCTTTCGCATCATTGCCCGCCAATGCACCATTGTCATTGATGCCTCCAATATTGGCACTGCCCAGATCGCTTATTTTACCGTTTTCCCAAAGAAAAGCACCTTCCGGGGAATGACCGGCAATCTGATTGCTGTTATTGATTTTGTAACTGACCCGGGGTGTACTGGCAAAAAGACCTATATTGGGAGAACTGTAAAGTCCCAGGTCTGTTATGCTGTACTGAAGCCCAAATGAGGGAACCGCTCCGAAAAACAGGAAAAACAAAATACCTGCTATTGCAATAAGATGTCTTTTCATTTCTGTCTCCTTTGTGTTTGGAGCCTGCCTTTTGCGGCAGGCTGTTTTTACGAAAAACCGGATTTTTCTGAAAAATCCGGTTTTTTTATACATGAAAACTTTCGGTTGGTTAAGCCGTTTTCAACTGACGATCTCTGAACTTTCTTTTCATGCACCCGATTCCGGTAAGACCAAAGCCCAGAAGCAGCATGGTTGCGGGTTCGGGTACGGGCTGATTGACTGGAATTTCAGTGGTATGAAGACTTGTGACAAGAGAATCCCCGAAAGCATCGCTGAGCATTGCATCAGAAAAACCGAATGTGCCTGTTCCCTCTTTGGTTCCGGTAAAATACAGGGTTGCCAGTGTGAAACTGTCAGCCTGAAAACTGAAATCCCAAAGCCAGGAAAGTTCCGCAAGATGCACAGTGCCGTTTCCCAGATTTCCCGTACTCCAGTCTTCGGCTTCGCCTGCTGCAATGTTTCCGAGTCCGTCTCCGAGAACGTAATAATCAAAGTCAAATACAGAGGTGTCGTAGGCAACACCGAGATCAAAGGCTCCGAGAACGTCATTTTCCAGTCCGGACACAAGCAGTTCAATTCCTGCGGTTTTGCCGACTTCAAACGGTGAAGTCAGAGCGTTGAGGGACAGAGACACAGCCCATGCCTGCGTAAGGGTGAAGGTGCTGATGCCGAGAACAATAAGAATGATTGCGCTGATCTTTTTCATGATAATTCCTCCTGATTTATATTGGTGTTTTTATAAAAGGGACGGTGTGCTGCACCGTCCCGTGTGAACTTTGATTTGCACTGAACCATTCCGGTTTACGGGCATTCGCAGTTTGCATTTGTGCAGAGTTTAACCAATGTCCTTGCATCCAGAATCGTTATCTTGTCATCTTTTCCATCAAGATTGCATTCCGGACATTCGCTTACAGGGCGGTTCAGATAGGTTCTGAGTATGGCGGCATCGTTTTTGCCAACACAGCCGTCTCTGTCAAGATCGCCGGGGGCGAACAGACTGAAGACGATAGCCGAACCGTTCCTGCTATTCAGATGATCATTAATATGGCCTGCGACAAAATAATCGTCGGATATACTCAAACTGTACCCAAAAAATCCAACCAATTGTGGATTTTCAGGAGTATATACCTCTGTTTTTACATAAATACCGTCCTGATTTTTTAAGAGGAAAACTGCTCCGCATACCGGAATATCCTTTGCAGAATATAGAGGAAAACCGATAACAGCATACTCAGGGTTGATATCAACTCCCCATCCAAAGTAACCATATTTTCCGGTTTCATCTTTTTCAGAAATTTTCTGGCTTAAAAACCAATGTTCGTTGTCATATCTGAAAATATATACAATATCTCCCGATCCTCCGGCTATTGCATAGCCATCTGTTATGGCTACATTTTTTATGGAAAAACTGGATTCAGTGTTTAATTCCGCTTCCAAGTACCACGCTCCTCCGCCATCCTTTTTAAATATATAAAAAGTATTGGTTGTACTGGCACTTAAACCTGAAGCGATTATTCTGTCACCATATACATCAACATGTAATCCAAATCCGGTCTTTGGGAAAGCATCGCCTGAAACTGTTGCTGTTTGAATCCATTCTTTTCCATCGAATTCAAAGATATAAAACTGTCTTTTTCCGATGTCCAATGATCCGACTCCGGTTCCGACAACAACTGTGTTTCCGTGAATATTGACATCGCTGATGCGGTTATTCTCCGGATTAAAATCATTCGGAATCAGAACAGTTACTTCATTCGTATCAGCCCAGCCTGACACAGGTTTTTCAAAGATATGCAGACTGTCATCAGAAGCCAGAATCGCAAAATTGTCGGATAAGGCAACATTATGCGTATAACTGGATTCATTCATTGAGAGAGCAGCTTTTTGGACCCACACATCTTTCTCAAATTCATAGATATATCCGGTTCCTCCGGAAGATTCACCGACCAGAACAGTCTGATTGTTAATGGCAACATCACGTCCGAATTCAATACCAACATTGTCTTCGGGCACAAGAACGGTTTGAATTCCTGTACCTGCATTTACCCCGGCAGCGGACACAAGGAACAGAATCGCTGCCATCATTATTACTGTTATCTTTTTCATTTTTTTCCTCCATTTGGTTTAATTTGACAATTTAATCCGATTAACAAAAATTCATCACAGCACAACAAACAGAACAGTTGCTCACCTCCTTTTGTGAAAAGTCATTTCCGAAAAACAGTCAGAGTTTTTAGCGGAACCCAAAAATTTTCAACTCTGTCTGTATGACGAAAGCAGGTCAAAAAGTTTGCCAGTTTTTTTCCGAACAGGAAAAAATTTGATGCCGTAAAAAACCAAGCCGCGTTTTTTTCCTTTTGTCTGTATGACGAAGGCAGATCAAAAAGTTTGCCAGTTTTTTTCCGAAC
>CAZHPS010000248.1:6843-10114 GCA_964534335.1 uncultured Desulfobacterales bacterium
AAATTTGATGCCGTAAAAAAACAAGCCGCGTTTTTTCCCTTTTGTCTGTATGACGAAGGCAGATCAAAAAGTTTGCCAGTTTTTTTCCGAACGGAAAAAATTTGATGCCGTAAAAAAACAAGCCGCGTTTTTTCCCTTTTGTCTGTATGACGGAACCAGATCAAAAAGTTTGCCGTTTTTTTTCCGAACGGAAAAAAATCATTCTGGAAAAAGAATAACTCCAAGCCTTATTTTTTTCCTTTTGTCTGTATGACGGGAGCGGGATGAAAAGTTTGCCAAGAATAAAAAATAATTTTTTGAAAAAATCTTTCGGATTCGGTTACCGTTCCGAAGCGAAGCCAATTTTTAAGTTTTGCAGGAGAACTGTTGATTACCGTGAGGAAAATCTGTAAGATGTAAAAGAATCATTTTTTGCGAAAACCAGGAACTGAGGTGAAAAATGCGGAATCTCTTATGTGATACAGAAAAGATGGCCGTATTCCGGAAGACGGCCCGGCAGAAAATGCTCCGGGAAAAGCAGGATCAGAAAATACGAAGGGAATACTCGCTGCTTCTGGCGGAAAAAGCTGCAAAGATGCTGAAAAAGAGATTCGGGGCAAAGCAGGTTTTTCTGTTCGGTTCCCTGGCCCGGAATGCTGTGTTTGACAGACTGTCGGATATTGATCTGGCGGTATGGGGAATGGACGGAAAAATGTATTACAGGGCGGTTTCCCGGCTTCTGGATATGGATCCGGAAACCGGTTTTGATCTGGTGATGCTGGAAAATGCTTCGCCGGGTCTTTTGCAGCAGATTCAGAAGGAAGGACAGGAATTATGACATCCTATGCAGCCCTGACGGGGCGGATTTCACAGCAGAAGGAAGATTTGGAAACTGTGGTGTCACGGGCGGAGAGTCTGATGGAAAAAGCCCGCAGAACAGGGGATGACGGTTATCTGGACGGTGTGGCCCTGAATCTTCACAGCTTTTATACGGGGGTGGAGAGTATTTTCGAGGATATTGCCCGGAATCTGGATGGGGAAATTCCCAAAGGTTCGGACTGGCATAAACAGCTTTTGCTGCAGATGTCCGCAGAAATTCCGGAAATCCGTCCGAAAGTGATCCAAAGAAAAAGCCGTCATTGTCTGGAAGAATACAGAGGATTCCGGCATGTGGTGCGGAATGTTTACACTTTCAATCTGCGTGCCTCCCGTATCGGAGAACTCGCGGATGAGCTTCGGGCATGTTTTGAATCCGTGTTTTCGGATTTGGATGAGTTTGGACGGTTTCTGATGTCGCTGAACCGGGAAGAAAAATCTGTATAAGCAGAAAACACCGGATTCCGGCTTTCGCAGGAATCACGGAGACCTTGAAATTCCGTTTTTTTACAGGATTATCAAGATTCACAGATGGAAAAATCATGAAAATCCTTTAATCCTGTGAATCATGGTTCAGACAGCAAAAACTATTTTCCGCATTCAAGCATTTGTATGCTTTCGTATATCCGACATGGGACAAAAGAGACAATGTCAGTAAACGGAATCAAGTTATCAGTACGATCATATGTAAGAAATCCAAAACCTCTTAATTCATTAAAATTCACGACTGCGACAACATTTTCCCCGTTCATTATAACAACATCATATGTTTCCATGTTGTCTGTATCTGCTGAAAAACCCCAAGCAACTGCTTTCGGATCCCAATATACATAACCTGGTTCTGGCTTTGCAATCTTTTGTTCTCTGCCCACAACATAAATGCTTACATTATCCGGAGTCAAATTGGCAGTTTCCGGGAGTTTGATAAAACCATATAATACAGCAGAAAAAGCATCAGCGGTGGCAGCAGAAAACAAAATAATTGCAGCAAAAACAGCAGACAGAATTTTCATTTTTCCCTCCTTGTTATGGTATTTTCACCGTTGTTTGAAGATATACTGAAAAATCGGAAAGGAAACCCGCATACTATTTTCCGCATTCAAGCATTTGTATGCTTTCGTATATCTGGCATGGGACAAAAGAGACAATATCACTGAAATAATTGAAATCAGGAGTATTACGATTAAATGTAAGAAATCCGAAACCTGTTAATCCGTTTAAATTAACAGTTGCAACAACAGTTTCTCCATTCATCATAACGACATCATAATTATTTGCTAAATCATCTGTCGCTGCTGAGAACCAGCATGTCCCCGGATCTGTTGAACAGTCAATACCATTCGGTTTCGCAATCTTTTGTTCTCTTCCTACAACATAAATATTTATATCCTCCGGCGTCAGGGTTGCTGTTTCCGGCAACCTGATAAAACCAATTAGCACTGAGGCTTCTGATGTCCCAAAAGAAAAAATAATTGCAGCAAAAACAACAGACAAAATTTTCATTTTTCCCTCCCTGTTATGGCATGTTCACCATTGTTTGAAGATATACTGAAAAATCGGAAAGAAAACCCGCATCCTATTTTCCGCATACAACCGTTTGCACGCTTTGGTATATCTGACACGGGGCAAAGGAAACAATCTCACTGAATTTCATCAGATTCCTGTTTCTTTCATAGGTAAGAAGCCCGAACCCTTTTGATCCATTGAAATTTACAACTGCGGCAACATTCTCCCCTTTATTGATAACAATTTCAAATTTTTTCATATTGTCCGTATCTGCTGTAAATCCCCAGGAAGCCTTTGCCGGTTCCCAGAAAACAGAATCCGGTTTTGCCGTCTTCTGTTCTCTGCCCACAACATAGATGGTGATGTTATCCTTTGTCAGACCTGCGGTTTCCGGAAGTTTGATAAAACCATGCAGAACCGAAGATGAATCAAAGGCCGAAATTTCCGCAGTCCCAACAGAAAAACAGACAACTGCGGCAAGAATAAGGCATAAAATTTTCATTTGCTTCCTCCCTTTTTAGAAAAATGGTTTTGTTTTTGTGGATTTTTATAATATACTGATCCAATTTTGGTTTTATTTGGCATGTTTTTTGCCTGACACTCCGGCCGGGAAAAATCATCCGTTTTTGGCCTGAAAAACCCCGCAGATGGGCTGAAAAAAACTGTTTTGGCGCATAGGCAATTTCCGTGCCAAAGAAAACCAAAATTGTTTCAGTATAATGTCATCCCTTACGGGATTTTGTTTTGTTTTTTTCTGCATGTTGTTTCTATAATAATATCATCCCTTCCGGGATTTTCTAACATTTAAAATGTTTAAATTATTTAAAAATAATCGATTTTTCCCATTGTTCCCAACCCGGAAGGGGTGAAATTATTATAGAAATGAGCGGGTTTTCCCGTTATTCCCAAC
>CAZHPS010000249.1:154-10099 GCA_964534335.1 uncultured Desulfobacterales bacterium
AGCGTGGGAACGAGAGCAGCGTGGGAACGAGAGCAGCGTGGGAACGAGAGCAGCGTGGGAACGAGAGCAGCGAGAGGAGTATAACTGACCAGAAGGAAAAACAAATGGGAAGAAGCCGCTACAAAATCACAGAAAAAGACAAACCCCATTTCATCACCTGCACAACCGTCGACTGGATCGCCCTGTTCAGCAGTCAGTCGATTGTCAGAATACTGTTCGAATCTTTATCTTATTTGCAGGAAAATCAGCGGATAAAAATCTATGCCTATGTCATCATGGAACACCATCTCCATCTGATTCTGTCCTCCCAAAGACTTGGCAAAGAAATTGGGATTTTCAAATCCTTTACAGCAAAAAAAATTATTGATTTTCTGAAAGAAAAAAAGGCGAATCACATTCTGGAAATGCTGAAATGGAGCAAACTGAAACATAAAACAGACAGGACATATCAGTTATGGCAGGAAGGGAGTCATCCTGAGGCTATTCTGCATGAGGAAATGATGATTCAAAAAATTGAATATATACATAATAATCCGGTAAAATGCGGATATGTGGATCGTCCGGAGCATTGGAGATATTCGAGTGCGAGGAATTATTTGGGTATGGAGGGGATGCTGGGGATTAGCAGGTTTTGAGTGTATGAGACGGGACGCAAAGCGTCCGGTCTGCATTCCCACGCAAAGCGTGGGAACGAGATCAACGAGATCAGAATTGCCGGAGATATGTGTATGGGACGGGACGCAAAGCGTCCGATCTGCATTCCCACGCAAAGCGTGGGAACGAGATCAAACGAGATCAAACTGTCTGAAGCATTGTCAAAATGAGATTAACCGGAGTCTGCATTCCCACGCAAAGCGTGGGAACGAGATCAAACTGTCTGAAGCATTGTCAAAATGAGATTAACCGGAGTTACAGGAGACTTTCAAATGGAAAAAAGCAGGGAAAGATTTGCTGATCTGATACGTGAAAACCGGAAGAACATACTGGATGCCTGGCTCACAAAAATAAGGGAAATATCCGGCAACCGTTTTTCGGAACTGATGTCTGAAGCTGCGCTGATGAAGCAGTCCCATGAACTGCTGGAAAATCTGACAGCAGCCATGCGTGATGGCAGTGAGGAGGACATGCCGGGCATAGGATTTGAAAAACTGACCGCAGGTCTCAGGGAAATGAGTGCAATGCGTGCAGAGCAGGGATTCACCCCATTGGATACGGCCAGTTATATCTTCAGTCTCAAAGATGTTCTGTTTCAGTATATCCGGGAAGCCTGCGGAGAGGATGCGGATGCGCTGGGCCATGAGCTTCTTGTTATGAACAAAATCATTGACCGGATGGGAATACTCACCTTCTCGACCTATTCCGAAACCCGTGAGGAAATCATTCAGCGTCAGAGCCGGGCCATTCTGGAACTGTCCACCCCGGTTATCAAGGCATGGAACGGCATGGTTCTTCTGCCTCTGGTGGGAATCATTGACACGGTGCGCTCTCAGGAAATGATTGAACGTCTGCTGCAGGGAATTGTTGACAATGAAGCCCTCGTGGTGGTGATTGACATCAGCGGTGTGCCTGTGATTGACACCCGTGTGGCCCAGCATCTGATGAAAACTGTCACGGCTGCCACCATGCTGGGTTCTGAAGTGATTCTCACGGGCATCAGCCCGGAGATTGCCCAGACCATCATCAAACTGGATATTGATCTGGGAATCATGCGCACCAGAGGATCCCTGAAGGCCGGCATTGAGGACGCTTTCAATCTTCTTGGCCTGCGTATCATACCCAAAAAAGAAAAAAATCAGGGAGAGCAGAAATGAGAGTACCCATACTGAAACTGGGCGATATTCTTCTGACATCCATACAGGAAGATTTAACCGATCATGACGCGGTTGAATTTCAGAATGATGTGCTGCACAAAGTCAGATCCACGGAAGCCGGAGGGCTGGTGATGGACATTACCGCTCTGGATGTGGTGGATTCCTTTATGGCACGTGTCCTCAATGAAACAGCCAATATGGTGCGGCTGCTCGGAGCTGATGTTGTATTATGCGGAATGCAGCCTTCAGTGGCCCTTACACTCATTGAAATGGGGCGGGAACTGCTTGGGGTTCAGACAGCACTGAATCTGGAGCTTGGGGTTGAAAAACTCAGATCTCTGATTGAAAAGAGAAATACATGAAGGAAGAAATCATACATCTGAAAAATGAGACCGACATCATACATGCACGCAGATCAGGCAGGGAAATGGCAAAATCACTGGGTTTCGGTTCGGCTGATCAGACACGGCTGGCAACCGCCATTTCCGAGATTACCCGCAATGCCATACAGTACGGACGGGGCGGCATCTGCATTGTGAGCGGATCAGGGGATCGGACAGAGCGCATCATCCGCATCACAGTGGAAGATCAGGGGCCTGGAATACCGGATATTGACAAGGCCATGCAGGACGGATACACCACAGGTCACGGGCTGGGAGCCGGTCTGCCCGGAGCCAGACGCCTGATGCACGAGTTTCAGATTGCATCCGGGGACTGGGGAACAAAAGTTGTCATGTCCATGAAACAGAGGATGTTCTGATGCGGTACCGGACTGGGGGGTTAGGGATATAATGCTGCTGAAATAAGAAAATCTGGGAGTGCGCGGTTCTTCTGACATTTCATGAGAATACCGGTTTTTATCTTCAAATCCTGTTTTTCCGCGCAGTCCGTGTGTTAATGATAAGTAACCTTCCATAAATTTTCGTGTATTCAGAAAAATCCGGTTTTTCCGAAAAACCGGATTTTTCTGAAAATTTTATACCCGAAAATTTATGGAACCGTCCTTATAAACATAATTTTTTTCTCTGTGTCCTCTGCGGGTGTTTTTTTCTCTGTGTTCTCTGTGGGAAACCCCGATCCGGACATCCTGAAAACTTTATACACGAAAATTTATGGAAACCTACTTATGACGGGAATAACTGCAAGGATTTTGCATAAGAAAGGATTGTTCAGCTTTGTGAAATCCTTTCTTATCAGCAATCCCTGCAGTTCGCAGGCGGGTGCAGAGTTGGCATAACCCGCGATCCCGCTGAAAAATCATGACAATCAGATGAATCAGACAAATCACAGTTCAGACAATGTGCAGACTGTCTGGAACTCTGATCGTCTGATTCATCTGATTTATCTGATTAACTGATTAACTGATGTTACGCCGAATCGTCATACCGGCGAAAGTCGGTAGCCGGAACGCCTGACATTACTGGATTCCGGTTTTCACCGGAATGATGGGAAATACAGCAGTCTGCCGGGTTCTGAAGGATTGGCGTAACATCAGTGATTAAGGCATGAGTAAAATCAGATGAATCAGATGAATTACAGTTCAGACTGCCCTGTCTGAACCGCTGATTCACACGGATTGCACGGATTGGATATAAAAACTGAATCCCGAACCTGCGGTAAAACGCGATTCGCAAACCGGGCAGGCGGGAACCTGCCATGCAAACAATGAGGAGGAGAAACATGGAAAAAAGGAGAATGGTCATTTTCATGGGCATACTTGTGCTGCTGTATGCCCTGTGTCCTGCCCAGCTTTTTGCTGCCCAGGATGCTGCTGTGACTGCCGGAACCGGGGGAGGAGCCAAAAAAACCGGAACCTTCCGGGTGCTGGACATCAGTGAGCGCACTTATGACAACGGGCCGGCCATTGCGGTTCTTGTCTCGGAGCCGCTGGACCCGACCGTGCGCCATGATGAGCATCTGCGGATCAGCGATACCCGTGAACTGCTCAAAAGCGCGTGGGTGCTGTCTGAGGACGGACGAACCCTCTGGTTTCCCAATGTGGATGCGGAAACCGAGTATTCCGTCACTGTTCTGGAAACTTTAAAAGCCGCGAACGGTCAGGTTCTTGGCGAGCGCAAAAGCCAGTCTGTCACCACAAAGGCCATCACGCCCATTATCAGTTTCGCAAGTGAGGGTTTTCTGCTTCCCGCGAAAATGAACAAAGGACTTCCCATTGTCAGCATCAATGTGACTTCCGTGTATGCGGAATTTTTCCGAATGAAACCCGAAGGACTGATAAATCTTGTGGATTGGGACAATACCGCAGGGGAAAAGGATTATTATCAACTGGCACAGACCGGACAGTACGGGGAAATGGTGTATTCAGGCCGTTTTGATCTGGATGTTCCCAAAAACCGGCGCACGGTCTGCCATATTCCGGTCGAAAACATTGAACCTTTGCAGAAACCCGGAGTGTATCTTGCCATTCTCCGCGAACCCGGTCAGTACAATTACAGTTATCAGGGAACCTATTTTTTGGTCACAGACATCGGACTTCATGCCAAAGCCTATGCGTCTGAATCCCTGATTTTTGCTTCCTCTCTGAAAAACGGCGCGCCTTTGCCTGATGTGCAGCTCAAATTTTATGACAGTAACAGCAAAGTGGTGGAGGAGGGCGTCACAGATGAAAACGGGCAGTACAAAACCGCTCTGGTGCTGCCGGGTGATATTCAGATAATGACTGCATCCCATAAAGATCTGTCCGGTCAGGATCAGTCCGGTGTGCTTCCCATGCGAACCCCGGCTTTGGATATGAGTGAATTTGAACTGGGCAAACGCGCGTATCATCCCCGTGAAATTTTTATGTACAGTCCCCGTGATTTGTACCGTCCCGGTGAAACAGCCACAGTATCTGCTCTGCTGCGGGATCATGACGCACAGATGATTGACACCATACCCCTGACAGCAAAACTGTTTCAGCCTGACGGACGGGAAATCCGCACATTCACATGGCACGCGCAGGAAAACGAAGCCCAGGATATGGACTATTTCCGCACAGAACTTGATTTTCCCCCTGATGCACAGACCGGAAAATGGGAACTCCGGGTTTGGGATGATCCTTCCGCGACCAATCCGGCTGCTGTGCATGAACTGCAGATTGAGGAATTTCTGCCGGAACGCATGAAGGTGGATATAAAGATTCAGCCTGATTTTCCGGGGCCAAAAGATACCATAAAAGCAGAAGTGAACGGCATGTATCTGTACGGCGCGCCCGCGAGTGAAAATGAAATCGCTTTCCGCATCCGGGTTAAAGCCAAACGGGATTTGTTTGAAAATCTCAAGGATTTCCAGTTTGGGGATGTCGCGGATGAGGAATACCGGGATTACTGGGAAACCGATACAAAAAAACTGGATGCGCAGGGCAATTTCACTCTGGATGTGGAAAACCGCTGGTCAGAAATGCTCAGTCCCCTTACGGTTCGTGTGGTTGCTGATCTGTATGAAAGCGGTGGCCGTCCTGTCACCCGTTATGCAGACAAAACCGTATGGCCTGCACAAAACCTGATTGGTATCCGGCCTTTGTTTACCGGTGAATCTGCGGACGCTGGGCCTGTCAGTTTTGAAGTTGTCATGGCAGACACAAAGGGAAAACTTCTGCCTGCCCAGGGTATGCTGGTGGAACTCATCAAAGAGGACAGGGATTATTACTGGGAATATTCTGAATCCACAGGCTGGCTGTACAAATTTACGGAAAAAACCTACAATTTTCTTGCAGATTCTTTGAATCTCAAAGGAGACAAAGCAACATCTTACACGGTTTCCCTGCAAAACGGCCAGTATGTGCTGGCTATACGGAATCCGGAAAACAATGTGGTGTCCAGTGTGCGTTTCCGGGTGGGACAGTGGTGGTACGGAGAGGACGGGGGAAAATCTGCACGGCCTGACAAAGTCGTGCTGACGCTCAATCAGCCAACCTACCGTCCGGGCGATCTTATCAAACTGACCGTAACTCCGCCCCACAGCGGAGAAGCCCTGATTCTGGTGGAAGGTGACAAACCTCTGTGGACAAAACGTGTGCCTGTGTCCGGCAAGGGAACCGAAGTGGAAATTCCCATTCTCGCGGGCTGGGACAGCCACAATATTTATATCAGCGCGATTGTGTTCCGTCCTGCGGATGCGGAAGAGAAAATCACACCCAACCGTGCTGTGGGGCTGATTCACCTGCCTTTGGAACGCTCGGAGCGGAAGATTGCTCTGGAAATTGAGGCTCCGAAAAAGACAGTGCCCGAAGGGCCTTTGACCGTAAAAGTGAAAATGACCGGAGACAAAAAAGAAACTCCGGTTTATGTGACCCTTGCGGCTGTGGATACCGGCATTCTGAATATCACGGATTTCAAAACCCCTGATCCCTTTGGCTGGTTTTTTGAACCCCGGCGTTATGATGTGAATGCGTATGACATGTATGCCAAAGTCATTGAAAATCTGGATGGCAATCCAGCCGCGCTGCGTTACGGCGGTGATGCGGATCTTGCAGGGGGCAAACGTCCGGAAAGCAAGGTCAAACTTCTTTCCCTGTTCCATCCGCCTGTGGCTTTTGATGAAAACGGCATAGCGGAAATCACGTTTGATTTGCCGGATTTCAACGGAAAACTGCGGATCATGGCCCTGGCCTTTGATGCAAACTGTTTTGGTTCCGCAGAAGCTGATGTTACAGTGGCCGCGCCTGTTGTCACCCAGCTTGCCATGCCCCGTTTTCTCGCGCCCGGAGATCAGTCAGTCTTTACTCTGGATGTGCATAATCTCAGCGGCAAAAAACAGGATATTGCCATCAGAATGAAAACCGAAGGCCCCATTGCTTTGGAAAAAGAGGAGCAGAATCTGCCTTTGGCAGACGGGGAAAAGAAAACCCTGCGCTTTCCTGTGCGTGGTGCGGACAATTACGGCACGGGCAAAGTTTTTATGGAACTCAACTCCGGCGATTTTCAGCAGAAACGCGACTGGCAGATTCCGGTTCGCCCCGGTTATCCCGGCACTGTGCGCAGGGTGTTTCAGATTCTCAAACCCGGTGAAGTTTTCAGTCTGGATTCCCGGCTGGCCGATGATCTGATTCCGTCAACAGTGGACGGGGAAATCAAAATCTCTGCGCAGATGCCTTTGGATTTTCAGGATGCCATGAAAGGGTTAATAGGTTATCCATACGGATGTCTGGAGCAGACTTCCAGCAGTGCCTGGCCTTTGCTGTATGCCACAAAAGATCAGATTAGCCGCTATCATCTGACACCCATTACGCCTGAAGAGCGGACAAAACGTCTGAAGATTGCAATGGAGCGGCTGGGAACCATGCAACTGGATTCCGGGGCTTTTGGACTG
Organism: uncultured Desulfobacterales bacterium; assembly: GCA_964534335.1. Lineage (GTDB taxonomy): Bacteria > Desulfobacterota > Desulfobacteria > Desulfobacterales > Desulfococcaceae > JAABRU01. The sequence continues at coordinate 7,276 of CAZHPS010000249.1, forward strand.
TGGAACAGAAACAGCCCCGAAGCTGCCTGGCTTACAGTTTATGTGACAGATTTTCTGCTCACTGCGCGGGATATGGGCGTGGAAGTGCCGGCAGCCATGCTGGACAAGGCTCTCAAACGTCTGGAAAGCTATGTGTCCAAGAGCGCACCTTTGGATGATTACGGCGACAACGCGGCACGGGAGCATCTGGATTTTTCCGTGCGCAGTTATGCGGGATATGTTCTTTCCCGCCTGAACCGTGCGCCTTTGGGAACCCTGCGCACCCTGTATGACAATCACCGTGACAAAGCCGGTTCCTCTCTGCCGCTGGCTTATATGGGCATTGCCTTAAAACGCATGGGCGATCTGAGCCGCAGCGCGGAGGCTTTGAAACTCGCTGCAAAGAAACGTATTGCAGAATACGGATACTGGGGGGATTACAGCAGCCTGATCCGGGATCTGGCCTTTACCATTGCTTTGTTTGTGGAATACAATGCAGACAGCACCGAGGGATTTGACACGCTTATGCAGGATTTGGATGCGGCCATGCGTCAGCGCAGATGGCTCAGCACACAGGAAAAATCCGCGATTTTCCGGGCAGGAATCGCTTTGCAGGAACGCGCGGAAAAAGAATGGAAGGGAAAACTCACGGTTTCCGGCAAAGAAACGCCTCTGATGCAGAAAGGGGATTATTTCAACGGACTGGGAGCAGGGGAAATCTCCGGAGGTGTGAATTTTGTCTGTGAAAATCCCGAACGGATTTATGTTTCCGCGATTGTGCGGGGCTACACCAAAACCCCGCCCCCCAAAGAGGATGCAAAGATTTCTGTTGTGCGGGAGATCTATGACATCTACGGAAAACCTGTGGACAGAAAGGAATTCAGCGTGGGTGAACTGGTGCTGGTGCATCTGAGGATCAGTGCCAAACAATGGCTTCCGGACGGTCTGGTCGTGGATATGGTTCCTGCCGGGTTTGAACCGGAAAACCAGAATCTGAAGCACAGTTTCAAGATGGAGGATATGAATCTGGACGGCAAATCCATCTGGAAACTGAAAGAAGAGGCTGTGATTCTTCACGAAGAATACCGGGATGACCGGTATGCAGCGGCTGTGCAGTTGCATGATTATTCTCCCACTCATCTTTTTTATATGGTGAGAGTGGTCAGTCCCGGCACATTTTCCATGCCTCCGGCCTTTGCAGAATCAATGTACAGGCCGGAAATCCGGGGAATTGGGGATACTCCGGGTCAGATTACAGTGGTGAACAAAAGCAGGTGAAATTCAGTTGTCCGTAAGTAATAAAAAAGGGTGGCATTCAGTGCCACCCTTTTGGTTTGTTTTATCTCCATTGACCTGATGCAATCTGCACCTGCGGTATAAGATTTGACAACTTTTCAAAAGTTCTAACGATAAGTTCACCGGCGGCGATAGCCGTCCGGTGCAACGGCTGGTTAGCTGATTGTTATCTGTTGCATACTGCTTTTTGATTCCGCTTTTTTCACAACCTCAACGTAATTCACTGCTTTTAGAAAGCCTTCCATTGCATTGCTTCTAGGATAACTTACATAAAAAAATCCATAACGGTTGATGAAATCAGACCAACTTTGTTTAAGCAGATTTTTATTTCGCCAGAATGGATGAATCCAGCAATATGTTAATTCAACTACATTTTTTTCATGTATCTGAAAAGCGACACACCCTATAAGCCATTGTCTGTTTTCGTACCGTTTTTCATCAAAAAAATAGTCGGTTAAAGAAAATATTTCAATGTCTCTCCAGCATTCGTCTGATTCGTCCATTAACATCCCGACATCACATTCAATTGCTAAATATCTTCTGAGTTGAACAAAACATTTTCGTTGCCACTTATCGGAAGCAGACGTTACCCATATATCAAACCTATGCCCCGCCTTTGCTTTTTGAGGCCTAATAATTCTTTTTTCTCTTGCATCTCTGTAATTATTCATAATTCAGTCAGTATGAGCGGCGAGCGCAGCTATGTCCGCTCCATCCGTATTGTTAGTGGGTTAGCGATGAATTCCAGTTCTGTGCTTATCTCGCTGAGTGCTTTCTTAACCTAACGAAGCTAATCCGTTCACTTCCGGTTACAGCTTGCTGACTGTTCCTGAAAGCTTCATACAAAACCGTTACCAGTTCTGCATGTCAAGGTAAGAAACTGCTTGTAGTAAAACAGGTTAATCTCTGTCTAAAAATGACAGAATTAACAATAAAATCAATGAGTTACATCTTGCACCCACTGGTTATCTCAATCGCCCATTGCATTAGCTTGATATTCACAAATAATGTTTGTTTTCTCATGTTCGAAATAATCACAAAAATACTTATGTGATTCTGTATATAGAGCACGAATTGATTCAAAATGTTTTTTTGCTTGTTCCGCCATTGTTCTGATCTCGGCTAACTCAGTATTCTTGCTCAATCCATGAACCACTGAGATACGGATGGAATTAAGTGCATTACATTCCCGAATAAACTCAATTTTATTTTCAAAGTTAATTGTATTCTTTAGCTCATCTATCAATCTGCCGAACATGGCTTTATGTTGATCAGAAAAAATTATTTCAGCCTGACCCATAAGGCATATTTTGATCATGGACTGACAGTCTTTCAGTAGAACCCAAACCATTTCTTCAGCTATTTGCTGGTAGATCAGGATTGACGATAAGCTCCCTTCAAGAGAGCCTTTTGAATAAACTTCTGCCGCTACACGTTCAAGTTCAGCAATAGACTCAGGATTTCTAAATGCAGGCCAAAGTTCCTCTGATACAATAAACTCTTCTAATTTTCTAAAATATTCCATAGTGTTTTTCTTAAGAGAGCTAAC
>CAZHPS010000250.1:0-10092 GCA_964534335.1 uncultured Desulfobacterales bacterium
TTTTCTGTCTGATTACAATGTATTATTTTTTTCAAAAGCACATTTTCAACGGTGATTTGGTATTACTCCGGAAAAAAAATCAGATCAGGTATGGATTTGGCCGGCGCCGGAACGCCGTACTGCCGGAGTCGCATTCGGAGACCGTTCGGCAGAAAAATGCCGGGATTTATGGGAATCTCTTCCGGCTGATTACCGTAAACGTGCTGTCTGCTGCACAGATTTACGGGAAAGCTGGTCATCTGTTCTGCCCCCAAAACGTCACCGGGCATCAGGAAAGGGAAGCGGGGCGACTCCGCACACTGAACGTTTCAGCTGCACTGCATCAGAGATGTCCGAATTTGGTAAGAAAAACGCTCTCTTTCAGCCGTGACGGGGATCTTCACAGAATCCGCATCCGAAGTTTTGGTGATCATTATAATTCGGGATTATCAGCATGAAGAGTCCCACTATCAATTTTTGAACTCCTCCGGAGCAGGTCGGTGCAGAAAACCGCTTTGCTTAATTTTTGCACTCCTCCGAATCAGTGTCTGTGCAGAAAACCGCTTTGCTCAATTTTTGCACTCCTCCGAAGCAGTGTCTGTGCAGAAAACCGCTCTGCTTAATTTCTGCACTCCTCCGGAGCATTATTTATGGGTTATTCATGAATAAAATACCGTTTCCATACAAACAGATCGTTTCCGCTTTTCTTTGAAACCGGGGGACGCTGCGTTTTTTTCGGGGAATTCAGACTCTGCGGATCAGCAGCCACACCGGCAACGCCCGGTTCATCCTTTATGATTATTTTGAATCCTCTGTCTGATGCCTCAGCCACCATAACACCTTCTGACGGAGCCAAAGGATTGCCGAGAATGCCTTTGCATATTTCATCAGGCTCTGTCAATACTCTTTCCGCAGCAAATACAATAATATCTTCCCGGCCTGCATTCTGATCCAGACGGAGGATTTTGCCCTGTTCCGGAATCCGGTACAGAATTCCCCCTTTTACCGGGTTTTTTACTGCCGAAAACCGGGGGCTGGGGAACAGCAGGGTCAGTTTTCCTGCTGAATCTGACTGGTAAATATACACATGCAGATTCTGCCGGGTTATAAATTCCAATGCATAACCGTTTTCCTGTGTGAGTCTGTCTCCGTCTTTTACCACTTCCTCCTGAAAATTCCGGATACATTTCAGTTCCACCGCAACTTTTTCCTGCACCGGTCTGCTGAGAGCGGTTTTCTGCAGGGTGTTTTTGATTACCACCCGGCGGTTCTGCTGTCTGGCGGTTTCATCTGTATTGGGAACAAGGGGCTGCATTTCTCCGTATCCTGCGGTTTCAAACTGACGCGGTGACATGCCGAAATTCCGCACCAGAAAATCCCGCACAGCCTGCGCCCTTCTGCGTGACAGATCTCTGTTGTATTGACTGCTTCCCAAATCACAGGTATGGCCTTCGATTTTGTAAATATAGGCAGTCAGAGCGGCATCCTGCATGGCTTTTCCCAGATTCTGAAGGGGTGGAATGTCTTCATCTCTGAGTTTCGCGCTGTCCATTTCAAACTGAAGATGAAGAGTGATCTGGGGATTTTCATCTGATGTCTGCACACCCCCCACTCCCCTGATAAGCCCTCTGCTTTTTGCCGGTTCCTGCGGCATGAGATTTTTTATGATTTCTTCCACTGCGGGAATATCCGATGCATACGCGGCAGATACAGACAGAAAACACAGGATGGCAATCAGTACGGCATTTTTTTTCATAAAAATATCTCCTTTGCTGTTTTTTCTGCCGGTGAACCGGCGGGTTATTCAACTGAGCTGTGCAGTCTTTTCAGAAATCAGGAAACTGTGTCATTCCTTATTTTTTTCTATTTTCAGTATGCGCTCCGTGGATGCCTGTATCAGAATTTTGATATTTTCCTTCAGATCTCCTTCCATGCAGGCAATGATTTCCGCAAATGTGGCTGGGGTGATATGCCGGATTTTTTCCAAATCCGGAAACAGGGAAAGGTCGCCCGCAATGATCATCTGCCGGTTTTCAACCCCCATCTGTCCCATAATATCCCGGATTTCATCCACATCTTTTGTCACATTCATCAGAATGGAAGTCAGGGATTTGGCCTTTCCTGTGATCCCCGGAGGTATTTCATTGAATTTTACGGAAAATCCCCCTTTTTCCAGCAGAAAAATGCGCTGAAGTGCCTGTTCCCCTGTAAAATGCCTCAGCCGGGCATACAGAAAACCTCCGTTCTGCACCACGATCTCCGCGTCCATTTCCCGCATCCGGATTGTCGCGGTTTTCATCCCGATTTCCATGCTCTGCAAAAGGTCAGGAATCCCCACATCAGTCAGTTCCCCTTCCATATGCCCCTCATGGGGAGTTCTTCTTTCCATCCTCCGCAGCACTGCTTTGATGCGGGCCAGGAGTTCGGATCGGTCAAAGGGTTTGACAATATAATCATCCGCGCCCAGTTCCAGACCTTTTGTGATAATTTCCTGTCGCTTCATGGCTGTCACAAAAAGCACGGCCACATGCTCTCTGTCTCTGTTCTTTTTGATTTTCCGGATCAGTTGAAAACCGTCCATACCAGGCATCTGAACATCCAGCAGCACAAGGTGGGGTTTGCGTTCCACCAGCATTTTCATGCCCTGATCCCCGTCCAGTGCATGTATCACATCATAACCCGATTTCTTCAGGTAATTTCCCACAATCAGGTGATGCGTTGGATCATCATCAATGATTAAAATCAGATAGTCAGCCACTTTTTTCCTCTGCCCTGTGTTTTTCCTGCTGTGTTTTCCAATTCCGCATATATAGCTTTTAAGATAATTATTTTGGAGTAGGTTGGGGTGAGGAATGAACCACAAAATGCTTAAATTATTGAGTTTCATTCCTCACCCCAACCTACAGGAAACCCCAAAATTATTTTCTTAAAGACTATAATGGCGTCTGCCTGTCAGTATGTCAGAATCAGGCTGCTCTGCACAGGTCATTTTCTCCTGTTTTGCGCAGGAGAAGATCCCAGTCTTTGTCCACCATTTCCTGTATCACTGTGTAATTTTCATCTTTCAGGTGTCTGAAACGTCCCTGCGGAGCCATATAGTCTTTTACAGGACGGTCGCCTTTGTGATTAAGGGTATAATGGATTCCGTCCTCCACCTCGTACAGGGGAAAAGCATTGCTCTGCACAGCCAGCCGTGCGATTTTGATGCAGTGTTCCGTGGGTACGCGCCAGCCGGTCGGACAGGAGGCAAAAACATGCAGAAAACGGGTTCCGCCTTTCATTTCTTTTGCTTTCTCAAATTTGCGGATCATATCTTCGGGAAAGGCTATGCTGGCAGTGGCCGCATAGGGAATGCGGTGCGCAGCCAGGACTTCCACGATATTTTTCTTCCGGGTGTGTTTCCATCCCTGTCCCGGAGTTGTGGTGGTACGGCTTCCGTAAGGCGTGGAGGAACTTCTCTGCACACCGGTGTTCATATATGCCTCATTGTCATAGCAGACATAGATGAAATCCTCGTTGCGTTCAGCCGCACCTGAAAGGGCCTGAAATCCTATGTCAAACGTGCCGCCATCGCCTGCCCAGGCCACAACGGTGGTTTCACTGTCGCCTTTCATATCCAGCGCAGCCCGCAGTCCGCTGGCGGCTGCGGCTGCTGTTTCAAATGCTGTATGCAGAATCGGCACATTCAGCGCGGTCTGGGGATGTGCACCCGCGATAATGGCCCAGCAGCAGGCCGGGATGACCATGATGGTCTTTTCCCCAAGCGCGCGCAGGGCAAACTTCATAGCCACTGTGGCTCCGCAGCCCGGACATCCCACATGGCCGGAGTGCATGTAATCTTTCTGCGGCAATTCGCTTCGTATCATTTATCCCTCCTGTCAGTCTGTTGCGTTTGTCATTGCTGAATCAGGCAGACAAAAGTTCCAGTTTATTCAAAAAACCGGATTTTTCCAAAAAATCCAGTTTTTCTGAAAATTTTTGTTTGTCTGCTTATCAGTTTTCATTTCACAGATTCAGAATCATGTTGAAATTTCAGATTCACAAATGCCTGTTTGAAAAAGGCGTTTGCTGTTGAAATTTTTCATACTTATACTGTTCCCGTTTTTTTGTCAATATACCATTGCCGGATGAGCATGAAAATGACTGCAGCATAATGCTGCTACAGAGGCAGTGAAAATATCCGCAAAAACGGACGTGACATCATACCAAACCGTTTTCAAAATTCGGGGAATGCTTTTTTTTTGGTAGTGGGTCAAATCCGTTGATCTGAGCCTGACACCGATGCCTGAAAAATCCGTAAAGATTGAAATTATTATAGAAAAAAATTAAAAAAACAAATCAGAATCCCGGAAGGGATGACATTATCAGCCGGTTTGACCCACCATCCTTTTTTTAATCACGAAAAACACGGATAGCACGAAAAAGCAGGATTCCGGAGTAGTGCAAAAATTGAGCAAAGCGGTTTTCTGCACAGACATCTGCGCCGGAGGAGTGCAAAAATTAAGCGGAACGGTTTTTTGCACAGCCACCTGCTCCGGAGGAGTGCAAAAATTAAGCGGAGCGGTTTTTTGCACAGACGAAACAGCGGAAAAACTGACGGTATTGTATCAAACCAATGGCGAATTGGTATCATACCAAATCGCTTTCAAAGTTCGGGGAATGCCTCTTTTTTTAACCACGAAAAACACGAAAAGCACGAAAAAACAGCATTTGACATTCTCATGTTTTGAAAGCGGTTTGGTATCATACTGATTCTCCATTGAAAATATACTTATGATTCGGTTTCCCACAGAGGACACAGAGAGAAAAAACCGCAGAGAACACAGAGGAAACAACTCACTTTATTGTATAAATTCAATAGCGATTTGGTATCATACGGCTCCGCTTTCAGACAATTTTTTTATTCGTGTATTTTCGTGTGTTTCGTGGCTGAAAAAACACAGGCATTCCTCAATCTCTGAAAGCGGTTTGGTATCAGTTTCCTGAAAATTTTCATGGGCCGATATTCCCCCAAAAAAAATGGGCAGTGCCTGAATTCAGGCACTGCCCATAAAGTTTTCAGAAAAAAGATTTTAACGTGAAACCCTAAGGGTTTTCAAAACCCTTAGGGTTTGGGGACAAACATCTTCAACTGCTGCGGGTTATCTTTTGACGGGCTGAAATGTCAGATTATTTGCCCCTGAAAAAATTATCCGCGTGCAGGTCTTGGATCAGGCCCTCTGCCGGTTCTGTCCAGATTTTCACGTCCGGAGAAGAATGCCCTTTTCAGTTCACCGGGGCCGTTGGAATTAAAAGTTTCCATGCCGCCGCCCTGCTGGAAGACCAAGGGTTTCTGTATGGGCTGTCCGCCCAGGTCAATTTCAAATGCGCCCGGCGGAATATTGAAGCCCGGATCGCCTTTCTGACGCAGGAAGAGACGGCTGTACAGATCAAATTCCTCATCCAGCCAGGGTTCTGACCATCCCAGATCTGTGAGGAATTTCCAGGAAACCGCATTGAACTGGGCTTCAGGATCACGGGTATTGGCAAAACGGCATCCGATTTTCAGTGCTTCCTCCAGAGAGCAGAAGTCAAAAAAGTCTTCTCCGCCTGCTCTGGTACTCATGCTGGGTCTGCCTTCGCCCTCAATCATGCCAAAGGCTCCGGGCAGTCTCACAGCACCCAGCGGAATTCCGCCCAGTTCTGCATCTCCGGGATATACAATCGGAGGCGCAGGCGGTGTGGGCGGCTGGGGCGGGGGTTCCACCGGCGGAGGCCCGGATTTGATTACCTCAATGGGAACATAGTCAATGTCTGTCTGCGCGTCCTGATCCTGGGGCGTGCCATCATTTGGCCCCTGAATAAGACTGCCGTCCGGGTTGAGTATCAGTATCTTTTCCCCGTTCGGTCCCCAGGCAAAGGTGTATCCGTTTGCATCCACACCGTCTCCGACAACACAGATGCCTCCTGCATCCTTGGAAATAAAATCCGGATTCACTCCGCTGTAACCCTGGTCAGAGGTTTTCACGGTCAGAGTGTCATTTCCGATGTAACCGGCATTGGGTGTATACACCATGCCTTTGAGGGCATTGTTTACGGCATCCACACTTCCCACAAGGACAATTTTGGATGTTCCATTGCCGGAATTTGCTGTCAGCAGGGAAAGGGTTCCGTTTTCCACAGAAAGTTCCACCCGTATATCACCGGTTCCGGAGTCCGGGTCAGTCACATAGATATTGCCGTGAAAATCAATGGCAGTGTCAAGGGTCGTGCTTTGTTTGCCCGGCACAGTGTTTTCAGGCGGATCATTGACCGGCACAACAGCCACTCTGGATGTTGCCACTGCTCCCACAGCATCTTTCACATCACTGGCCGTAATTTTGATTTCCCGAAGTGTGGGGTCAGGGTTGTTGAGATCATTGTCAAAGGTGATGGTGCGCAGCACTTGGTCATATTGGCTGGCCGACAGACCTGTCGGTTTTTCGATCAGAGTGCCATTCTGATAGTCGGAGTCCAGGCCGAATGTCATTACCATTTCCCCGGTTCCATCATAACGCCAACCTAGTACATCACCGTTTTCATCTTTCACCTCTATTCCGTTGGATACAGATAACACTTTAATATTTGTGCCGGAAACATCTGCGTTCAGAATATCGCCTTCTTTGGGGTTGGTCATCCTGACTTCCATCCATGCGATATTATCCCCCTGCGGATCAACAATCAGTTGTGCATCATCAGTGAAATCCACGATATGAACAGGGGTACAGTCAATGACCTCATCCGGAGTGCCATCCCCGTTGTTATCTTTTGCAGTTGGCTCAATAAAATACACATTGTGATCATTGAGATAGGGCGGAGTGTTTGTATCCGGTTCATCAGGACCCACAGGCCGATCATCCGGACCGTCACCGCCGTCACCATCCGGATCAAGATCAATCTCCGGAGGCGTATTGGGCGGAATTACGATAACCGGTATTTCCTTATCAATTTCCTGTGCATCGGGATCATTTGGTGTATGATCATCAGGGGTTTCTGGCAACTGTCCGTTTTCGTCCAGTATCAGTTTCAGAGCATCTTTAAGCTCACAGATGATTGCACCTTCCTGAAAGAATCCCGTATATCCCTGATCATTGATCTTGAATTTTATACTGTCATCACCACTGTATCCGGCTTCCGGAGTATAGGTCAGAGGCGTCATTATGCCTCCCGGAGCCACATCTGCGAGTCTGGCATTGTTTATTGTAACAGACGAACTTCCATTGCCGCTCACACTTCCGCCGCTGCTTATAATACGGTTAAGCGTTTCTGCCCCGATGGTCAGGGTTCCATGTTCAGCATAAATAACCATATGAACAGATCCCAGGGACATATCAATATCCCCCAGGGAAATATTGCTGATCACAAAGGATGTGTCTGAGAGCGTTGATATGGAAGACGGCATTTCCGCTATGGGCGCGTCATTTACCGGAACCACACTGACAACAGATTCGATTGTCCCTGTATTGCCCTGATCATCTACTGAAACAATACTGAATTTGCGCTGCACAGTATCGGGATTCTGGGAGGTATTTTCATAGGTGACTGTACTCAGCACTTTCTGAAAATCACTTTCCGAAGCAGTGCCTCCGCCTGCCACTGTGAGTGTCAGGGTTCCTGTCTGGCTGTTGTAATTTGCCAGAATATTGCTTGCTGCCGCTGTGCTGTAATGCAGAACATCATCTGCTCTGAAAGTGCTGTTTCCGTCAGAATCCTTAAAACTGATGGTGACAGAGCGGATTGCATCCCCTTCTGCATCATGAATGGTTCCGTCTGTGACAGGAACCGGGCCGCAGCCTTCAATGAAAATTTCATCCACCGGGCCAACCGCAGGTCCCTCGTTGAAATTAATTGTGAGCAGCGCAGTATCGGTCAGCGCACCCGGAACACCGTAATTTCCCAGGTCATTCACGTTAATCGTCACTGCATCCTTGGTGACAGGGGCGGGCATTGTACCGTCATACTTATAGGTCAGGGAACTGATGGCAGCATTTACATTGGAAAGCAGACCGGTAAACACCATTTTGTTGTCATCCGTGCCGTCACCTTCTATAAACGTAAGTCCGGTTTTACTGCCCAGTGAAATCTTTCCGTCAGCCAGATCAGCCTCCAGTGTCACCTGAACACTTTTGCTTCCCTCGTCCCTGGCAATATCCACATCTTTGGCAGATATTCCATTGATTTGGGAAATATAAACCTTGCTTCCGTTACTGTCAGTCATATTGGCCTGATATGGGCCGGATGTATCCGGCATCAGGCTGCCGTCTTTCCACAGTTCCGGTGCATCGTTGACTGCTTTGACATCCAAAGGCACATCCACACTGCCTTCACTGAAGGATGTGTCGGTGCTGGCAATGCTGTAATAGGTTCCCTCTTTGCCTGCGCTGTTTCCTGTCTGATCCCAGGATCTGACCGTAAGGAAAGGCTCTTTTGCACTGCCCGGCTCTTCTGAGTTGAAATCTTTGCTGGGAATAAATCTGATTTTGTCATCTGCTGTCAGAAGCAGTGCCTTGTCTCCGCTCAGGCTGTTTTCCTCAATGGTGTTCCACTGGGTGCTTCCGGACATCTGGAACTGCCATTTTCCATCCGAATCCCCGTCTCCATCCATATCAGAACTGATGTCGGTAATGGCAATGGCAACAGGAATCTCACCCCCGACATCAGGGTCGGTGATGGATTCAATGAATTCATCCACCCGGAAGCCTTCCACCCCTGCTTCAGGTGTGGGAGCATAATTGTTGTCCGGATCTCCGTTGTCTTCATAAATATGCCAGTCTTCATTGATTTCCGGTTCCTCGGGATTGTCATTGACCGGATTCACCTTTATAACAAAGGTTTTTACCTCACTGGTGTCATCTCCGCTATATTCTGTGCCGCCGTCATCCTGCAGCAGAACTGAAACCACAGCCGTGCCATGTGCGTTTTCCTTCAGGGTAAAGGTCAGATTTCCGGTCACGCTGTTCAGGCTTGTATAATTGCCAGTAGGACTGATGGAAGGCTGCACAGCGAACAAATCCGGATTGTCCACACTCTGAATAATGAATTTCACTTTCTGATCAGATTCATTTTCCGGCCCTGCAATAATACTGTCGGCAAAACCGTTAATCTGATGGAAACCGTTGGTTCCGCTGTCCTCATCAACTGTAACTGTGATTTTGCCATCTTCAATGCTGACCTTTGTATCAGCATCGCTGTAATTGCTGATGTAGTCAAAATCAGGCGGATCGTTTATCGGAAGAATGGTGACAACAGTGCTGTATGTCTGGTTTTCTTCCTTAATGTTGAAATTCATCGTTGCGGTTCCATAGGTTCCGTCATCTGTGAAGGCATCCTGTTCAGGAGTGTATGTTACAGTCCATCTGTGGTATTCATTGATGGTTACGCCCTCAAGTTTAATGGGCTCATCTGTTATCCATCCGTCATAGCGCACCGTGGCGTTGGTCAGAAGATCAGGAAGGGTTCCGGTGCGCGTGACACTGTCAGCATCCCGGCTGTCTGCATCCTCTCCTTCACCATAAATGTAAATACCTACGTAACCCGGCAGATCTTCTCTGGAACTGATGGTGGGATGAACCGCAATTTTGGTCAAATCCCCTTCATAATCCGCAAGCATATCAAAATTCAAAGGCGGAACAGGAACTTCATCACCGGCATTTTCCGAGGCTGCCTCCAGATCCCAGTCACCGGAGCCGCCGGTCACGTCATCTGATGCAAACACACGGGTATTGGTGACCTCAGCCAGAGCATCGAGCAGAGACAGTCCCTCCCCGTTTGCCATGCCGCATCCATAAATATAGATATGACCGTCATCCTTCATGGCTGCATCCAGTGCTGCCCATGCATCGGAAAAAGTGCTGAGATTTTCGGCTTTGACTGCTTCATTTCCAAGATCAAAATAGCCTGCGCCCCCGTGTGAGAGAATGGTAAGGGAATCAACCTCTTTTCCCTCGCTTTCCGAAAGAGCCGCAATCCTGCCAATCACATCCTCGGCAGATTCTGCATCTGCATCATACACAATCACCTTTGTTCCCGGCACAGCCGCGTCTGCCAGTTTCTGATAATCAGGGAGGCTGTCGGAAACAAGGACAATATTCAGAG
>CAZHPS010000251.1:0-10092 GCA_964534335.1 uncultured Desulfobacterales bacterium
GAGGAAATAACTCACCTTATTGTATAAATTCAATAGCGAATTGGTATAATACCAAATCGCTATTGGTTTTATATAATACAGAAAGTTCTTTTTTTTGATAAGTATGTTTTTCAATGGCGATTTGGTATAATATCCAGTGAACTGAATGCTCAATTTTCATTTTTTTTATATCTGCTGAATGTCTTTTCAAACAGCATCCTGATTTCTTTGAGTTTTTGGCTTATAAACAGATATTTTAAAACTCCGATGACAAGAATGAAATAAGTCGCAAAGAATGAAGGAACCAGTATGTTATTCAGAAAATCAAATTTCCCAGGATAGTTCGCTGTGACAATGATTCCAAGCAATGAAAAAACAAATACTGAAATTGTAACCCACAGTTTTTTGCTGTCCAAATTCACATATCTGTAAGGGGCGCACACTTTGAAACAGGCTGATATATGAGAACCGCAGTTGCAGTCAGTTACCGTTCCCCTGCCTTCTATTTCTTTTCGCATTGGCATTCCCCAAAGAATAGATCTTTTTATTGTCACCTCAAAATTGCCTCCTGCTATTTTCCCTTTAAATTTTTTATGGTTTGGCTGTCTTGTTTTTGGTGACTGAATCAGATCATGTAACAGTTTTATTGCATCTTCCTTTGAAATGGTCAAATCCCATTCTGTCTGCCATGAATTCATCTTCTTTTCATCCCATGTTAAGTGGGTATTCGTATATTTTTGAGTATAAATTTTATAAAAATCCATGTTTTTATAAAAGATACTGTTTTTTTATACTCGAAAACTTTCGTTCACTTACTTATGAACTTTATACCAATTTGCTTTGAAAACATGGCCATACTGATTAGCGGTATTTTTTTGACTGACAGCGTCCTGCTGGTTTTCCGCAGAGGAGCTTGTCTGAATCTGCGAATCTGTTTTACGGACAAACCTGAAAATGCTTTACAGAGCATGGACATACACGGCTTCCCCATTCATATGGTTTTGGGCAAGTTCCAGCATACGCCGGTGATGGGTGAAAAAAATCACCTGGGTTTTGGCTGAAAGTCCGGCCAGCACGTCCAGCGCGGCTGCGGCCCGGTCATCGTCAAACTGGATAAGAATATCGTCCGCAATAAAAGGCAGCGGCTCGTTTTTCTCCATCCACGCCTCCAGCGCAGCCAGACGCAGGGACAGATAGAGCTGATCTGCCGTGCCTTCGCTCATGCCCTGCACATACACGGCATCCTGACCATTGGCCCGGATGCCTGCCAGCACAGGTTCATTTTTGTCATTGAACTCGGTGCGCAGACCGGCAAAAGAACCCAGCGTCATGCGGGAGAAAAATTCACCGGATCGTTTCAGAATCGGCCCCTGATTTTTTTCACGGTACCGCTCAATGCCCTGGTGCAGAATGACTGAGGCCAGCCTAAGCCGTATATACTGTTCCGCGTCCCTTTCCATTCCGGCCAGAATGCTTTGTGCCTGTTCATTCCATTCTGATGCCTTCGCGCTTCCATCCATCCGGGCCAGTTCCGTGCGTTCACTGCCAATGGTCTGATCCAAAGCGGATTTCCGGGCTTCCAGTTCTTTGATTTCCTCTGAAAGATTTTTGATTCGGGGGCCAATGGCATCAGGATCAGCGTTCCGGGCTTCCCGGATAAAGTCTTCAGGCACTGCACCCCCGCTCAGTCTGCGCAACTGTTCAGCAATCTGTGCGAGTTCCGCCTCGATTCCCCTGCGTTTTGCCGAGCGTTCCTCTGCCAAAGGAAGTTCATCATGGGTATCACATCCGGCAGTTTCACACATGGAGCGGAGCCGGGCCTGAATCCGGGCTTTTTCCTCCTGAGATTTGCGCAGTTTCTCCTCTTCCTGCTTTGCCTGTTTTTTCAGTCCCTCCTGCTCCGTGAGCATTTTCATGGCACGGGTCAGGCGGTTATTCAATTCAGCAAGAGACTGTTCCGCAGGCAGATTTCCCAGTTCCGGGGCTTCCCTTGCCACAAGAGAGAGCACATTGTCGCTGAAAGACTCGGCATCCCGGTCAATGCCGCGAATGCGGCTGTCCAGCACATCAGCCTCTTTGATTTTGGCAAAAAGTGCCTTGAGATCTTCCATAACCGCATTGGCCTGGGCCGGTGTCGCGTCCGGGGCCAAATCCAGAGGACGCAGGGCCTTTGCCCATTCATGCTGCCACAGTGCCAGTTCCTGCGCTGTTGTGTCAGCCCGCATCCGGGCATCCAGCAGTTCGGCTTCTCTTTCTTTCCTCTCTTTTTCCAACTGTTTCCGGCCGGTGCGGATCTGATCCAGTCTGTCTGCGGTGCGCACAGCCCGTGTTATAACGCGGGCAAGACTCTCCTCTGCTCCATGCTGGGGCGATTCTCCCAGAGATTCCAGGCAGTTTTTCAGATCACTGCGGCATTTATGAATCATATTAAGGATTTGTTCTGCATTTTCTTTCAGCACGCGCAGATCCCGCGACTGTGCTGCAATGCCTGTCTGTTTCTGCATCCATGCCCGCATTTCCGCAGGTGACAGCGGAAAAATACCGGTTTCTTCCCATACAGTTTCCCATTCCTTCTGAATACGGACATATTCATTTTGTGCAAGTTCCTCTTTTTCACTGACACGGATCAGGCAGTTTTTTTCTTTTTCCGCGTGCGCAACCAGAGTTGCTTTGCGTGCAGATCGATCCGCCTCCCGGCGCAGACGATCTCCCATGTCATCAGCCTGGCGGACGCTGATTTCATAAGCATCAGTCAGACTTTCTGCCGGAGAAAACTGTTTGGTGAATTCACGGACAGTCTTTTCAGACGAGATCCGGTTTTCCAAATTGCCCCGGATGATCTGCCAGCCTGCATCCCGGAGTTCTCTGCATAAAATCAGGTCTTTTTCCACAGGCACTTCCCCGGCCAGTCCCAGTTCCCGGATTTGGGATTCATTTTCCGCAAGCCTGCGCTCTGATTCATCTTTTTCTTTGCGAATCTGCCTGAGCGATTCCTGTGCGGATGAGAATTTTTTTTCAAAAACATCAACTGTTTCTGTTGCAGGAAGGGGCAGAGATTCCAGTTCTTCCGGGCTTTTTGTCCATAAAGGCAGTTTTTTCAGCGCAGTGTGCAGCGCGTTTTCGGTCTTCCGGATTTCAGCACACAAACTTTCATGCCTGGCCTCAAGGTCTCCCTGTTTTCTGGCATTTTCAATGCGTTCCCGGAGTTCTGCTGTATCTTTTTCTGTTTTTCCCGCGTGTTCCTCCAACTGCTGCCTTACCTTTTGGACATGACCGGAGAGTTTGGCAATTTCCGCGCGCGCGCTTTCTCCGTGAGCCCTCAGGCGTTCATACCGGGTTCCAAGTTCCTGAATCCGTATAATATCCCCTTTTTCCGGGCGCAGTTCCGCAGCCTGTTCCAGACTCATATCTCCCCGGAGATTGCGGAGAATCTCATGTGCATCAGATCGCATACTGATGCGCAGTCCCTCCAGCCGGAGACGATCCTTTCCAGCCTTGATCACACTGCCTCTTTCCTGTATCAGCGAGCTGATGGTATCAGCCTGCGCGACAAGACCTTCGGGAATCAGCAGTTTTTCCAGGGATTCACGCAGTTCTTTCAGATGCGCTAGCGAACGGTTTTCCATGCTTTCAGCCACGCGCAGATCTTCAAATGCAGTGCGCCGGGTGTCTGCAAAATCTTCAGGAAGCAGCACGGCATGGGCAAGAGGGTCATATTCTGTCAGCAGTTCCGCACGCCGCACTATCAGTGGCAGAGATTCGGAAATCCGCTCCAGCCGGTTTTTATCCCGGATTTTGTCTTCCAGTTCCTGCTGACATGTTTCTTTTTCTTTTTGTGCATTGTGCAAAGCCTGATCATGGCTCTCCCAATCCTGCGCGGACAGTTGCGTATCCCGGATGTTTTTCTGCATCTGCCGGAATTCATTGATGGCCTCATTGATCCGTGGTTTCTGGGCAGAGGGTTTGAACAGAGCGTCCGCCTCAGCCTCCAGCTCACTCTGCACCGTGCGGAAACCGGATATGCCGGAACCTGCTGCAAAAAGAATCTGACCGATACTGCCACCGCCCCGGATAATTTCCTCCCCGCCCTGCACCAGACCATCATGATCAATGCCGAACATGGCAGCAAAAAGGTTTTCATCAGCACCGGACAGAAAGGAATGCAGAAGGCTTTCTTCAATCTGCTCCGCGTCCGCACTGTCCCGTAGCGTATTGGCCCGGCCTTTCCTGCGCACAAAAGAGATTTCTCTGCCGTCTTTTTTCCGCATGGTTCCGCCAATGCGCATTTTGGCATAGGGATGAAGAAAATCATCCGGACTGCGCGCAGGAATGCCGAACAGCATCTGCCGGAGTGCGCGCAAAGCAGAACTTTTTCCCGCTTCATTTGGGCCGTAAATGATGTGCAGTCCCTCATTTCCTGCGCCCAGATCAAGGCTTTTGTCTGTAAAAGGCCCGAAGGCCGTAAGGTCAAGACGGATGATTTTCATTGCTCTTTTCCTGTTTCAGTCCGGATTATCTGTTTTTCTGCATCAGGCATTTTCATCAGATTTCCATTACAAGACGAAAACCGATATTAAAATTCCCACTATCTTCGTCCTGTTCATCCCTATTGGCAGATCTGCAGACTTTGTCATCAAAAAGCCAACTGCCTCCGCGAATTATTCGATATTGCTGTCTTTTTCCAGCATCTTCACACCATTCCCATACATTTCCGTGCATATCGTATAATCCCCATTCATTGGCTTTAAACTGTTTTATGGGAGTGGTTCTTTCTTTATACATTTCATTTTTGTCATCCAAATTTTCAAATGACTCACGCGGGCCGAAATTGGCCATGTCCTTTAACAATGTATAACCAAAACAGAAAGGGAATGGCGTTCCGGCTCTGCATGAATACTCCCATTCTGCTTCTTTTGGAAGTCTGTATATTTTTTTCTCTTTATGATTCAGCCATTTAATAAACTCTTTTGCATCAGTGAATGAAATACATGTCACCGGATGATCTCCATTTTGTTTAAAACCCGGATTTTTCCAGTTAATTCCTTTCTTCTGTATCTGGTTCCAGTCTTTGTTCCGGCGTTCCCATACAAACACATAAGCCCCAGCATTGTTTTTTTCAGCGATTGTCGTATAATGCCGGTCATCAGCAAATTTTTTCCACTGATCCACTGTCACCGGAGTGTTTTGCAGATAAAAATCTTTTGAGATTTTTATCTTTTTTTCTTTTTCATCATCTTTACGCCCTTCTTCATTTCCCGGACTGCCCATAATAAATTCACCGGATTTGATAAGGACAAATTCCATTCCGACACTGTTTTTCAATATGTCAGGATGACTTGCTTTTTGCATATTGGGCATATTCTGTTCATATGAACGCCATTCCTTTACAAAGCTAGCTACGTTGAAATGCTCAACAGTTGAATCATCAGCACGAGTCATAAGGAGATTATACTGCTTTTTTTGGGATGAGGTCATTTGTGATTCTGAAGACTCACAAACGGCCAGCACTTTCATTGCTGAATCAAAAATCTCCAGATCAAGTACTTTTATCCGTCGCAATGTGTCCAAGTTATTTCTGATTTTTAGATGTTCTGAATGTGAATACATTGTGTTCCTCCTGTCTGTATTTATGATATTGGTTTATATTCAACGCCAATGAAAAAAATGCACATTCTCTGGACAGAATCCCGAAGGGATGACATTATTGTCTCATGCGGCATAACAACAATTTCATAGGCGCAAATGATGGATGGAGCATAACAAACGGAATCCTTTGCAGAGGGGTTAGACATTATTTATCTGTATTAACAATTGATTTATCGGCATAAGTCTTTCCGGCATCATTAAAAAATAAGTTGTTTCAAATTGTCAATATGCGATTTAATGCCTGTTCAACTATCCATGTTCAAATTACATAAAAGAGTACTGCAAAGTAGTGGCTGATGCTGCCGGCCAGCACGAATAAATGCCATATACCGTGAAAATGGCGCACTCTCTCATCCAATGCGTAAAAAATTACGCCAGTGGTATAAAATACTCCACCGGACAGAAGCAAAACAAAACCTTTCACAGGTAAACTGTGCACCAGGGGTTTGATTGCTATCAGAATGAACCAGCCCATGAAGATATAAATGATCAGCGGGAGGATCCTCTCCCCTTTTTGGGGTAATGAATCCAGCACAATTCCCAATACTGCCAGAAACCATACAGCACCAAATATTGACCAGCCCCAGATGCCGCGAAGGGTTATCAGCGTAAAAGGTGTATAAGTTCCGGCAATCAAAAGGTATATTGACAGATGATCACATTTGCGGAAAATTCTTTTTGCTTTCCCATGCAGGCTGTGATAAATCGCTGAAGAAGCATAAAGCAATAACAGCGTAGTTCCATATATACTGAAACTTACTGTCTTCAGCGGCTCTCCCTGACGTGCAGCCGTTACAACCAACAGCACTAACCCGGCAAGTGCAAGCACTGCACCAATCAGATGGCTGATACTGTTAAACCATTCCCCTTTATACATTTTTATCACATTTTTATAGACAGTTGGAGATTTTTGTAATAAGTGGGCAAACAAAAATTTTCGTGTATTCAAAAAATCGGATTTTCCAAAAAATCCGGTTTTTCTGAAAATTTTATGCCCGAAAAATGTTTGTCCGAAAAACCCTAAGCTTCATACAAAATATTCTCTTTTTTTTTGTAGACAGGACAAAAAGTGCCGGTATTCTGTATTGGCAGCCGTTCTCCACGCATTGGCAACCCAAAAAATCGCGGTTCCAATATTTCCTGTTTCAATTTCTTAACAGGCATTTATTGTCCTTTTATTTCTGCACATAACCAGTGATTATACGGTTTACGCCTATTCACCATAAAACCCGTTTTGTCCAAAGTTACGCGCTCTCAATGATTTTAATTTCTTCTTTCGTAAGATTAAATATATCATAAAGAATCAAATCAATTTTATTCTCAAATTCAATTGTATCTGAATTTATATCATTTTTCTTTTTGGATAATATTGATTCTGCTGTCTCTGTTAATTCATTATCATATTTACTGAAACAAAATGGTAAATTATCTACTTCGTATCCATTTACATTGCTGCTCGTGCTTCGGGTTTTAAAAATAAAGTTTAACAATTTGGAGTTCAGCCAGCAAATCATTAATTCTAATTTACAGTTGGCAGGTTCTAACAAATAGTTGCAGGAATTGGCGAGGAAAATATTTTTGTCAATAATTGCAGCCTTCAGTCTCCTTAACTCATTTACTCCTGTTAATCCCTGTAAAGCAATACGTCTTTGATATGAGTCAGCAAGTTTTTTTTCAGAAATTATTTTTGACAGTCTGTTAAGATTAACAAATTCAATTTCTCCCTGAGAAATTTGCTCTTTTTTTGTTTTTACTGTAAATCTGTCTAATTGAACCCCCTTTAACAGCATTGCATCCAACTTATTCATTGTTAAAGCGGATTTTCCAAAAGTCATATCTGTTTCACCAGTTAAACAATGTGTGAGATTTCCGAATTTTATAACTTCTTTTTTATTGTAAATTTTTACCAATAAATGATAAGAACCCGTATCTGTAAGTGGAATTTGAACTAATTCAGGGCTTAATTGTATAAGTTCTCCTGAATTGAAAACAGAACGATTCCTGTTAATTGTTCTGTCATACGATATGCCTGTATCAAATGAATTTTCAGATTTTTTCTTACAAATTAAAAGAATTGCGGAGGACATTTTAGCATCTTCAAAAACTCTTCTGCCCGAATTGTCTCTCTCTGGGAAAGCATCAACCTTTAGCAGGGAATGGTTTGAAAATATATGTTTTCTTAAATTTACTGATGTCGTGTCGGTCAGTATTCCATAAGGTATAATCATACACTGAAATCCATTATCGGAGCTTATTGTAAAACTGAAAGCCAAAAATATTCTTGCGGCATTTATAATTCTCCCTGCAGCTTCAGGATATTTATTTTTTAACAACTCAATGGTCATCTCATCGGTTGTTAAAGCGACTTTCCTGTTCTGCTTTTTGTTAAATAAACCATACGGCGGATTCCCAATTACCACATCAAAGCCCTCAAAATCACCGTCATTGTTCAGCACTTCAGGAAATTCAAACCGCCATTCAAAAGCGTTTTCAAATATCCTGCCGGTTTTTATTTCTTCCATCTCTGCTTCCAATTTTTGGATTTCTTTGGTCAGTTGCTGCACTTTTCTGTTCCAGTCTGCTTTTTCCTTTTTGCTCATTTCAAAAAACTGCCACTGACTGGTCATTTCAAGAAGTTCTCCCGACAGTTTGCGCAGTTTCTTTACTTTCGGATCGTTTTGTGAAATCTCACTTCTGAAATCCGATTTAATATCGGCAATCAGCCCTTCCATTTCTTTTTTCTGCTCTTTGGTTTGTGCATTGCGGTAAGTGTCAACAGCTACGCGGTATTCATCAATCGTATGCCTGCTTTTTCTCAAAGCCTGTTTCAGATCCGCGTCAATGGGAAAACGGCTCACCAGCGAGTTTCCGCATTTGATGTTGATGTCAATGTTGGGGAGCGTTTCAAGTTCTGTCGCGTTTTTGTAATACGCGTTCTTCAAAAGCTCAATCCACAGACGCAGACGGCAAATTTTTACGGAATTGGAATTGATGTCCACCCCGAAAAGGCATTTTTCTGTAATGGTCTGCTTTTCGTGAAACAGCGTTTCCTGTATGCGCTGACTTTCTCTGTTTTTGGGATTGTATTCAAACAGATCGCCGTTTTCATCTGTTACAGTCAGTTCATCATTTGCGACTGCCACCTGATATTCTTTCACGCGTCTGCCGTTGAGATCCATCAGAATTTTCAGGTCGTTTTTGACAGCAATCATTTCATTGAGCGCTGAAACCAGAAAATGTCCTGAACCCACAGCAGGATCGCAGATTCTGATGCTGTTTACAATCTTATTGGCTTCTTTCCGGTTTTCAATTTTATCGTAAAGTTCTTCAATACTCGTGCATTTCCATTTTTTGGTTTCGTTGAATTTCTGCACAACTGCTTTGCGGATGGTTTCGCGGCACATATACATGGTGATGAAACCCGGAGTGAAAAACGAACCGTCTTTGTATCCGTTTATTTTCTCGAAAATCAGTCCAAGCACCGAGGCATTGATAAGCGTTTTGCTTTCTTCCTGAATTTCTTCCGAACCTTCGCTGCTGAAATCATAAGCATCCAGAAACGCAAAAAGATATTCAAGCCCTGAAATGCTGCCTGTCCGCTTTCTGCCCTGCCGGTCTTTCAGCACGGTCTGCGAAAAAACCGGAACGGTTTTGTCTTTTTTCAGGCTGCTGACAAACAAAGTAAGCTGTTCAAGGTCTGTCGGCTCAAAAAGCGAAGAATTGAGATAAGGAACTTTCTCAAATGCTTTTTTCACATCTTCGTTCCGCTCCTCATGCCTGCGCGCCAATACCTGAAAAAACAGGCTGTTGAGGTCATCATAGTTTCTGATTTTATCGATATTGAGAAACGAATACGATTTGTCGCGTTTGTGATACGTAATCAGTTGCGCTTCCAGCAGTTTCAAAAACAGAATGCGGTTTATCCATGTAATGGAAAGTTCAAGGGCAATTGCAAAAAGCTGTTCCTGTGCATTGGCACCGAAATGAGTTGGATTTTCAAGTCTGCCCAGTTTATCCAAAGTATCCAACTGAATCATGGCATCTTCAATCATTGTTCCTGTGTGCCTTTGGCCCTGCCTGTTTCTGCCAATCAGTTTTTTGCCCCCTTCTTTGGATTCGCTTAAGCCGATAATGTGCAGCAGCTCGCTGTAAAAGCGTTTGTCAAGGCTGTTGCTGTCATTGATGAACGGAAGTTTTGGGCGATATTTATTTTCAGAAATCACTTAACTCACCTGAAAAATTTGACAATTTTTGGAAAATTGTCAAATCTGTCTGAACCTGCGAATTTAAAATCAGGGCTCCATTCAGCGGAGTTTTCTGCTGCATAACATTTGAGATCAGCCGCCGGCAAATCCGGTCGGATGGAGCGAATTGCTATGCAGCATAAAACAGGATGCGTAACTGGTATACCAATACTTAAAACATTTTGGTAATTCTGCCGGGCGGATTTTAACCGCAGAGTCACAC
>CAZHPS010000252.1:0-10087 GCA_964534335.1 uncultured Desulfobacterales bacterium
TATTAAGGACGGTTCCATAAATTTTATACCCGAAAATTTATGGAAGGTTACTTATTAATTAATGAAAAAAAGAGGACAGCATAATGTCACCTTATAATTTTATACATGATTTTACATCTGATGTAATTGAAATTTTTAACAAATACAGATATAAACAGAATAATTCACTTCTAAAACTGAGATTTTCCCCTCTGCTCTCTCCCGCATTCCGGACAGATATAGACTTTCAGAAAATGTTTGTCCAAAAAACTCTAAGGGTTTCCAAAACCCTTAGAGTTTTCAGGCAGCAATCTTTATCTTAAAAACTATACAATATTGGCGGCATCAACTTTGGGAAAGATTTCAATCCTGTGAATCTGATTCTTCTTCATCCTTTCTGGCTTATCCTTCTGATTCCAGCGGCCGCGCTGCTGGTGCACCGGAAATTTCCTTCCCATGTGCTTACCGCCCTGCGGAGCATTGTTTTCCTTCTGCTTGTGCTGGCCCTGTGCAGACCTGCCCTGAAACTGGGGAGCAATGCCGGAACTGTGGTCATCGTTGCTGACCGGAGCCAGTCCATGCCTGCCCAAAGTCAGACAGGCATGAAAGAGGCCATTGAGATAATCCGCTCTGCCATGACAGAGGAAGACAATCTGGCTATTGTGTCTTTTGCACAGCGCAGCGCAGTGGAAAGACCGCCTCTGTCCAAAAGTGCAGGGGAATTTTCCGGATTTGCCGCAGATGTGGGGGATGATCATTCAGATCTGGCACGGGGATTGGAAACCGCTCTTTCCCTGATTCCCCAGGATGCATCAGGCCGTATCCTTCTGCTTTCAGACGGAAAACATACCGGAACAGATCCGCGTCCCTTTGCATTGCAGGCTGCTTCACGGGGCATAGCTGTGGATTTCCGCCATTTCCGCCGCAGTCTTGCAGATGACACGGCCATTGTGAAACTCTCTGCACCGGAAAGCGTGACTGCGGGACAGTCTTTTATGATACGCGCTGAAATCCAAAGTCCTGCGGAACAGGAACTCAATTATACCCTGTTCAGGGGAAACAGTCCCATTGCATCCGGGAGCAGAAAATTCTCTCCGGGAAATGCATCTCTTATGTTCCGGGATCAGGCAGAGAATCCCGGAACCCATGCTTATAGGCTGGAAATCACCAAACTCTCAGGCAGTGAAACTGATCCCATGCCGGAAAATAACCGGGCAAAACTGCTGGTGGGCGTGGAAGGCACACGTCCTCTGCTGCATGTCACATCTTCACCGGATTCCGGGCTGGCACAACTGCTGCGCAAAAGTCATATGGATATTCACAGCATTCCTGCTGAAAAACTTTCCTGGACTTTGGAAACCCTGTCAGCTTATTCAGCAATTATTATTGAAAACCTTCCAGCAGATGCCATTGGTTATCCTGGCATGGAGACTGTTGCGGCATGGGTTCGGCATACCGGCGCGGGGCTTATGGTGACAGGGGGCATGAACGCATACGGCCCCGGCGGATATTTCCGTTCTCCGCTGGAACCGGTGCTGCCTGTCTCTATGGAACTGCGCAATGAACACAGGAAAATGCGGCTGGCAATGGTAATTGTGCTGGATCGTTCCGGCAGTATGGCTGTGGAAGCAGGTCATGGGCATACGAAAATGGATTTGGCAAATATCGGGGCAGTGCAGGTGCTTGACCTGCTTTCCCCTTTTGATGAATTCGGTCTCATTGCAGTGGACAGTGCCACACACACTATTGTGGATCTCAAATCTGTGGATAAAGCTGACGCGGAGCGGGGAAAAATTCTCAGCATTGATGCCGGGGGCGGCGGAATTTTTGTCTATTCCGGCCTTGCGGCTGCTGCGGAAATGCTTCTCCGTGCCAAAGCTGAAACCCGGCATATTATTCTGTTTGCAGACGCGGCTGATGCAGAGGAGCCCGGAGAATACAAAACCCTGATTGAAAAATGCGTGAAAGCCAATATCAGCATCAGCGTCATCGGGCTGGGAACCCCGCAGGACCCGGATGCTCCCCTGCTGGAAGATATTGCCATTATCGGCAGAGGCCGGAGTTTTTTCACCATACATCCGCAGGAAATTCCCCGTCTTTTTGCACAGGATACGTTTACAGTTGCCCGGAGCGCGTTTGTGAAGGAACCAACCTCGATTATGCCCACTGCCGCACTTTCCGGCATGAGTGATATTTCCTTTGGTGCATTTCCGCAGATTGGCGGATACAATCTCTGCTATATCCGTCCCGAAGCTGCACAGGCTTTGCTTACGCAGGATGAATACCGCGCGCCCGCTCTTGCTTACTGGCATTCCGGCAAAGGCCGGGTGCTTTCCTATACGGGTGAGGCAGACGGTGAGTTCACCGGCCCGATGGCGCAGTGGTCAAAAACAGGGGATTTCTTTTCTTCTTTGGCCCGGTGGGCAGCCGGGGAGCAGAGTATTTTGCCTGAGAACATGCTTATCACCCGTGAACTGGACAAAGGGGTTTTCCGCATTGAACTGCACCTTGATCCGGAGCGGAAAAGCGAACCTTTTGCCGAATCACCCAAAGTGGATATTCTGCGCGGCATTCCGGGCAAAACGCCGAGACAGGAATCCCGCACAATGGCGTGGACATCCGCTGATACCCTGTCTTTGGAAATTCCGCTGGACAGCAGTGAAACCCTTTTGACGACAGTCGAATTTTCCGGGGATATTCCGGGACTGAAAACCCTGAGCCTTTCTCCGGTCTGTCTGCCTTATTCCCCTGAGTTCATTCCGTATTCCAACAATAAAGACGGCAAAGAAAACCTTGAGGAAATTGCGCGCATCACTGGCGGAAAAGAGAGAATCAGTCTTGCGGAAATATGGAAGGATCTGCCGGAAAAACAGCGTTACAGGGAAATTGCACACTGGCTGATTCTTTGTGCGCTGGCAATATTTCTTCTGGAAATTTTTCACCGCCGTACCGGAATTCTGTCTCTGCGTCTGCCGAAAAGAATTCACACAGCGGAAAAAGGCATTGAAAGATCAGCAGAAAAATCTATGAAGAAAAAGATGGGGACTGCTCAAAAGGAAAAAATCCCGAAGGAACAGGCTGCGCCCGCGACAGAAATTCCGAAAGAAACAAGTCCGGCTCCCAGTGAAGAGGAAGATGCTTTCACTGCCATGCTCCGTGCCAAAAAAACAGCAAAAGACCGGATGCAGAGGTAAACGTACATTCGGAATTCTGAAAAGAGCCTGACCAAAGGAGGCCGTGAGATGAGCAAATTCATCCTTATGGCAAAGGAAGGGAAATAATCACAGTGCAGCCCTGGCCTTCATTGTTGACTGCTCGCACCTTTCCGTGCATGGCATTCACCACTTTTTTCACAAAAGCCAGACCAATGCCGGTTCCGGGGGTGGTGCGGATGAGCGGGCTGTCCACCCGGTAGAAATCATCAAAAACCTTTTTCAGCGCATTGCGGGGAATGCCCGGCCCTGTGTCTGACACGCTGATATGCACCTGTTTTTCATCACTGGATATACGGACAAGGATTTCTTTTTTTGCGCTTTTTTTCCCGAATTTCATGCTGTTTTCCATCAGATTGATCATCACTTGTATCATCAGTTCCGCATCATAGGCAAAAGCCTGTATTTTTTCACTTTCCACTTTCAGCGCAAATCCTTCCCGCAGCAGTTTTTCATTCATCACCTGCCGGACTTCCTGCATCACATCATCAAATATTCCTGTGCGGAGATTGAGACGCAACTGCTTTTTCTCCAGCTTGGAAAATTCCAGAATATTGCTGATCAGCCTTGAAAGACGGGCATTTTCAGAATCCAGAATGCGGAAATATTCCTGTTCCCGCTCCGGGCTGCGCGCAATGCCCTGCTCCAGCATTTCAATATACATGCGGATATTGGTCAGGGGCGTTTTGAGTTCATGGGTGACAGAAGATACAAATTTGGATTTGCGCTCGGAAAGTTCAGACACTGCCTGCACACTCCGGTAAATGGCAAACAGACCGGTGAAAAAAACACCTGCCAGCACAGTCATCATAATATGCAGGGTTCGGCGTCCCGCAGAAGGGGGAATCTCACGGCAGAAAAGTCCGGCATGGAGAAAGGAAAATGGCCGGGGAAAATCATGGCGCAGGGAAAAACGGGCAGGCTGAGCGTCTGCGCCCGCGTTTACGGATACCCGTGTTTCCCCTCTGTCTGTGATATGCAGTTCCATTTGGGTGAATGCGGACAAAGGCTGGGGCATGAAATGCGTATTTTTCAGGTATTCCAGAAAATCAGATGCAGAAATCACAAATCCCTGACGGAAAATCTGGTTTCGGAGTGCGATGCGGCGGAAAATGAATATCTGATTTTCATCAATAAAAACAGACTGCATGGGATCCACTTCAGCCTGCAGTTTTTCCGGTTCCGGGGTTCTGACAGGTTCTGATACAGCCGGATGCTTTGCCGCATATTCATTTGCAGTTCGTCCTGATGCTGTATCTGTCCGCGCCGGGGCAGAGACAGCCGGAGGCTTTGCCGCATATTCATTGCCTGTCCATTTTTCATCTGCCACTGCTTCTTCTGCCGCAGAAAGCATGGCACTGTCTTCGCTGTTTTCCGCAGAAACATCAGATTCAGACTGATCTCTTTGTGACGGTGCATTGTTTTTCATTTCCTGAGATTCTTTTTTTACCATATCCGCATCCTGCCGTGCCAGATTCATGGCCTGATTCACAGTGATTTTCTCCATCCGTTTTTGTTTTTCCCCCAGATAACTTTTCTGCTCTTTGGATTTGGATCGTGCCAGATAGCGATCCGCAAAACTCTGGGTCTGCTCCTCTTCTGCTTTCACTGCCTGTTCTTTTTTCCCTTTGGTTTCAGGAAGTTTTGCTTTGGAAGGGGCAAGACTGGCAATTTCCGGAACAGGCCGGATTTCAAAAATCTCAGTTGCCGAAGCCCGTTTCCGGTTAAAGATTTCATTGACCTGACGCAGCCGGTTTTCCACAGTCCGGAGTTCTGCTGAAATGCTGTCTGTGTTTTCAAAAAGCGGGGAATGAAAAGAGCCATCAGGATTGTTCTGCATATATCCGATAATATAGCTTTTCTGCGGAGGCTGTGAAAGAGGGGAACGGATATTTTCACCAGAACTGCCGGACGGGGAATAGGTGTAATTGTATTCATCAATGGCCCGTTTTTCCTCCTCCTGCACCAGCAGAGCCAGCTCCCGCTCCATTTCCTCAAACAGGGTCTGCGCAAAATAGCGCAACTGTGCGCTTTCCTCCTGTTCCATGCTTTGATGGCTGCGGAACACAAACCATCCCAGCGGAAGGGAAAGGCAGATGCAGAAAATCAGTATCAGGTATCGCAGTTTTTTCATTGTGCCAGCCTGTATCCTTCCCCCCGGATTGTCAGAATCACGGGAATATCTCCGGCAATCTGTTCGATTTTTCTTCGGAGTTTGATAATATGAATATCAACTGTCCGGGTTTCAATATTTGCATCCGCATATCCCCAGACATCTGTAAGCAGTTCTTTTTTGGAAACAATGCGATCCTCATGCCTGCGGAGAAAAATCATGATGTCCATTTCCCGCCGGGTCAGTTCCACTGTCTGATCCCCGCAGATGGCTGTAAGATTTTTTCCGTCAAACAGAATGTTTCCGAATTTCACCTGCTCATCTCCGAGACGTTTGCCGGAGCGGCGCAGCACAGCCTCCACCCGCACCATCATTTCCCGCAGAGAAAAAGGTTTGCTCACATAATCATCTGCCCCGGCTTTGAAACCTGTTACAATATCATCTTCCGAGCCTTTGGCCGTAAGCATGACAATGCCCTGGGACGGCTTTTTCTCCCTCACTTTTTTGCAGATGCTGAATCCGTCCAAAGTGGGCAGCATCACATCCAGAATGATGAGATCATAGGTTTCCTGCAGGGCCTTTTCCAGCCCATCACCGCCATCCTCAACGCCGTTTGCCTGAAAACCGTTGAACACCAGCACGTCCAGCAGTCCGTTGCGTATGGCCGGATCATCTTCCACCACCAGTATGCTTGCCTTCGGGTTTTTCATCCGGATTTCCCCCTTTTGATTTGATGTGAAACTGTAAGCAGGCAAACAAAAATTTTCGTGTATTCAAAAAACCGGATTTTTCCGAAAAATCCGGTTTTTCTGAAAATTTTATGCCCGAAAATTTATGGAACTTTACTTAACAGGAATTTGGTTTTGGTTTTTGTATAAATATAATATCATTTTCAGGAATCAAAGCAAAAGTTTTGTAAAATGAAAATTAATCCTCTGCCCAATTTGTTTTGACATTGCTTTGGATTTCCGCAATAATCAGCGGCAGTGTGACAAAACGGCTGACAATCTGTTTTTTTTAACCGCAGAGTCACGCAGAGTTTGCACAGAGTCGCACAGAGTTTTTTCTGTCTGAAATTCAGATTTAAAAAATTATAGTTCTTTTAACAACTTTTATCCTCTGCAAAATCCGATGGAGGAGTGCAAAAATTAAGCGGAGCGGTTTTTTGCACAGAGGACAAAAGTTGAAGAAAATACTATAGACAGTTTGACCATTGCCAAAAATATTTCAGCAGAAAATTAATTGCCTGAGCAAAACAGATTCTGTGTTTACCCTGTTTTCGCTACGAGGACACAAAGGCACAAAGTCTCATACCAATTCTCCATTGATTTTATACAAATCCCCAAAAATCCCCTC
Organism: uncultured Desulfobacterales bacterium; assembly: GCA_964534335.1. Lineage (GTDB taxonomy): Bacteria > Desulfobacterota > Desulfobacteria > Desulfobacterales > Desulfococcaceae > JAABRU01. Next base: position 6,661 of record CAZHPS010000252.1, read on the forward strand.
TTGAGAGGGGGCAGGGGTGTGTTTCATAAGTATATTTTCAATGAAGAATCGGTATCACAAAGCCTGGTGTCTGATTCTTTTTCAGATTTCCTGTAAGGAGAGAATTTATGTATATTGCACAAAGCCTGCATCTGCCGGAAAATATCCGCACGATTCTGTGGGATATGGACGGGGTTCTGCTGGATACTTTGGGACTGGATCTGCGGGTTTGCGATGAAATCCTGCACCAGTATTTCGGAACGCAGATCAGGCTGGGAAAAGCCTTTATCCGCTCCCTGTTTGCCTATCATCCTGAAGATTTCTGGCGGATTATCCTTGACCATGTGAAAAAGGAATACAGTATTGCAGAACCGGAAAGGCATTTTGATGAAATTCTGGAAAAATATCTTCATATCCGGAACAACTCGGTTTTTGAAACCAATCCGGGCATAAGGGAACTTCTCGAAGATGCACGGAAAAATGGCCTGAAAATGGCTGTGGTTTCCAACAATCCCACAGCAGATGTAAAACAGGTTCTTGATCTGTCCGGCATTTTGGCATATTTTGATCTGGTGGTGGGAAATGATGTCCGCAAAGATTTGAAAAAGAAACCTGAACCTGACACCTATCTGTTTGCGGCAGAAACTTTGCATGTTCCTGTTCAGGAATGCGCTGTGATTGAAGATTCAGTCATCGGCGCGCAGGCAGGACGTGCTTCCGGAGCCTTTGTCATCGGCGTGGCAACCGGAGGCGCGGATTTTGCGGATTTGGAGAAATCTTCCTTTGCAGACCTGGTATATACTGCTTTTACGCCCAATTCCCTGAATCTGAAATTCGGCAGGGTGACAAACAAGAAAATTGTCACACCCAATGAATTTGCCAGTCATATGGCCGAGCATATCGCGTGGCGCATGGGATGTGAAATTGATCTGCACTGGAACAGCAATGATTTCTTTCATTTGGGAAAATTCATGGGAGAAAGGATCAGTGCTTTTCCTGCCGGAAAAAAGACCGGTGCTGCTCTGGGCATGATTGATGACGGCAGCGCGGAAACTGTCATTTCCCTTTCAAATGAAGAAAGCCATGATTCCGGTTTGCAGATGGAAGCAGTGCCAAACCTTGATTTGGAATGGTTTCTGAACTGCCGCTGTGAGCAGATGGCCTCCGGAAAACCGCTTGTGACAATGCTCGAAGGACTGGCAGACGGACTCAAAGCCCGAATCCACGTACGTGTGTGCAGCGCAGAAGATCCGCATCATACATGGGAAGGTATTTTCCGGGCAGTCGGAATTGCCCTGTTTCAGATCTTTGCTCCGGAAATACCGGAAAATGACTATGCAGACTGTGCGGCAGAAGCGAATGTGTCCAAAGGCGAAATCAGTGTGCTGTCCCGCTCCTGCACTTTTGCGGAAGTGTCACGGGGAACTGCGGAGAGTTTTGTGAAAGTCAATGTGGATTTTTCCGCGCAGGGAGAAAAACGTTTCCGTTTTGCCGTGTCTCCTTCCATAAATGTGGCAGGTCTTCCGGAACTTTTTTCTCTGCTGTCACAAAATGCCGGATTTTTTTTGGACATTGACTATAACGCAACCGTTCTCAGTTCCAGCCATGTGGTGCTTGAGGATACCGGATTGGTTCTGGGCAGGGCATTAAAGGAAATTCTGATCCTGCGGATGGAAAAATACGGAATCAGCGGCTGCGGCTCCAGTATCCAAAGCCCGGAGGATTCTGAGACACAGAATATCCGGGTCGGTCTCAGCGCAGAAGGCCGGAAATTCTGGAAATTTGTTCCATTCAGCCTCTCTTCTGATCAGATCAGAAAATCATTTATTATTGGACAAAATATCTGTGAAGGGGTATATTCTGAAGACTTGGATGATTTTCTTGACGGACTGGCAGGCGGACTGGGATGCAGCATTATTATCCATATCAGAGAACTGCCTGATCCTGATGCGGGATGGAAGGAATTATTTGCCAATCTGGGAAAGGCGATCAAAGAAGTATACTCTGCCAATCCCTTCCGCAAAGGAGTTCCGCCCGGAGTCAAAGCCACGCTGGTGTAGAAAGTGGTCAGGGATTGGGATTTGGGGGTTAGGGATTGGGGGACAGGGATTGGGGAATCAGCGTTCAGAAACATAAATCAGATGCTCTGCTCCCCAGCCCCTGCTCCCCAATCCCTATTCCCCATCCCCTAATCCCCAGCCCCTGACAAACATTACATATTTTTTTAAGGTTAAAGGTATAAAGGTATAATGATCAGAGTAAAACCCTATATTGCGTCCATGTCCCCGTATTCGCCCCCCTGGTCGAATATGGACAGATCCGGCTTTCTGCGCCTGGATCTGAATGAAAACACACTGAATCCGCCGGAGCATGTCATCCGTGCGCTAAAAAACTGGCTGGATCAGAAGCGGTTCCAGATGTATCCGGAATACAGCCGGTTCATGCCCAAACTGGCAAATTATGCAAAGGTGGAGCAGAATCAACTGATGCTGAGCAACGGCTCGGATCAGGCCATTGAAGTGATTCTCAGGGCATTTCTGGAACCCGGAGATGAAATGCTTATTGCACAGCCGGGATTTCCCATTTTTGAGCAGGTTACACGTGCCATCGGCGCGGTTGTGCGCGGTGTTCCCTATACCAAAAATCTGCAGTTTCCCTGGGATGAATTTATGCAGTCCCTGACTCCGGACATTTCTCTGGTGGTTCTTATCAATCCGGACAATCCCACCGGCAGTTCCATTTCCCTGTCCCGTATCCGGGAGTTGCTGGAAACAGCCTCGGATGTTCCGGTAATCGTGGATGAAGCCTATTTTGAATATACCGGAATTACTGCACTGGAATTGCTGACAGAATACCCCAATCTTATTATTACCCGGACATTTTCCAAAGCCTTTGCCATGGCCGGGCTGCGTCTGGGTTATCTGATTGCGCATCCGGATATTGTGGCTGAATTTCACAAAATACGCGGGCCTTTTGACATCAATTCCTGCGCAATCATTGCAGCAGAGGCGCAGTTGGACAATCCCGCACAGTGGCAGGCTTATATCCATGAAATCATGAAAGTGTCAAAACCCTGGCTGGAAAATTTCTTTGTGGAAAACCGGATTTCTTATTATCCCGGAGCCGCTCATTTTATGATAGTGGAGCCGAAAAACAGAGACGGAGTTGTGCAGTATCTAAAAGACAACGGCATTCTGGTCAGACCGATGGTTGCCCCTTTGATCCGGCACACCTTCCGCATGAATCTGGGAACTTTGGAGCAGACAAAACGCTTTGCTGAGGTTTACATGAGATACAGGGGATAGAAAAAATCTGTACAGACACATTTTCTCCCGTTCCCAAGCTGATCTGTAGGAACGGGGAATTTTTCAATGTCCCTGATCCGGTAAACAGAGATATACCATTACTCAGAAGATTTGATGGTACAGCCACGAATTGCACGAATGAC
>CAZHPS010000253.1:0-10078 GCA_964534335.1 uncultured Desulfobacterales bacterium
TTTCCGGTGATACCAATATGACTTATGATCAGATAACGACTGTTTATCAGAAACGCCGGAATGCCGAAGTCTTTCACAAATCTCTGAAATCAAATGCATCACTGTCAAAATCTACAACAGGAACTGTGAGAACTCAGAGCAGTCATTTTTTTGCTTCCATTTATTCATTTTTTAAACTGGAAAAACTCAAAATTAAGCATAATCTGAATCACTCCGCTTTGAGAGCAAAACTTTATATCAATGCCCTGAAATCCAGTTTTCAAAAATTAAGGGAATTGACGGCGTAACATCAGTTAATCAGATGAATCACAATAATCAGACGAATCAGAGTTCCAGACGGTAATTGTCTGAACCGGGATTTGCAGGATTATTAGACATTATCGGAAATAAAAAAAACAGAACAGGCTTCCAGAAACAGTCCGGAAGCCTGTGCTGCCTCACTGATGAATGGAAATCACCTTGTTGATGTCCAAATCCAGCAGCAGATCGTAAATATCCTTTGACACATTTTCAATCCGCACCTTTTTGCCCATCGGAGCCGTCTCCTTGTAAAACAGAATCAACTGACCAATGCCGGAACTGCCGATATACTTCACTTTTCTGAAATCCAGCACCAGTTCGGAAAAGGATTCCTTTCTCAGTCCCTGAAACCGTGCATTCATGGTTTCAGCCCCGTGCTCATCAATATCCCCGTCCAGAATCATCCTGGCAAGGGTTCCCTGCTGACTGACTGTCACATTCATATATACCCTCATTTACCAGAGTTTCATAATAGTTGCGGTTTGCCTGGCATATTCCTGAGAGGCCGTATCCCTTTGTCTGCGTATGGAAACCATCATATGCCTGCCACCATCCTTCCACTGCACAGTATCAGAATAACGCCGGATGATATACACTCCCCGGCCTGAATCGCGGTAAAAAAAAGCCCTGCTTTTGGGATCAGGCACATGCCCGGCATCAAAACCCTTTCCCTCATCTTTCACTTCCAGATGAAAATCATTGCCAAATCGCCAGCGGATGGTAATGGATTTGCTGCTGTCCTGACAGTTGCCATGTCGCCAGGCATTGAGTATGCTTTCGGCCAGAATCGAACGAAGGCCGAGCGGCGAAATTTCATATGCCCGCGCCTGCATTTCCTGTGATATTTCCCTGTACAAATCCTCAATGATTATATACAGGTCCTCTGAATTTTTGGGATACAGCACCCTTTGCTGACAGATATTTCTGTTTTCAATTTCCAGCCCCAGCAGGGTAATATCATCCAAAGATGTGTTTTTTGAAAAAACCGATTCCACTTTGCTCATCAGTGATACTTTTTTTATAATTTCCCGCATCATATCCGCAGCAGAAATCCCTGTTTTGCTGCGGACAATATCCTCTGCAAGTTCCACCAGCAGGTCAAAAGTGATAAATCCCATGCCGTTGGTGCGGGGCATTTCAGTCAGGCCGTCTGTATAGAAAATCAGTCTGTCACCCTCTTGCAGAGAACAGGTTCCAGCGGAGAAAACTGTTTCCGGACTCAGGGGAATAAACAGGTTTTTTCCCGGGCCTTTTCTTTCCGGCAGCCCGGTAACACTGTCGCCCCTTATCAGGAGAAAACGGGGATGCCCCGCGGCCACATACTTCATTTCCAAAGTCCGGTGATCTATCTGCGCACTGACAGCGGTAAAAAAATCTTGGGACTGAAACAGCCCGGATCGGCAGATTTCCTCATTAAGGCGGGAAATGACAAAGTCCGGCCCTCTGGAAGCAAAACGGTTCAGCAGACTGTGATGGATCAAATCCGTAATAATGCTCCGCAGCACACAGCCCACTTCATGGCCGGACTGATCCTTGAGACTGAAAACGGTCATTTCCGGAAAACTGCGGACAAAAAAATGATCCCCGCCTTCCCTGTGGCAGGGAAAGGAAAGGGCTTCGGCAAACAGGATCCGGTTTTCCGGAAGTTCCGTATGCCTGGGCGGCTGGCCATTGACCATGTGCAGCAGATGCCTGGCCAGATCAATGCTGATTTCCAGTTTGTTCATCAGCCGCCGGATGTCTGTTATATCCAGCATACTCTGCACCAGATATTCCCGGCCTTTCACTTTGGCCCTGGACAGAGTGCGGCGGACATGGATCACTTCATTGTCGTGTCTTTTCAGGGCATATTCATCACTGACCATGCGCTGTTCCGGATCAGAAAATTTCCCTTCCCTGTCTCTGAGTTCATAAAAATCCCGTCCGATGAGTTCATGCTCCCCGCATCCGAGCATCCGGGATGCACATGGGTTGGCATCAATGATTTTATAGGTTTGCGGATCAATGATCATCACTGCTGTCTGTATGACCGCCATTACGGTTTTCAGATAGTCCCGGTTTTCCCGCAGTTCAGCTTCGCGGGAAGCAGATTTCAGTTTCTGCCTCTCATTCCAGGCCGTCATAAGTGAATCTGCCAAAGCAAAAACCGCATCATCCCGCAGCGGGGGCGAAACGCGGTACAGATGCTTTTCCCAAAGCTGCATTTTTTTCTGAGGCATAAAAGAATCAGAGGGAAAAATCAGGATGATGGGAATATCCGGATCAGTATGAAAAATGGATTCCGCAGTTCTTTCCCCCTCCTCTCCTGGCATTTGCAGAATGCAGAGAGGCACAGGCCGGTAACTCAGACATTCTTCCTGAACGCATCGGAGCAGATCCGCTGCATTTTCAAAAAAACAGGGGAGAAACTGCCGGTTTTCTCCAACAGAAAAATGCCCGAAAATATTTCTGAGCCTGCCGGATTCCGCCCCTTCAGTGATAAAGACTCGCAGACTCATTTTTTCCGGCCTCCCACCATCACAAGCAGGGTTCCCACAAAATCCTTTAACTGTTCGGCCTGCGCGCTGAGCTGTTCAGATGCGCTGGCCAGTTCCTGGGAATTGGCAGCATTCTGCTGTATCCCCTGATTCATTCCGGACACAGAATCACTGATCTGGCGGAGCACCTCTGCATGATTTTTGCTTGCATTGGTGATGGCTGCTGTTTTGTCTCCCATTACTGTCGATGATCTGATAATGCCCTCAAAATCCCGGTTCATGTCTCTCACCGCACCTGCGGACTGTGCTATCCTGCGGATAGTTGTATCCAGCAGTTCCTGTGTATTCTTTGCTGCTTCTGTGGTGCGCACAGCCAGATTTCTCACTTCACCGGCCACAACGGCAAATCCTGCTCCGGCTTTGCCCGCGTGCGCGGCTTCGACCGCCGCGTTCAGGGCCAGAAGATTGGTCTGAAACGCAATATCATCTATGGATTTGATGATATTGCCGATACGGTCGCTGTCTTTTTCAATGGTGGCTATCTGTTCGGTGAGTTCAACCAGCAGCATCACGGTTTTCACGGATTTCTTGATATTGTCATTCATCAGATCCCCGGCCCCGCGGGTCAGTCCTGAAGTTTCTTTGATCGCGTCTGCCATTTCATTCAGGGATATGGAAGCCTCATCTGCGGCCGCAGCCTGTTCTGATGATCCTTCTGCCATATGCTGTCCCATAGTGGACACCTGACTGGAAGCCGCAGCCAAAGACGCGGCAGCATCGGAAAGACCGGAGATGAGTTCATTTATGGGCCGTTCAATTTCTGTGGCAATCACTAAGGAAACAGCAATAAAAATGCCCAGACCGGTCAGGCTGATACATGCTATCCACAGCAGAAGATTTTTTCCTGATGACATGCCGTCACCGAGAAATTCTTTTTCAATCCCCAGTGCCTGTTCCGCGGGAATTCCCACACACACTGCTCCGGCATAAGTACCGTCTGCTTTGCTGAGTGCCGAGGCAATGACGCTGAAGGTTCGTCCCCCGGCTTCCAGGGAAAATAGCAGAGGAAGGGAAGATTCTGCAATCCGGCCAGCCTGTTCAGGACTCAGGCGCAGTCCGTGTGACTGTGCATTGTCACCGCGGATGAATCCCGCATCCACCACAGATTCAGTTCCGGCAAACAGTGCCACGGCAGAACCGGTGGCAGCATAAATTTCCTGAAAGGGACGGTCATGCTGATTGAGTATTTTTCCGGCAATCATCAGACAATTTTTTTCCGGACACACCCCCTGCCCCCTCTCAAGAGGGGATTTGTCTGTATGACCGTTCACCGCCAGCACCGACAGGATGCTGACAAATCGTTCCCCTTCCGGGTATTTTTCCGCAAATCCCAGTGATTCAATAAAGGCCCGATCATGTTCCGCAAAAAATATGACAGGGGACTGCTCTGCCTGTTCATCCTTTTTCAGTATTTCACTGATGCTTTGCCGGATTTCCCAGGAAGAGAAATATTCCCGTGTCTTTTCTGTATCCGCGCCATCTTTTTCTCCGGGCCGGAATGCAGTGCAGTTTCCCTTTGAATCGTACAGCACAGCAAAATCCGCCAACTCCCTGAACAGAGCAGTTTCAGAATCCGCACATGTTCCGATACGGAAAAGAAAATCCTTTGCTGCCAGTTCTGTGTCCTTTCCCATACGGTCAATCGCGATTATTGCCATATGGTAATGGGATGCCAGATTCCTGTTCATCATATCCCGCAGCCGGCCGGACAGTTTTTCTCCCTGACGGGACAGCCCGGTATCCAGTTTGATGGAAATCACGATGCCGATGGTCAGAAGAACCAGAAAACTGAAAAAGGAGAATCTTATGAGAATTTTGTTTTTTATACTTTTCATAAGTCAGCTCCTTAAATATGAAATCTGTAAAAATTTTGATAGTGGGTCAAATCCGCTGATCTGAGCCTGACACCAGTACCGTAAAAATCTGTAAAGATTGAAATTATTACATAAAAATTTGAAAAAAATTATAGTGGGTCAAATCCGCAGATCTGAGACTGACACCGGTGCCATAAAAATCCGTAAGGATTGATATTATTATAGAAAAAAATCTGAAAAAACAAATCAGAATCCCGGAATGGATGATATTATCAGCCGGTTTGACCCACTATCTGCTTTGGCAATGATTAGCATATATACAGCATAAGTTCAAATGGCATTTGCATATATTTCCTGATTACAGTTTTTTTGCCAACTTTTGTCCCGTGCAGAAATAGACAGGCAAACAAAAATTTTACTGTATTCAAAAAACCGGATTTTTCCAAAAAAATAAGTTATTACTGAAAATTTTATGGAACCTTACTTATGCGGAAACCTGCTGCGGCTTTGTCAACTTTGATTTTATGATCTGAAGTGTATCAAAAAACCGGATTTTTTTGAAAAATCCGGTTTTTGCAGCGCACAGATTCAGGGCTGAAAGAATAACTCTCTTAATTTCCGCACTCCGCCCCTGCCTGATCCGAAGGAGTGCAAAAATTAAGCGGAGCGGTTTTTTGCACAAAGCCGGAGGAGTACAAAAATTGAGCAAAGCGGTTTTTTGCAAAAATCCGAAGGAGTGCAGAAATTAAGCGGAGCGGTTTTTTGCACACAGAGATTTTCCCAATCAGTGCGGCATGATTTTCATAAAATATCCTCAAGATCCGCATTCACTGCCTGTTTTTGAAGAAGTTCAGCCATATACTTTTTCAGAACAGCCCGCACATCTGCCATGCTGATTTTTTTTCCGCTTTCCTTTTCCATGGTGCTCATCTGAATATGGCACAGTCCGCAGGGATTGATCCATGTGAAAGGTTCCAGATCCATGTTTACGTTCAGAGCCAGTCCGTGAAAGCAGATTCCGTGTTTCACAGCCACCCCGATACTGCCCAGTTTGCGGTTTCCAATCCAAAGCCCCCGGTTTTGTGCGTCTCCATTCGCGGCAATTCCCCATTCCCTCACGGTCAGGGACATAATTTTTTCCAGCCCCTCCACATATTCCCGGATGCCCATTCTGCCGGTATTCATATCCAAAATGGGATAAACCACCACCTGTCCGGGGCCGTGAAAGGTGATATTCCCGCCCCGTTCTGTCTGAAACACCTGTATGCCCCGTTCTGCCAGAAATTCTTCTGAAACCATCAGGTTTTCCCGTCCCCGGTTCCGTCCCAGAGTGAACACCGGAGGATGCTCCAGAACCAGAACCGCATCACTTTTGAGCTGCTTTTCTTTTTTGGCAGCAACAATTTTTCTCTGTATCTCCAAAGCATTTTCATAAGGTGTCAGGGGCAGTTCCATCCACAGAAAGGGGGCAGAATCAGTTCTGCCGGTATCATATTTGCAGCTATTTTTCATTTTTTGCATTAGCTCCGGAATGGTATGAAAAGGGAATCAGCCTGAACCGGCAAAAAAGCAGAAATCTGCACCGTCTGAAGGTATTATCCTATCCTATTTCCCTGCCCCTGTCAAAAAAAACATTTTGCCCGGATACGGGCCGTATCTTTCCACAGTATCCGGCATTGCAAATTTTACAACATAATTGTCAGTCACTCTGATTTTAAAGTACAAAAATGTAATATTCTTCTTTTTTCCGAAAAAGGGTTAATATAAAATATTATTTTTTAATTAAGCATGTTAAAGTAAAAATTCCGTTTATGGCACGCTACTTGCTTTACATATCAGCAAATGGAGCAGAAAAGTTTGGAAGCATTTCCATGTTTAATTTTTTTACCCTTTATCTTTTAATCAGCCATACGGAGGAGGAATTATCATGAGAGCAATGTTTTTTACCCTTTCCTTTCTGGGAATCACTCTGATCAGTGCATGGGCCGGGGATGAACCGCCCACAGCGGAATCCAACAAAGCAGCCATTGATCTGGTGCAGAATCATGCCAATTACCTGTGGACACTGATAGCCGCAGTTCTGGTTTTTTTCATGCAGGCCGGGTTTGCAATGGTGGAAGCCGGTTTTACCCGTGCAAAAAACGCAATTAACATTATGATGAAAAACCTTATGGATTTTGCCCTGGGTTCCATTGTGTACTGGGCTATTGGATTCGGACTGATGTTCGGCGTTTCATCCACAGGATGGATCGGGACATCAGGTTTTTTCCTCAGTGATTATTCACCGGACGGTGATCCCTGGGTGCTTGTTTTCTGGATGTTTCAGGTGGTATTTGCCGCGACAGCAGCGACCATTGTATCCGGAGCAATGGCTGAACGTACCAAATTTACAGCATATCTTATCTACAGTGTTGTGGTAAGTGCTGTGATCTATCCCATATTTGGCGGATGGGCCTGGGGCAGTCTTTTCCACGGCGGCGGATGGCTGGGAAAACTGGGATTCATTGATTTTGCAGGCTCCACAGTGGTTCACTCTGTAGGCGGATGGGCAGCATTGGCCGGAGCCATTGTGCTGGGGCCGCGCATGGGAAAATACGGCAAAGACGGATCTGTAAAACCCATTCTCGGTCACAATATCCCGCTGGCAGCTTTGGGTGTGTTTATTCTCTGGATGGGGTGGTTTGGATTCAACGCGGGTTCCACAACAGTTGCGGACAAATCCATTGCCCTGATTGCAGTCAATACCAATCTGTCTGCTGCGGCAGGTGCCACACTGGCTATGATTACCTCATGGATCAAATTTGGCAAACCTGAAGTGGGCATGAGTCTCAACGGTGCGCTGGCAGGACTGGTGGGCATTACCGCAGGCTGTGCGAATGTCAGTCCGGGCAGTGCCCTTATCATCGGTTCGGTTGCCGGAGTGCTGGTTGTATTTTCGGTTCTTTTTGTGGAAAAAATGAAAATTGATGACCCGGTCGGCGCAGTCTCGGTTCACGGCGTAAACGGCGCATGGGGAACTTTGGCTGCGGGTATCTTCAATATGGCAGGAACTTCAGGTAAAATCATAGGTGTGCAGATGCTGGGGATCGCATCCTGTTTTATCTGGACCTTTGCCCTGGCTTTCACCATGTTCAAAATTATTCATATGACTATGGGGCTGCGGGTTTCTCCGGAAGAGGAACGGGAAGGTCTGGACTATACCGAACATGGCGGCACTGCCTACCCGGATTTTGAAATTCTCTCCCACGGCGGCACAGGTGCTGTTTCCAAACTTTACGGTGTTCCCGGAGGAAATCCGGTTCTGACATCCAAAACAGCGGAACAGTCATAAGTCTTTTTCAGAAATCGGAGAACAAAAAAGGGGATCAGCACAAATGCTGATCCCCTCTGGTTATCTGTGGTGGGCGATACTGGATTTGAACCAGTGGCTTCTACCGTGTGAAGGTAGCACTCTCCCGCTGAGTTAATCGCCCATGAAAGAATAAATGTCTTATATACCTTTTCAGGGTGACAGGTCAAGTATTTTTTGCAAATTTTTTTTTCCGGGCCTTCCGGAAAAGGGAAAATTTTGCAAAACTCTGCGCTTAAACACCTGCCTGAAATTTCCGCACCTCAGAAAAAACAGAGAACCCCCAGGTTTTTCTGAAACCTCAGATTTTTTATACCCCAAAATTTTCATTTACCTGTGATTCTCAGGTGATTTCCGGAAAAGAATATCCCGCCAAAGCAGCACAGGCTTCCGGCCTGTGCCTGTGAACTTACGGGAAACCGGGAATTTTTTCCCGCTGATTTTCATAAATATCAGACAATTGAAAAATATTTCTTTTTTTCCTTGAAAAATGCGGCAAAAAGGTTATAATTGCAGATCAGTTGTGCTAGGTGGGGAGCTGGCGGTGCCCTGTACCCGAAATCCGCCTTATGCGGGGCTGAATTCCCCCCCGAGGATATTCCCCCGGAAAGGTTTCATTCCTGACCGGCCGCCGCGCAACAGACACTCGCGAACCTTGTCAGATCCGGAAGGAAGCAGCAATAAGTGATGGCGTCTGTGTCGCGGATCGATCCCGGTTGGTGCATGTCACTGCTTCGGGAGATATTCAAAGGGGGGTGCACAACTGCTTTTCCGCAGCAGTTTTAACGCGATTTCTGAGAATAAATATCCCATCTCCCTTAACAGTTTCTTTTCTCCCCCAATTTTTTCCATCATGCAGAACATGCGAAAAGCAAAACTGCCTGGCAGGAAAGTCACAGAATTTTATATATCAAGATCATCCAGCGGACTTTTCACCCCGTAACCTCCCTGCTGCAGCACATGGGTGTAAATCATGGTGGTGCTGACATCCTTATGTCCCAGCAGAGCCTGAATGGTGCGGATATCGGTTCCCCTCTGTAGAAGATGGGTGGCAAAACTGTGCCGGAAGGTATGCGCACTGATGTGTTTGTTCAGCACTGCTTTGCGCACAGCTAGTTTGATGGCCTTGTTGACCAGGGAGGGATCAATATGATGCCGCCGTATGATGCGGCTTCGCGGATCCTCTGACAGGGTTCCTGAGGGAAACACATACTGCCACTGCCATTCTTCTGCAGCGTTTTTATATTTGCGTTCCAAAGCATAAGGCAGATAAACCCCGCCGAATCCTTTTGCCAGATCCTGATCATGAAGTATCTTCACCCCTGCAAGATGGTGTTTCAGCACGGGAATCACAGATGCAGGAAAAGTTGTTATCCGATCCTTATCCACTTTTCCCGAACGCACAGTGATCGTTTTAAGGTGATTTCCAGAAAAGAATATCCCACCAAAGCAGAATAAGCTTCCAGCTTGTGCATTGTGCCTGTGAACTGAAATGGTATATTTATTTTCAGAAATCACCTTATGTATTCTTTAAATAAGGCGATGGCTTCCAGTAATTCATTTGACCTTAAATTAAAGGCAATGGCTGAAGAGAAAGAAATGCGGATAAAACAGGATCTTATACTGAAAGGAATCGACATTGCAGACAAAGATTGTTCAGATGGAAGATGGATCGTATTTTTTAATTACGGAGATATCAGTTGGCGATATATGCACAATTACTATTACGTCCGAGCGGTCTGCTCTGAATGATTGTCTGAACCCTGATTCACTTGATTAAAGGATTTCCATGATGATTCAACTCATTATACAATTCATGAAAACCATGCCAATCCTTTCATCATGTAATACCAAATCACCGTTGAAAATATGCTTTTGAAAAAATCAATCTATTGTAATAAAACAGAAAAATATGGTTTTATTGTATATTTTCAATAGCGATTTGGTATAAATCATGGTTCAGACAAATGTCTGTCTGAACCGGATGATCAATTGTCTGAACCATGATTTACTTGTTTAAAGAATTTCCATGATGATTCAACTCATTATGCAATTCATGAAAATCATGCCAATCCTTT
>CAZHPS010000254.1:0-10055 GCA_964534335.1 uncultured Desulfobacterales bacterium
GTTCCCGAAGGCAAGTCTCTGTATCCCTATATTTTTCCCATCCGCAACAAAACCCGTCCCCCCAAAGAGCCGTCCGTGCTTGCCGGATATTACTGCATTGACACTTTTACACCCATCAATGCAAACGCATGGCCTGCTGCGCGGAGGGGCGTGGACTGCGCTCTCACTGCAGCAAAAGAAATTCTGGACGGCAGACGCATTTCCTACGCGCTGGTGCGTCCGCCCGGACACCATGCCGAGCGCAGATCTTTTGGCGGATTCTGCTATTTCAACAACAACGCGATTGCTGCCCAGTATCTCTGCCCTTATGGCAGAGTCGCGATTCTGGATTTGGATTACCATCACGGCAATGGACAGCAGGATATTTTTTACCGCAGATCCGATGTGCTGACCATTTCCATTCACGGCCATCCCTCTTTCGCGTATCCCTATTTCAGCGGATTTGAGGAGGAACAGGGAGATGGCGAAGGAGAGGGATTCAGTCTGAATCTGCCTTTGCCTGAACATGTGGACGGCCCGGCCTACCGAAAGGCTTTGGAAACCGCAGTGCAAAGAATTGAACAGTTCCGTCCCCAGTTTCTCATTATTGCTCTGGGACTGGACACGGCCAAAGGTGATCCCACAGGCACATGGTCTTTAAAACCAAAGGATTTTGAGGCCAACGGCAGAATGGTCGGGGAAATGGGACTGCCCACTGTGGTGATTCAGGAAGGCGGATACCGCACCCAGACTTTGGGGAAAAACGCAATGGCCTTTTTTAACGGACTTATTGGGGGAAGCATGAAATATATGGAAAACAGCCGTGAACACAAACAACTGACTGCTGGTGTGAAATTCCGTTATGAACCCGAACCTGCTGATACAGAAAGAATCCGGAGACTGGTGGACATCACCGGTTTTTTCCATGCAGATGAGGTTCTGATAGCAGCAGAACTGGTTGACGAGCGTCTGAGCAAAGGCGGGGCCAGCGGATATGAATTTGTGCTGGCCGATCATTACGGACGGCTGGCTGGATACGCATGTTTCGGACTGATTCCCTGCACAAAATCCAGTTTTGATTTGTACTGGATTGCTGTGCATCCGGATTATCAGGGCCGGGGGCTTGGGCATCAGATTCTCACAGAAGCGGAAAAACAGATTCGCAAAGCTGGTGGAACAAGGGTTTATGTGGATACTTCCCAGCGGGAGCAGTATGCTGCAACCCGTGCCTTTTATGAAAGCTGCGGATACAAACTGGAAACAGTTCTCACAGACTTTTATGCACCCGGAGACGGAAAGACCATTTACTGCAAAGCCTTTGTGTGAAAATGCAGAACACTGAATGATTGCAGAAAACCGGGGCCGGATCAGCGTCAGGTGATTTCTGAAAATGAATATCCCTGTTCATACCAATTCTCTGTTGTAATTATACTGATTCACAATTGGTTTGATCTAATACTGTCAGTTTTTCCGCTGTGCCGTCTGTGCAAAAAACCGCTCCGCTCAATTTTTGCACTCCTCCATCAGGTTTTGGAGAGGACAAAAGTTGGTAAAAGAACTATACCATTACCTGAAACATTTGAAGAGGTTCAGATCCAGATCTGAATTCAGCACAGAAAAACTCTGTGTGACTCTGCTGAAACTCTGTGTGACTCTGCGGTTAAAATCCGCCCGGAAGAATTACCAAAATGTTTTAAGTATCGGTATATATTTAATGGCTCCGACATTGACAGGCAGGATCTTTGTGCTGCAATGAATGAGATTTCTCTGATTCAGCAATATTGCGGCACAACTGACATCGCTCATCAGTGCACTGCTGGCAGGAAAAGCAGTCTTTGCAATTGTATTTTTTCTCATGTTCCGGCTGTTTTTCCGGAACATATATTTTTCCCGCAAGACCGGGAATCCTGACAAAAGGCATTTTTTCGCTCCTTTGCAAAAAACAGATATTTTCATCTTTACCCAATCCCCATTCTATGCGAAGATAGTATCGGTATCAAGAAATTTCCGTCAAAAAAAATTCAACACGGAGCATTTTTGTTATGGAAGAACTTTTCCAACTCAGAGAATGTATAGAAAATCAGGAGTATCAGACAAACAATGTATTCAGAAATTGATATAACGCGGGATCACAGTCAGGATGATCCGCTTTGGGCTGAACTGAAAGGAAGCAATCTTATTGAGGCCAGCGCGGGTACAGGCAAAACCTATACCATTGCCGGGCTTTTTCTCCGCCTGATTCTGGAAAAAACAGTAAATCCTGAAGAACCTCTGAATGTGAATGAAATTCTGGTGGTGACATTTACAGAGGCTGCCAAAGAGGAACTGAAAGAACGTATCCGCTCGCGGCTTCGGGATGCAGCCGGGATTCTTTCAGGCAATGAGAAAAAAAATGACAAAGACGATTCTTTTCTGAAAGAATTCATTGCTTCCCAGCCTGACAAGGACGCGGCTCTCCGGAAAATCAAAGATGCGATCCGGGATTTTGATGAATCCGCGATTTTCACCATTCATGCCTTTTGCCTGCGGATGCTGCAGGAACATGCGTTTGAAAGCGGAGCCCTTTTTGATACAGAACTGGCAACGGATCAGGAAAGCATGAAACAGGAGATTGTGGAGGATTTCTGGCGCAGCCATTTTTATACGGCCTCTCCCCTTTTTGTCAAATTTGCCATAGAAAAGGAAAAAATCAGCACTGAATCGCTCAGTTCCCTGCTTGGCAACCTGATTTCACGGCCTGATATGCGGATTATTCCGCAAACAGAAGCTCCAAATCTTGCAGAATATGAAACCGCTTTTCTGGCAGCCTTCTCTGAGGCGCAGGAACAATGGCTGCGTTCCCGCTCTGAGGTGAAAGATATTTTGCTTGGAAACAAAGCACTTAACAGAAACCAATACAAAGTGAAAAGCATTCCTGCGTGGCTGGATCAGATGGATGATTACCTTAAACCTGCTGATCCTGCTCCAGTGTTTTTCGAAAAATTTGACAAATTTACAAACACCGGGCTGACAGAGGCAGCCAAAGAAAAGCATAGTCCGCCCACCCATCCCTTTTTTGACCAATGTGAAGCACTTCTCCGTATACAGAAGGATATGATTCAGGCATTTGAACAGTATCTCCTGAAACTGAAAACCGATCTTTTTGCCTATGCACATCAGGAAATGAAACAGCGCGGGGAAAGCCGGAATATCCGCTTTTTTGGCGATCTGCTAACGGATCTGCGCGATGCCATTCACGCGGAAGGCGGAGATGCTTTGTCTGCCAGAATCCGGGGAAAATACAGGGCAGCACTCATTGATGAATTTCAGGACACTGACCCGGTTCAGTATGATATTTTCAAAACCCTTTTTCAGCGGGATGACCGGATTCTTTTTCTCATCGGCGATCCCAAGCAGGCCATTTACGGTTTCCGGGGCGCGGATATTTTTGCATACATGGACGCAGCCCGTTATACCCAATTCTGCTATACTTTGGGAGAAAACTGGCGTTCGGAACCCGGTCTGATCAGGGCAGTCAATACCGTATTCGGAAATCGGAACGCTGCGTTTGTGTATGATGCAATTTCCTTTCCTGCTGTAAATGCAGCAGACAAAAAAAACCGGGAAATTCTGACCATCAGGGGGGAATGTGAACCTCCTTTGCAGATATGGGTGACCGATTCAAAGGAGATTACGGGAAAAGACAAACCTGTGAGTCAGGAAAAAGCCAGGGAAGTGATTGTACGGGCAGTGGGTGCGGAAATTTCCAGTCTGCTGCGGATGGGACAGGAAGGAACCGCGTGCATTGGAAAAAGAAATCTTGCCCCCGGAGATATAGCAGTACTGGTTCGTGAGCACAAAGAAGCGGATATGGTGCAGAAGGCCCTGTCTGAACTGGGTATTCCCTCGGTTCTCCACAGCGCGGCAGACATATTTGACACCCATGAGGCTCTGGAAACAGAACGTCTGCTCAGTGCTCTGGTACAGCCCGGAAACGAAACCCTGATCCGCACTGCCCTGTCAACCGACATGATGGGACTCACCGGTGAGGAACTGGAGAAGCTGAAAGAGGATGAAACTGCATGGGAAGAATGGCTGGTGAAATTCGGGAAATACAGTCAGACATGGAATACACGGGGCTTTATCCGCATGTTCCGGCAGTTTTTTTCCGAAGAGGGAGTGCTGCCGCGTCTCATGGCACTGCCTATGGGTGAACGCCGGTGCACCAATGTGCTTCATCTTTGTGAACTGCTTCATCAGGCTGATATGAAAAAAAAAATCGGCATGACCGGGCTGGTGAAATGGCTGTCAGAACAGCGTCTGCAGAAGGAGCAGAGGCAGGATGAGAACCAACTGCGTCTGGAAAGCGATGAAAAAGCTGTGAAACTGGTCACCATGCACAAATGCAAGGGGCTGGAGTATCCTGTGGTTTTCTGCCCCTTTACATGGGGCAAATCCGAACCCCGGAATGCTGACAAAAGGCCGGTCGTATTCCATGATGAAAGTGCAGAAAGAATCATTTCCTGTGATTTGGGATCTGAGAATCTCAAAGAACACAGCCGGATAGCGGCAAAAGAGACTCTGGCAGAAAATCTGCGTCTGCTGTATGTGGCCCTTACCCGTGCCAGAAACCGCTGCTATCTGGTCTGGGGGCGCATAAATTTAGCGGAAACATCGGCACCTGCCTGGCTTTTTCACGGCCCGGACAGTGAAAAATGCGATATTGATATTCTGGACGCAGCAAAAAATGCTTTCACTGTTCTGACAGATGCGGACATTATGACTGCAATGAAAAAACTTGCCGATGATTCGGGTGGGGGGGCTATTGCTGTTTCCCCGCTGCCTGTGAAACCCGGTCTGAAATGCCCCATGCCTGCGGGCGCAGGTGAAAATCTCAGTGCCCGTTCTTTGGGCGGAAAGATTGCAGACAGTTTCCGGGTTTCCAGTTTTTCATCCCTTGTCAGTGAAAAACAGCACTCCACAGAAATTACAGACTATGATGCACAGATCTGGGAAAGCGAACCTGTATCCGGCACAGTTTCCCGTGAAGAAGATTTGGAAATCAGGAATATCTTTTCATTTCCGCGCGGCACAGTGCCGGGAATCTGTCTGCACAAAATTTTTGAGGAACTGGATTTTACTCTGAAAAATCCGGATGAAATACAAAAATCTGTATCGGAAAAACTTGATCTGTATGCTATGGAACCGGAATGGGCCGAAACCGTAACACAGATGATCATTCATGTTCTGTCCGCCCCTTTGGAGCCGGACAGAGCGGATTTCACCCTGTCCAGAATCCCATTTTCGGAAAGGATGAACGAACTGGAATTTTATTTTCCCATGAAAACTGTATCCCCGGTCATGCTCCAAACCGTGTTTGAAACATTTGGCAGCCCGGAGATTCTGGGAAATTCCGGAGAGTTTCCCCGGCAGATCGGAAATCTGACATTTTCCCGGACAGAAGGGTTTATGAAAGGCTTTGTTGATCTGATTTTCCGTTTCAGAGATCGCTATTATCTTCTGGACTGGAAATCCAATCATCTGGGAAATACACTCAGGGATTATGACCGGGATTCGCTTGGCCGTGCCATGCGTGAAAAACTGTATATTCTGCAGTATCATATCTATACCCTGGCCCTGCACCGCTATCTGCGTATGCGGATACCGGATTATGACTATGAAAAACATTTCGGTGGTGTGTTTTATCTGTTTCTTCGGGGAATAGAACCTGCTGCCGGGCCGGATTTCGGCATATTCCGGGACAGACCGGGCCGGGAAATGATACAGGAACTGGAGAAAATGATTTGCGGGTGAACAGGGTGTCAGTTATCAGATCATGTTATACCGGTTCGCCATTGGTTTTATACAACGCGGAATGCAGATCCGAAGGAGTGCAAAAATTGAGCGGAGCGGTTTTTTGCACACGCGGAACTGCGAAAAAACTGACAATACTGTATCAAATCAATGGAGAATTGGTATTACACAATGGGAATAAATGAAGCAGATTTCTGGCATTTTTTTCACAGTACAGGACAAAAATTTCATATCCCTGAGTAAATCAGCATAAATAAGATTCCATAAATTTTCGGGCATAAAATTTTACGAAAAACCGGATTTTTCATAAAAATCCGGTTTTTTGAATACACGAAAATTTTTGTTTGCCTACTTGTCACAGGGAGCGTTTTTCGTTTCACGGAACAGGATTAATCCCGGATAATTTTTTTGATATTTGGTATGGTTTCAGGTTTGTCACGGAGCATATAACGGCTTTCCCCATCCCGCCGGGTGACATTTTCATAAACGCCGTCATCCCGGCGCACCAGTTTGGTAAAACCCAGATCTTTGAGTTCTGTGTCACTTTTGGGTGCACGTATGCTTACACAGGATATGATTTTCCGCACCATGCCTTTGCATCTTGGGCATACGGCCAGGGGCGGATCTTCCAAAGACTGTCTGATTTCAAATATTTTTCCCCGCTCACATGGCTCATCCAGATGTTCATACTCATAGGTCGGCATTGTTTATTTCCTCCATAAAATTTTACAATAGTGGATCAAACCGGCTGATAATGTCATCCCTTCCGGGATTCCGTTTGTTTTTTTAATTTTTTCTATAATAATTTCAATCCTTACGGATTTTTCAGGCACTGCTGTCGGGCTCAGATCAACGGATTTGACCCACTATCAAATTTTACTTTGTAAACCTGATCCGGTTTGTCACTCTGCCTCTTTGTTTTCAAAAAAGGAAACAGGAAGCATCCGAAATCAGCAGAATCTTATTTTCATTATTTTACCGAATGCCGGAACACATCCGGCCTGCTTTTCTCCAGCAGCCCGATCTGAACATCCCGTGTGACAAGTTCTGCCACAGTCTCGGCCATGTCCCGAATATCCGGATATATTTTTGAAAAATACAGATCACATTCCTCTGTAATCTCTTTCAGACTGAACTCTGAAAATCCCTGAGAGATGAAACGGAAATCTGAAATCAGTCCGGCAGTGTTGCCGGAAAAGGTTTTGAGAAACACAGGGGAAGATGACTGCGCGCCCGGTATGGCAGGATGAAGCAGAGTATATTCAGCAGTGCGGATTCGCCGGGCCAGACGCTGCATAGTCATAATTTCCATAGGGATATTGCCCAGAATCGCCTCCTGAATCAGGGCATCGGTTTCCTGTTTCAGCCGGTACAGGGCAGAGCGGTCGCGGCTTTGCGTCTCAATGTACCGGATAGCAAAATGTACAGCATTGATATAATCGGTCAGCCAGGGATCGTCTTTGAATTTCACTGTTGTCAGAAAGAATTTTTGGAAAATCTGAAAAAAATAAAAAAAGGCCGCACAGGGCTGCACAGCCTTTCTTATTCCTGAATGAAAATTATCCGCACTTACTGTCTGAACCGCAGCCGGAGCAACTGCCCCCGCTCCCGAACGTAACGCCGCAGCTCAGTTTGAATCCGACATCCTGAAAATCCACTTTGATCGGTTTGACCTTTTCCATAAAATCTTTATTCACAAGATAGGTGAAACCTTCAATTTTATAAGTGCCATCGTTGTCTCTCGGCTCATCCAGAGCCATAGCCAGAGATGGCCCGCCTCAGCCGCCTTCATTGAGAAAAATGCGGATGGGCTCAATCTTTCTTCCCTGAAAATAATCTGTAAGCTGCTTTGTGGCAGACTGTGTAACTTCAAGCATAGTATTTCCTCCTTTGCTGATGATGGGTTTCAGTTCTTCTGAAACATTTGTCCTGTCAATTTAGGGATGAGAATCGGATTTGTCAATGATGAAAAGAAAAAGGTTTCAGGTTTCAGTGTTCGGGGTCAGATATGACTGAACACTGACACCTGACACCTCATATTCTGAAATATCTCACAATCTCCTTCAGTTCCGATCCAAAGGACAGTTTGAATTTTCCGTATCCCTCGATTTTCCCATTGTCATCCAGATGGGAATTTTCCTCAAAATTCATATTTCTGACTCCCCACATATTATAAGTGCGGTATCCCTGTGCCTGATAATACGAGATCAGTTCCCATTGGAGCAGGTTGTTGGGCTTGAGTGACAGGGTTTCCGGATCAGAGGAGCCGTAAACAAAATTCACATAAGAACGGTATTTCCAGATAAAGGCATAGGCCAGAGGTTTTTCTCCTGAAAAAGCCACCCAAAGATCAGCCAGTCCTTTTTCTGTCAGCACATGAAAACGCCGCTGAATCTCGGCATAAGACATATAGCCGGTTTTCAGGCTTTCTCTCAGGCTTTTGTAAAATGCGTAAAACTGCTCCAGATAGGTTTCCTCATTGGCGATCCGTGCAGTCACTTCTTTGCGCTGTGCATAGCGGATGACATTGCGGCATTTCTGGTTAAGTCCTGCCCACAACGCCTCGGTTCCCTGAGATAAATCCAGCAGCACGGTATGGTCATATTGTTTTGTGCAACCCAGTTCCGGATTTTCAAACAGGCTGTTTTTCATGCGGAAACAGGGATAAAAGAAAAAGCGTTTTCCTGCCAGAAATCTGTCGTAAAAATATGCGATCAGATCATTTTTGATCTTTTCAGCATTTTCTTTTTCTTCGTAACTGTCAGTCATTACCGGCCAGCCCCCGCTTTTTGTTCCCACCTCGATGAGTCCTTTGTGATAACCGGTATTGGTGACAGTTCCGGCAATCATTGCAATCGGCAAATCCCCGTCATACGCGCAGGCTGTAACCAGTTCATGGCCGTCAGCCTGCTGAATGCCAAAATACGGCACTGTGTGAAAAATATTTGCTGTTCCGGCATGTTCCAGAACATATTCCCAGTCCTTTGTGTTTATCTCTGTGCTGAATTGGATTCCCATTTGTGAGATTATTATCCTTTGCTTTTATTTTCTTGATATTCGGTATGCAGTCTGCTATTCTGAAAGATTGTAAGAGAGACTGAAAAAGTGCATAAAAAGTAAGTCAGCATAAACGGTCTTAAGGAGTGCCAAACTTACAGTCTGGTATTCCGGCTGAACCGTTTCCTGCTAATATAACCGCATTGAACCTGCGGATTCATCCGCAGGCCGGACTTATATCATTCATCCGACTGTTTGGGAAAGAATTTTGCATAAAATTATGAAAAAAGCCAAAGCAAAAACCATCATTATTACCGATTCCGGTTTTGGCGGATTAAGCGTCCTGGCCGGAGCATACGAAGCATTGAAAGAGGAAAGATTTTCCTTTCCTCTGAACCTGTTTTTCGCGGAAGCCCTGCCCAAGAACTGCCCCGGTTATCCCTGGAAAGGCTACAGCCTGATGCCGGACACGGAAACCAGAATAAAGGTTTTCAACAATGTTCTCAAGGGAATGATGCACCATTTTCAGCCTGAAATGATTGCCATTGTCTGCAATACCCTGTCTGCCATTGTCCGGGAAACAGAGTTTTATCAAAATCATGGCGATAAAATTCTCAACATCATTGATACCGGACTTGCGGAATGCGGCCGCATGGAAAGGGAAAAGGACGCTTGCATTATTATTTTAGCCACACAGCCCACAATCTCCAGCGATATGCACCGCAAGGGATTGGCAGATAAGGGAATTTTTCCCAATGAACGGATTATTCCGCTGGCTTTTCCGCCGGATGCCAATTATCCGCTGCTCATTGAAACCGAGCCGGAAAGTGCAAAAACACAGGCGGTCACAGCAGAAACTCTGTCAAAGGCATTTGACCTGATTCCCTCAAAAGATACAATGATTTATGTGTATCTGGGATGCACGCATTTCGGATTTGTGCAGAATCAGTATTTTGAAGTGCTGCACAAAGCCGGGTTCAGGAATGTGCGGATTATCAATCCCAATACAGATATGACCCGTCAGGTGGTGCAGCATATCCGGGACATGAATATTGTTGGGGAGGATAAAGTTTATCCTTTGAAAACAGAGGTGTATTCACAGTTTGTTCTGACACGGGAGCAGGTGAATTCCGGGAGTGCGCTGATTTCCGGCATTTCCCCGGCCATTGCCGAAGCTCTCAGGCAATATACATTGAAAAACGATATTACAGAAGCATGGAAAGAATGAGAGATATGAAAAGAAACATACTGATATTGTTTGCTGATCCGAGTTTTGAAATTTCCGA
>CAZHPS010000255.1:0-10055 GCA_964534335.1 uncultured Desulfobacterales bacterium
GAATTATAAAATATCACCACAAAAATGACCAGGTTATTTTGTTACAAGCACTAAGTCCGAAATCATACAGCCCCGTCTCCCCATCGAAGTATTTTGTGGAGAACCGAAACGGATTGGCATCGGCATATGCTCCTGATTTGGCGGTAAGGTTTCCGAACGGGTCATACTCATAATGCGCCGCAATGCTTCCGTCTGCGGCATTTATGAGCTGACTGACGTTTCCGTTGGCATCATAAAGATAATAATACGAAGCGGTTGCGTCTGCCATGTACAGCAGTCCGCCAACGCCGCCCGCTCCCTGCAGGCTTTGGCTTAAATCCAGTCCCCAGACAAAATACCGGCTGCTTTCCGTGTCCCCCCGCCGGGTGATCTCCTCAATGAGATTCCAGCCTTCATACACGAACAGAGTTTCAGAGATCAACTGCCCGTCCGCATACACGGCCTTTTTCACCCTTCGGCCCATGTAATCATAGGCCATGACCAGTTTCCGGGATGATTCCGCAGGCTCTCTGATTCCGGCGGCGGACTGAAGCGAATACACGGCCTCCTCAATGCCGATCCGGCCGTCTGCGCTGACATCTCCGACTGCCGTGACACCCGGCGGTGTCATGCCTGCCGCCACCTGAAGCGATGTGACCGCATCGGCCAGATTCACAGCCTTATCCCCGTTCACATCTCCCAAAAACCCTTCATATTCCACCGAGGAAAGGCGGTTTTCGCCGTCATAACTCATGACCGGCCCGTCAGCAGAGAGTTTCAGCAGATTTCCGTCATCATCGTATTCGGGGATGTCCGTCTGTGCGGCGGCGATTTCCGTGTACTGATTTACTGCGTTGGAAGTGTAAGCGGCTGTTTCAGGAATATTTTCTGTATCGTTCCAGACTGCAGCCGCAGTGCGGTTTCCGATGGGATCATACGTGTAAGACCGGTGTTCCGGCGCAAGGGGAGAGGCCGTATCATTGATATCCGCACCGGTGAAAGCCGATGATGAAATGACTTCGCTCCGGTCATTGTAACTGAATCTCCGGTATGAAGAATTTCCGAAGGCCGATCCGGAGTATGTGACAGTTTCCCGGCGTCCCAGAATGTCATGGGTGTAACCGTATTGGGAGACAGTCCCGGAAGTGTTTCCGTTTTTCACCTGCGTGAGGTAACGTTCCGCAGGGTCGTATGTATTGGTGACGTTCAGGCCGGTGCTGAAAACGGTGTTTTTTGCAAGACCGTTTTCATATCCGTAAGACACGGAGCCGGTCTGCCCGTGCGTCTGCCAGTTCAGGCCGCTGATGCGTCCGTGTTCATAAGCGTAAGAAACCTGATAATCCGATCCCAGGGAAAATCCGGAGAAACGTCCCGGCACACCGTCTGCGGCTGTTTCATAAGCATAATCAATAATGCGCTCATACAGACCGGTGAGGATTTCCGTGTCCGGAAGAAGACCGTCACAGGTGAAGGTGCGGGTTCCCAGGGCATCCGTGACCGTCTTTTTCCGTCCGGCCCGGTCATACGTGAAATGAATGTCCGGGGTGTCACCGGAATAGTCAGTATCAGTCAGTTCGCCGGTGGCAGGGTCGTATCCGTAAGTCGTGACCGGCGCACTGCCGTCAACGGTCCGGGCCCATGTGCGGGTGTGCAGCCGTCCGCCGGAAAGATATGTGTATGTGACACCTTTGCCGTCCGCATAAATTTTTGAACTCAGCAGACCTGTGGCCGCATCATAATCCCATACGGTCACATCCCCTGTCCCCGCATCCGCAGGCCACTGCACCCCGGTGAAACCCGCATCCGTGCGGAAGGTGTGCAGTTTCCATAAACGTCCGCAGGCATCGTATTCATAACGCACGGGAACCGGCACATCCCCCCATATATGCGTCACCTGATCCCGGTCATTGTAAGCGTAACGGGTGATTTTTCCGGCCGCATCGGTTTCGGAGATCTTCCGGCCTGTGACCGGATCATACCCGTATGTCACGGACTGACCGGCCGGGGCCGCAACCGCGGAAACCTGCCCCTGAGAATTGTAATGTGTGATGACAGTGCCGGTTTTGGGGTCGGCTGTCTGCGTGCGCCGTCCCAGAGCATCATACGCATAAGTGACGGTCAGACCGGTTTTATCCGTTTCGGACTGCAGGAATCCGCTGACCGTGACGGATGTGCCGTCAATGTCCGAGTCAGGATAATCCGCTGTCACGGTGACGGTGGCCGAAGCCCGGTCAGCGGCAGTCCGGACATTGGTGACATTGCCGTGTGCGTCAGCGGTGCGGGTTTCGGAGATGACACCGGACGCAAAACCGCTGAGGCGCTCCTGCGTGATGCCCGTGACCGTGAAAACCGGGGAACCGGACTGCAGAAGAACACTTTCCGTGCGCCGGCGCCACCACCCGCTGTCCTGCACATACAGTGTTTCGCTGCGGGTCACCCGGTCGTCTCCGGAAAGGTCGGTGAGTCCGTTTGCGTTCACATCCAGGGCAGTGGTGACGGTGCTTCCGGTTTCATCATAATCATGCAGCATGTCAGCCCGGCCCGGTGCGGCTGTCCGGGAAATCCGGCCCTGCGCACTGTAAAAGGTTTCGGAGATTTCAGGACCTTCCTGCCCGGGTTTTTCCGTGCGCACGGTGCGTCCGGCCATGTCTGTGACCGTCTCCTCCCGCAGCGCCCCCCCGGAAACGGCCTGTGTGATCCGGGCGGACCGGGTGCTGTCCGGATTCACACCGTATTCATAAAACACGGGAATCACCCCTGTGCCTGTGACACTTCTGATCTTTCCGTCCGCATGGTTTTCCGTGATTTCCGTTATGCCGCCCGGACGGGTGACGGTCTTTATGCGTCCGCCGTTTTCATAATCATAAACGGTGGTCAGCCCGCGGCTGTCTGTTTCACTCAGCAGTCTGCCTGCCGTGTCATATTCACGGGAAACGGAAAGGGAAAGTGTCCCGCCGGTCACGGTTTCGGACACTGTCCTTCCGGAAGCATCATAAGTGTAAGTTGTTACAATGTTTCCCCGGGGTCCGGGCCGGGTTTCGGTCTTCACCCGTTTCAGGGCATCATGGGTGTATGCCGTGCGCACGCCGTCCTCAGCAGTTTCAGATTCCTTTCCGCAGCAGGTCCACTCTGTTTCAGTGACACGCCCGGCAGAATCATCCGTGCGGACTGTACGCCCGAAGTCGTCGTAAACAAAGGATTTCCATGAAACATGTTCATAAGCACTGCCAGTGTAAACATATTCCTCTGTCAGCAGGGTGTGTCCGAACACATCTTTCACGGCTGTCTCTTTCAGGGTTCTGAAGGCCGTGCCTTCCGGGGAGGAGACTGTGCCGTGAACGGCCGTTTCACGGATGAAATCTCCGGAACCCGGTGTGAAAGTCCGGGAAACACTGTCATACACACCGTTTTCATACGTGTATGAGATCACGGTTCCGTCCGGATTTTCCAGGCGTTTCACACGGCCGGCCGCATATCCCTCCGCTGTTTCGCTGTGCCGCACCCGCACAGTGCGCAGATTGGAAGCATCCCCGAAGGCAGCGGACGGAACGGTGCATATCTCTGTGATTTCCGTGCGCTCCTCCCCGGAGTTCCGGTAAGAGTGAAAGGTTTTGGACACAGTGACACCGCGGATGCTTTCCGTGATCACGCGGGGACGGTTCCGATCTTCCGGTGCATCCGAATCCCCGCCCACGGCAGCCGGATCATGGGAATAAACGGTGCGCCGGGCCTGCCCCTTTTCCGTAATGGGAATATCCGCATAACTGCGGTATTCGGTGACTGTCCGTCCGGATGCGTCATATTCATAATATATCCATGAACCGTCTGCGTTTTCCACGGACTGAAGTCTGCCGTAACTGCCGGTGGCAGAGGCATCCTCATAATAACTGTAATTGACTGTCAGGCCGGACCCATCCGGCCCCTCCGTCTTCTGAATGACCGAATCTCCCCGGGGGAAGGTTTCATAAATGCGCCGGATACGGGATGAAACGGCACCGCTGCTGTCCGTGACGGTTTCCTCTTCGGTCCGCAGCCCGTTTTCGGCAGATCTGATTTTCTCTGTCACACGCTGCCCCCCGCCTGCGGATCGAAAAGGGTATTTCAATATCACATCTGAGCACTCCCTCAGAGGTGACTGGGATGATTTTCTGCTTCGGTGTCTCGATCAGAACCGGGGTTATACTCAGAGAGTACGGCAGTATGCCGGTATTTTCCACAGGAACCCGGCAGTTACAGGCTCCCGCTGTTTTCCATCCGTAGGGATGATCAGTGAAACAGACTTCAAAATTGAAGATGTCGGTCGATCCGGATGGAGTGAAATATGCAGTCAGGACAACTCCGTACGGAGTGGCGACCGGCCAGGAATCATCAATCCACTGACCGTTTATTTTGAAATTGACTGATGAGAAGCCGGCATCCGTATTGAACCTTCTGGCACCGATATAATCTTCCGTGCATTCCCCGCACGGGTTCGGTGCCTCCGCGGCTTCCTCCCGGTAACGGTACAGCCAGGCACTGATCCGGCTGAGTTTTCCGGTTTCAGTGTCGGCCGCTCCTGTGAAAATCCCCCAGACCTCGGATTCGGGCGGTGAATCTCCGCCGCAGTTGCCCATCTGTTTTGTCAGAAAAGTCTGGGTTTTTTTCAGATTTCCGCAGGAGATTTCCAGGGTATACCGGGCATTGGGCACACCGCCGGTATAGACCATCCAATATACCGGTATGTGTTTTGTGATGATTTCCATGGGGCCGCCGTATGCGGTATATTCTTCATAGGGATTCGGCTGTGTGATGACATTATCCGCGGGATTGCCGTATTCCGAGGAGGGAATCAGCAGCATGGGACGCTGATCCTGATTGGGCATGGCACAGGAAGTGCCTCCCCGGTCAGTCACACTGATGACTTCAACCGTTACCGGCAGATTGGAGATCGGGTTCCCGTAGGTGTCAAAAACACTGGCACCCATTTCCGACACTTGGTGAATGACCGGCTTTTCAGTCTGATCCGGAAGCATTTCGTAATTAACCGCCTTAAGATACGCAGGTTCTCCCGGAAATCCGTAAGCACAGAAGGTCACTTTGTTGGAAGGTTCCGCTGCAGGATATGCATCCACCACATTCAGCCCGGCATTCTGCATGTTTTTTCCCGGTTCCAGCCAGCCGACCGGATTGGCGAATGTCCATTTACCCGGAATATAAGGAACGGAAGCCCTGCCCTGTGCATCAGTGACTGCAGTGACAGAGACCAGTTCACCGGGAAAAACACCGCCGCCCTCCCGGACCCGGAAGACTGTTTCCGCACCGGATACCGGATTGGACTCACTGTCCGTGACAGTCACTTCAAGCGGCAGCGGCAGCAGGGTTCCGGCAGTGCCCTGCTGGTAATCGCTGCTTTCAGATTTGGCAATCCGGTAATCATACAGCCGGTAAGCCCGTGTCTGACGCTGTTCTTCGGGATACAGCGCCGGCGTGTCTGTTTCCCGGAAAGCGGAACGGATATGCCTGAGGTCAGGAACATCCTGACCGCTGTGCGGGAAAAATACAGATTTTTCCCCGCTGCCGCTGATCTGTATAATGAACGGCCTTCCGGCCGGCACAGATACGGTGTCCGGGGCTGACACTGCTTTCAGAGGGGGAACTTCCGCAGTGTTTCCGGCAAAGAGGATGCCCGCCGGCAGGCAGCCGAAAAGCAGCATTGTCATCAGCACAGACACAGTCCGTTTCATCATTTCTCCGTTAAGTAACCGTTCACAAGTTTTCACGCATAATAAATTAAAAAAATATATAAAATAGGATAGATACATTTTAATATACATGAAAATATCTGAACGGTTACTTAAGTGTTTTTCATGTCTTTCAGTGCATTCTGGAACCGGCCCCGGAAACTTTTTAAAGGATATATCTTTTATTCCGCCCGGATTTCTGAAATCTCCGGGGGGGAATTTCTTTATCCGATGTTTCCGTTGGCATCGTAAAGGTAATACTGATGATATTATCGGGATATTTTCTTCGCCATACAGTTTTTGTGAACGGTAATTATGGACTAACTTTAAGATTAATATTCCCTGGCATATCAGTCGCTAATGCATATTGCATTTCATACTTACCCGAATTTAACTGTCTGACCAACTCTTTCCCTTGCGTATAAGCCTCTTCTCTGTCTTGAGCAGAAGTTCTAAAAGGCCAATATTTTTGGTTTTTGAAATCGAATATTGCTAATACCGCATAAGGAAAAGACCGTTCTACTATTGCAAACATTTCATTTTTCTTATTTTCTATAATCTCAAAATTAAGCTTTTCTGTTTCCTCAATCGTGCTTCCAATCATATACACAGGGACAACGGGCTCTCCATTTTTAATTACTCTGCAATAAATGGGTTTTGATCTTTCCCAATTCCAATCAGTTCTGACATCAATAATATAACCGCCATTAACTTTAAAAATGGCAATCGAATGACTATCCTCCCATAAATATATCGAAAAACCTGCTGTCATTGCACTAATTACTGCAAAAACCAGCTTCCACTCAGATTTCAGTTTAAAAATATTTCTCATCAGTCTTCCTCATATTACCTGATAGTTTTTTTAAAATACCTCTATATCTTTTTCATACCAATTTCTCCAAAGCATACCTTTTGGAGCAGGTTTTACTGAATCCAACTGTGCGGGCCATTTCATGCCTCCTTTACAACATGAAGTTTTATCGTTGTGGTTAACTGGTTTCCAATCCCTGTTTTTTTTCAATCCATCTACAGCATCCCAGACCCTCTCTGATTCCTTTATGGAAAGACCATGACACCATTCTTCAATCTGTTCCCGGGTAAAGCCTTTCACTGCACGATAAAAACCAATTAAGTTTGAAATTAAATCCTCTTCTGAAAAGCCGGAAGAGGAAGTCGTCCACCTTTGTAAGCCTTCAAATCCTTCAGATACTTCTTTATATATTGCCAAAGCCGCGGATTCCTGTTCTGGCTGCGTAAGGCCGAATTTAACGAAATACTGACGGGAATAGCCTAAAAAAATACCAAATTTGCCCATTCTTTGTTCGTATACAATCTTAAAACCATTGCCGATTTTGGATATATTTCCATTTTGAGCCAATATGTTATTCCACAATTTTTTTGCACCACCTGGTAAAGCATGTCCCCAATCAATCCAACCGCAATTACAAGAATATTGTAATCGTCCTTTCGCAATATCAGATCTTTTGGTTAAACCAAGCAGATCTATTTTACAAATCGGATTATTATCAATAAACACAAAAAGATTAATTCCGCCTTTTTCTC
This sequence comes from uncultured Desulfobacterales bacterium, assembly GCA_964534335.1. Lineage (GTDB taxonomy): Bacteria > Desulfobacterota > Desulfobacteria > Desulfobacterales > Desulfococcaceae > JAABRU01. The sequence continues at coordinate 7,263 of CAZHPS010000255.1, forward strand.
CTATCGGATCCCGGCTGATCCACCTTCCCAGCTTCGCCGAATAATCCCGGAGTCCGAAATCGTACAAATCTGTCTCCGCATCAAAGTATTTGGTGGAGAACCGGAACGGATTTGCATCAGCATACGGCCCTGCTTTGGCGGTAAAATTCCCGAACGGGTCATACTCATAATGCGCAGCTGTTTCACCGGTTGCAGAGTTTACAAGCTGCCCGGCATTGCCGTTGGCGTCATAAAGATAATAATACGAAGCGGTTGCGTCTGCCATGCACAGCAGTCCGCCGATGCCGCCTGCGCCCTGCAGAGACTGGGACAAATCCAGTCCCCAGACAAAATACCGGCTGCTTTCCGTGTCCCCCCGCCGGGTGATTTCCTCAATGACATTCCGGCCTTCATACACGAACAGGATTTCAGAAATCAGACTGTTGTCCGCATACACGGCCTTTTTCACCCTTCGGCCCATGTAATCATAAACAAATGCAAGTTTCCGTGCGGCAGCGGCAGCCGTTTTCAGCCCGGCGGACACCTGCAGGGCATGAACCGCCTCCCCAACTCCGATTTTTCCGTCAGAACTGACATCTCCGACTGCCGTGACACCCGGCGCTGTCGTGGGTATAGTCTATCTATCAGGAGTGAAAACAATTGGCGCATTTTTAAAACCATTTTTAAAATACCACAACCTATTGCATTTCTCACATTGAAGCATACTTTTCATCTGCTTATATAATTCTTCAGAATCGATTAATCCTGAGAATGCATCATATTCAATATCAGAAATAACCAGTAACTCATTTGGATTAGGAATTTCTCCATAACCAATTTTATGACCACATTTGCACATAATTGCAGGCATTTCTCTATTTTCCTATTATTACAATATCTTTTATATTTATGGCACCAGCCCCATGAACCCTTTTCACAACGTTTCCAAGTTGTTCTGGGGTTACAACTGTTTCTGCAAGATCCAGAACAATCCCTTCTGCTTGAGTATTTTTCTTTGCAATTGCATATACAATTCTGTTTGGATTACCTGTTTTTGGAGTATAAACATCATATCTGACCCCATCGACTAATAAATCAGATGTTCCCCCTCCTGCACGGGTTCCTGTGGGGTTTTGGCTTTCGCAAAACGCTATATCCTTAGTGTACTCTATTTGCTATAATTTTTTTGGCTGTTAATAAAACATCTTCAAACTGGGATGAAGGCGTCTTTTTTAAGATTTCGAGAGCTATCTGTATCAATCCATCCGATTTTATATCGTTATCAATCTCTAACGGCATATCAACTAAAACATCTGGAATTATGCCATTTTTTTCAATTTCACGTCCACTTGGTGTAATATATTGAGCTATAGTGAAATTAATTCCATACCCGCTGTTAAGTCTTTGGACATTTTGGATAGTTCCATAACCAAATGAATTTATTCCAAGTATAATAGCTCGCTTGTTATCCTGAAGTGCGCCTGCAATAATTTCCGCCTCTTTTGCAGTTCCTTCGTTAATCAAAACTACAATAGGATAATTACGCTGCATTTTATCAGGATTTGCTCTGAAAATCATTTCTTCCTTTTTATTTCTGCATGCTATAGAAACGATAGTGCCATCATCAAGAAAAAAATCGGAAATATTAATTGCTTGATCAAGTAATCCTTCAGAATTATTACGTAAATCAAGAATCAGTCCTTTTAAAGCTCCTTTTTTTTCATGTTTCTCTAATGATTTTTTGAGATACTCCGCAGTATTATCCTGTAAAGGGGTTATCCGTATATAGCAATAACCGGGTTCCAAAATTAACTCACGAACATTATTAAACGGAATATTATCCCGAATAATTGTTACATTCATGGTATTTTTCATATTATTTCTATCAATTGTTAAAATTACAGGAGTTCCTATATTCCCTCTTATTTTACTATGGAAATCCCAAACTTCCTTGATAGGTTTGCCATCTACCATAACAATCTTATCACGTGTTCTGATATTAGATTTATAAGCATTGGTTCCCTGAATAGGAGAAATTATCGTTATGTAACCATTTAAAACAACAGTTGATAAATTGATAGCGCCATAACCTCTGTTACCCAATATTATTTCATCAGGAAATGCCTCAGGAGGTAATAAATACGAATAAGGATCTGTTGAATTTATCATTCCATTAATTGCCTCCTTCAGCATTTTTTTTGATGATACTGATTGGTAATATTTTTTATCAAATACGTCGATTATATCACTCAACATTTTAAATAATTCACTGGATTCTCTATCCTCCTTAACAGTATAAGCCAGCGAATCTGTCTGAAAACCAAAGATTATCAATATACCTATAATCACCCAAACGAAAATGGCTGTATCTTTCATCGTGCGTGAAAGGTCAGAAAATTTAGTGAATTGAGTAATGGTCAATTTATTCACTCCCTTCAAGTGATTCTTTTTTCAATTTTTCTATTCTTTCTTTTGTAAATTCTCCAGGTTGGTTATCAAATCCTCCTGCATCACCAACCCAGTCAATCATATCTTGCAAGTAAGGATTTTGTATTTTAGGAATATATATCCAAATCCAATATCCCTTTTTTTCAGCTATCGGCTCAGTTTTTTCTTTGTCAAAGATTGCTACTTTTAATTGCAAAAGTTGTTCAAATTCTTTGCCCTTTATATAATTTGGCGGTCCAGGGTTATCATTTCCAACCAATGTCATCCCTTCTAATTTAAATTGAATTTTATCATCAAGGTACTTTTCTTTATATGAACCTATCCGAATATTATGCTGAATATTTTTGCATTTAAATCAGGAATCTA
>CAZHPS010000256.1:0-10041 GCA_964534335.1 uncultured Desulfobacterales bacterium
GAAAGGACAATCACAATGGGTACTGTTGCAGACAAGATCAAGGATCTCAAAGATCGGAAAGCCAAACTTCTGCAGATGGGCGGCGAAAAAGCCGTTGCCAAACACAAAGCAGACGGCAAGCTGACCGCAAGGGAAAGGCTCAACCTTTTTTTTGATCCCGGCACATTCCGGGAAGTGGATATATTTGTCACACACCGCTGTGTGAATTTCGGCATGGAAAAGGTTGACGTGCCTTCAGACGGTGTTGTTACAGGTTACGGAAAAGTGGATGGCAGAACCGTTTACGCGTTTGCCCAGGATTTCACCTCACGCGCAGGCAGTCTGGGCGAAATGCACGCGAAGAAAATCTGCAAGGTCATGGACATGGCACTGAAATCCGGCGCTCCCTTTGTGGGATTCAATGATTCCGGCGGAGCCAGAATTCAGGAAGGCGTGGATGCGCTTTCCGGATTCGGACAGATTTTCTACCGCAATTCCATTTCTTCAGGCGTGATTCCCCAGATTTCCGCGATTATGGGAACCACTGCGGGCGGTGCCGTGTATTCCCCGGCCATGACCGATTATATTTTCATGGTCAAAAACACCAGTTTCATGTTCATCACCGGCCCCCAGGTCATCAAGGCGGTCACGGGCGAGGAAATCAGTTTTGAAGACCTGGGCGGAGCCTCTGCGCACAATGAAAAAAGCGGGGTTTCCCATTTTGCCTGTGAATCTGAAGCGGACGCGATTGACAAGATCAAGAAACTCCTGTCCTACCTGCCGTCCAACAATATGGAAGATCCGCCCATTGTGAACACCGGCGATGATCCTGGCCGTATGGATGCGGAACTGGATACCATTATTCCGGACAATCCCAACCAGTCTTACAATATGAAAGATGTGATTGCGCATATTGTGGATAATGGGGAAATTTTTGAACCCCATGAATACTATGCCCCCAATATCGTTATCTGCTTTGCACGGCTCAACGGACGCACCATCGGCATTATTGCCAATCAGCCCGCATTTATGGGCGGCGCGCTGGACATCAATGCCTCAGACAAGGCATCCCGTTTTATCCGTTTCTGTGATGCGTTCAATATTCCCATGCTGACTGTTGCGGATGTTCCCGGTTATTTGCCCGGCAGTGATCAGGAATGGGGCGGGATTATCCGTCACGGTGCAAAACTGCTGTGGACATATTCTGAAGCCACTGTTCCCAAACTGCTGCTGGTGACACGCAAAGATTACGGCGGGTCCTATCTTGCCATGTGTTCCAAAGATCTGGGCGCGGATGTGGCACTGGCCTGGCCTACTGCGGAAATCGCGGTTATGGGCGCGGGCGGCGCTGCCAATATCATTCATGCCAAAGAGATCAAGGATGCGGAGAATCCGGGCGAAAAACGCAAGGAAAAGATCAAAGAGTACGAGGCTCTGTTCTCCAATCCCTACCGCGCGGCAGAAAGAGGCTATATTGATGACGTGATTGTTCCCAGCGAAACCCGGCCCCGGCTCATTGACGCGCTGGAAGCCCTGTGCAGCAAACGGGAACTCCGTCCGCCCAAGAAACACGGCAATATTCCGCTGTAAACAGGTGTAAGGGGTATGGGTTTAGGGGTTAGGGTTGGAGGGTTAATTCATAAATGAAACTGACTCAATCCTGCCCACTAATCCCCAGTCCCTAACCCCGAATCCCTGAAACCTGAACACAGATCATTTACAATACGGGGGATCAATGGATAACAACGCATTGACAGATAAAAAGAAAAAGGTGGCTGCCATTACTGCGGTGACTGCGTATATCAAAAGCCAGCAGGAAATGATGGCTATGCAGGCTGTAACGCCTTCTGCTGATTCGGCTGAGGTTCCGAAACCTGCTGCAGCTATGCCTTCGCTGTGGGGCGTGAGCGGCCGCATGGATATAATGCAGATGCGCAATCTGATGCAGATGAAATCCTTTCACGGTGTGAAATTCAGATAAAGTATCACAAGCTTCCCGCCTGTGATGCGGCAGACAACGTATCACAATCTTCCAGCTTGTGATGCGGCATATAAACAGTCTGGAAGCTTTTGGATATTTTATGAACAGGTGAACAATCTGGAAGCTTGTTCTGCAGTTCTACTTTTGAACAAATGAACAAGCTGGAAGCTTGTTCTACAGTTTTATTTTTGAACAGGTGAACAGGCTGATAGCCTGTTCTGCATATATAAATTTTAACTTTTTTTAGGGAGAATCCAATATGAGCGATCAAGTAACAATGACCGAGATGAACTACGGCCCTGACAGACCGGCTGCAAAAAATCCCATTAAAATCATGGATCTGTCCCTGCGGGACGGACATCAGTCCCTGTTTGCCACCCGCGGACGCACCGAAGACATGATTCCTGTGGCAGAACTGATGGATGAAGTCGGTTTCTGGGCAGTGGAAACCTGGGGCGGAGCAACCTTTGACACCATGCACCGCTTTCTGAACGAAGATCCCTGGCAGAGACTTCGTACCCTGAAGAAATACTTCAAAAAAACGCCTTTTTCCATGCTGCTGCGCGCACAGAATCTCGTAGGCTACCGCAATTATGCAGATGATCTGGCCGAGGCATTTGTGGAAAGAACAGCGGAAAACGGCATGGATGTTTTCCGTACCTTTGATGCGCTCAATGACTACCGCAATTTTGAGACGGTTGTAAAAGGCATTAAAAAAGCAGGAAAACATTTTCAGGGATGTATCTGTTACACCATGACCCAGCCCCGTCTGGGCGGTGATGTTTACAATCTGGATTACTATATCAACAAAGCCAAAGATTTGGAATCTATGGGCGCAGACAGTATCTGTATCAAAGATATGGCCGGTCTGATTGCTCCCTATGATGCCTATAAACTCATCAAGGCTTTGAAAGCAGCAGTCAAACCGCCCATTCATCTGCACAGCCATTTCACATCAGGCATGTCTCCCATGAGCCACCTGAAAGCCATTGAAGCCGGTGTGGATATTATTGACACCTGTATGACACCTTACGCATACCGCACTTCCCATGCCGCACTTGAACCTTTGGTCATGGCACTTCTGGGAACCAACCGGGATACGGGTTTTGACATTAAGAAACTCGCGAAGATTAATGAGATTCTTGAAAAAGAAGTCATGCCCAAATACAAACACCTGCTGGATGACAGCAAGGTGTCCATCATTGACATCAACGTGCTGCTGCACCAGACTCCGGGCGGAATGCTTTCCAACCTTGTCAATCAGCTTCGGGAAATGGATGCTCTGGACAAAATCGATCAGGTTTACAAAGAACTGCCAAGAGTGCGCAAGGAACTGGGCCAGATTCCGCTGGTTACACCCACCAGTCAGATTGTCGGCATCCAGACGGTGAACAACGTGCTGTTTGATGATGAAAACGAACGCTACAAAATGATTACCGCGCAGGTCAAAGATCTGTGCTATGGTCTGTACGGCAAAACCGCTGTTCCCATTGATCCGGAAGTGCAGAAAAAAGCCCTCAAAGGCTATGCCAGAGGCGAACAGCCTATTACCTGCCGTCCCGCAGAGGTTCTGGAGCCGGAACTGGAAAAAGCAAAGGCGGAAATCGGTGATCTGGCAAAAGATATTGATGATGTGGTGCTGTACGGCATTTATCCTGTAACGGGCAAGAAATTCCTGAAATGGAAATACGGTGTGGAAGCTCCGCCCAAAGATGTTATGCCCAAAACCCTTGAGGATGTGAAAAAACAGGATGAACTGATCAAAAAAGCCAAAGCCGGTCTGCTGGTGGAAAAACCGGGCAAAGAGGTTCCGGAAAAAGGCGAAGGCACACGCACCTTCAATGTGTTTGTGGACGGAGATTACTTCCAGGTGGATGTGGATGAACCGGGCGGCGCGCCTGTGATTGCATATCAGGCTCCCGCGGCTGCTCCGGCTGCTGCGCCCAAAGCAGCAGCTCCCAAATCGTCTGCTCCGGCAGCACCCAAAACTGCTGCTGCGCCCAAAGCAGCCCCGGCTCCCAAACCCGCAGCACCCAAAGCAGCCGCGGCTGCTCCTGCTGCTGCCGGTGCAGTGGACGGCACTGCTTTGACATCGCCCATGCCCGGCATGATTGTGGCCTATAAGAAAAATGTGGGCGACAGCGTGGAAAAAGGCGAAACCGTTGTGGTGCTGGAAGCCATGAAAATGGAAAACGCGCTTCCTGCGCCCATAAGCGGAACCATCAAAGCCATCAATTTCGCGAGCGGTGATTCTGTTGCCAAAAATGCGGTTCTTTGTGTGATTGGTTAATTGCTGTCTGTTCCTCCTCCCGTCAGGGGAAGACCGGAAAATGCCAGCCCGGTCTTCCCCTGCTTATCAAATTGATTTGATTATGAATAACCTGTGGATTTATCCGCAGGCTGATCTATAAAAGGAATTGGAAACACCATGAAAATCCATGAATATCAGGCAAAAGAGTTATTCAGAAAGCACGGCGTCACGGTTCCCGAAGGCAGCGCGGCCTTCAGTGTGGCCGAAGCAAAGGCAGTCGCGGAAAAACTGGGCAAATTCCCGGTCGTGGTAAAAGCCCAGATTCACGCAGGCGGACGCGGCAAGGGCGGCGGTGTGAAAGTCGCGAAAAACATGGCTGAATTTGAAAAATACGCCAAAGAAATCCTGGGCATGACCCTGGTGACCAAACAGACCGGCCCCGAAGGCAAACTGGTGAAAAAACTGCTCATTGAGCAGGGACTCAACATTGCCAAAGAACTGTATCTGAGCATTCTTCCTGACCGTTCCACTGCCAAAATGGTCATCATGGCAAGTGAGGCAGGCGGTATGGATATTGAGGAAGTCGCAGCCAAAACGCCGGAAAAGATCATCAAAGTCTATGTTGATCCCATGACCGGGATTCAGGCTTATCATCTGCGGGATGCCGCGTTTGGTCTCAATATCCCGGCAGAGGCACAGAAAGCCTTTACCGGACTGCTGAAAAACCTCTATAATTTCAGCGTGAATTATGACTGCTCTATGGTGGAAATCAATCCCCTGGTGCTTACAGCGGAAAACAATGTGATTGCATTGGATGCCAAGGTGGATTTTGATTCCAATGCACTTTACCGCCATAAGGATGTTGTGGAATACCGCGATCTGGATGAGGAAGATCCCAATGAAGTTGAGGCTTCCAAATTCGGTCTCAATTACATTCAGTTGGGAAGCGGCAATGTGGGCAATATGGTCAATGGCGCGGGTTTGGCAATGGCGACTATGGACTGCATCAAATTCGCGGGCGGCAAACCGGTCAACTTTCTGGATGTGGGCGGCGGCGCGAGCGCGGAGCAGATTGAAAACGGTTTCCGCATTCTGCAGAGTGATTCCAATGTAAAAGCCATTCTTATCAATATCTTCGGTGGAATCCTGAGATGTGACCGTCTTGCCAACGGCGTGGTCCAGGCTGCGGAAAAAGTCGGTCTGAAAGTGCCTGTGATTATCCGCATGGAAGGCACAAATCTGGCAGAGGGCAAAAAGATTCTGGCAGAATCCGGTCTGAAACTTATCAACGCGGCGGATCTCAAGGAAGCAGCGGGAAAACTCAAGGCAGCCATTCAGTAAACCCATTTCACAGGTGAGGAAAACAAAGTGAGCATACTTGTCAATAAAGATACGAAACTGTTGGTACAGGGAATTACAGGAAAAGAAGGGCAGTTCCACACCCGTGCGTGCGCGGAATACGGCACAAATGTGGTCGCGGGTGTGACTCCGGGCAAAGGCGGCCAGAAAATGGATGAAATTCCGGTGTTCAACACTGTCAAAGATGCAGTGAAATACACAGGAGCAAACGCGAGCATGATTTTTGTTCCGCCCCCCTTTGCAGCAGACGCGATTATGGAAGCCACAGACGCGGAAGTTCCCCTGATTGTGTGCATTACCGAGGGAATCCCGGTCATGGACATGATGAAGGTGAAAAACTATATCAAGGGCAAACCCGTAAGATTGATCGGGCCCAACTGCCCCGGCATCATCACTCCGGGCGAATGCAAGATCGGCATCATGCCGGGCGTGATTCACAAACCCGGAAAAATCGGTGTTGTGTCCCGCTCCGGAACCCTCACTTATGAGGCAGTTCACGCACTGACCCTTGCAGGACTGGGACAGACCACCTGCATCGGCATCGGCGGAGACCCGGTCAACGGAACCAATTTCATTGACTGCCTGAGCCGTTTCAAAGATGATGAGGCCACCAAAGGCATTGTCATGATTGGGGAAATCGGCGGATCAGCCGAAGAGGAGGCAGCGGAATACATCAAAGCCAATGTGAAAAAACCGGTGGTGGGATTCATCGCGGGACTGACCGCTCCTCCGGGACGGCGCATGGGACACGCGGGCGCGATTATCAGCGGCAACAGCGGAACCGGACAGAGCAAAGTTGCATCCATGAAAGCCAACGGCATCCATGTATGCGAAAACCTGGCCTATCTCAAGGATGTGTGTCAGGAAACTTTTGCAAAGGTGTAAGCAGAAAAATCTCTTTTTTCAATAACAAAGCGGCATGGGAATATACTTTTCCCTGCCGCTTTGTTTATTGTTCGTTCTTCAGTTTGTCCAAAATATCTTCAAGTTCTTTTTTCAGGTAAGGAATATTCTCCTGAACCGTATCCCAGACAATATGATAATCCACTCCAAAATAATGATGTATCAGGCGGTCTCTCATCCTTGCCATTGCTTTCCAGTCAATCCGGCTGTATTTTTTCTTTTCATCATCAGGAATATTTTTTGAAGCTTCTCCGATAATTTCAAAACTTCTTGCAAATGCTCTTTTCCGTTTTTCATCCGCGAGAAATTCCGTCTCCGTAACTCCTTCCGATTCTTTCAGAAGAAACAGTGTTTCCTCCAGAATATGCAGGAGATAATCAAGGTGCAAGTTCGACATATTCCACTCCCCTGAGTATTTTTTTGCCGATATGCGGACTTAAACCGTCAACAGTGATAAGATCATAGGTTTTTCCAAAATACTGTTCCAGCAGATCGCACAGCAGATTGAAATTGCGGAACTTCCGGCAGTCTTTCTCAAATTCAACAAGAATATCTATGTCGCTGTTCTCATTGTCGGTCTGTCTGGCTGTGGAACCGAAAATACCCAGGGATTTGACACCGACCGCTCTGAATTTATCCCGGTTTTCTTTTAATAAATTGAGTATATTGCTTTTTCTGCTCATATTCGGATATTCCTTTCTGCTTTATGATTTGCATCACCTCTGTCCGCTATGGCATCCCATGCGCCTGTATCCACAAAAATCTGTCTCATTTCTGTTTTCCATAGAGATAAAGGTCATGATGCTCTGATGCGTTTTTCAGACAGCCTGTTACAGCGTCATCTCCGAGAGTGCGGAATATATTCCAGCCTTCTTCAGATGGCTGTATCGGCTGTTCATTGGTTTCATGGGCAGTGCGTATGGAAATCTCATTTTTTTTCATTTCAATTTCCAGACGGTTTCCAAGTCCCGCCTTTTCCAGCCATTTTTTATCTATCCAGATTCCATGATGAATATCTGTCAACTGTATTTCCTGCATGTCACACTCCTTTCCTCCCCATAGTGTTTTATGGTTATGTGCAAATATATAATGACTGTGTTCTACAGTCAAATCAAAAATGGCAAAGAGAGATAAAAAATGCGGTGAAAATTTCATTGACTGCCTGGGCGGTTTCAGGGATGAGTCAGAAATCCGATCCCGGTTTTTCAATTTCTGATTTTCTCAAAATCCCCATTCAGAATACATTTTTTACCCCATTGATTTACAAATCATTTTGGAATAATCTGTATAAACGGTCAGGACAGGTTTTCCATTAAACTGCAGGGATTTTGTTTAAGCAGGGATTGTTATCTGTCTGAAATCCTTTCTTAAAATAATCCTTGTAGTTATAAAAGGTTAGCCTTTGCTGACTTTGCAAAAACTACAGGGATTTTTTATAAGCAGGGATTGTTATTTTTCTGAAATCCCTGCTTATAAAAAATCCATGCAGTTATCAACCCCGAACAAAGGAGTATCCTCCATGCAGATTGCTGTTTTCAGACTGTTTTTCATTTTTCAGATTTTCATGATGATGGCCGTTTTTCCCTGTTTTGCTGCCGGGAAAACAGATGTTTATTTCCGGAATAAAACAGACGGGAGCATAAAGAAGAACTGTTTCCGCATTCAGGGGAGATATGACGCGTTTCCTGTGCTGAAATGTATGGATGAAAACGGAAATGCGCAGGAGTTTGATCCGGGTGATATTTGGGAAGAAGTGGAGATTGTGCCCCTCTGTTTTGAATACATTGGAAATAATCCGGTCATAGCCAAAGGCACGGTCAAAGGCCGGTGCGTGAAGATTGCGGGCAAAGAAAATCCGGAGCCGGTTTACCGCTGTTTTGATGAGGAGAATAACCGGACAGATTTTGTTCCCGGTGCGGACTGGCGGGAAATCCCCATGACAGATGAGCGGTGCAAAGCGTTTCCCTGGCAGGATGTGCTGCGGGGCGGTTCAGAGGAAACAAAAAAATATGTGGAAGTGCAGGTTTTTTACGGAACCGACCGAAAACCAACCGGATCACAAAAACCGGGGGAATTTTACGGGGGAGACCGGGGAAAACTGGAATACGGAACCTGCAAAGTGAGCATTCCCGAAGATCACCGGATGGGAGAGATGGAATCCGGTTCAAATCCTGCAAAAGATGTTGTCCTGCTGAAAAGATTCTCTTTGTCAGCGGACAGTTTTTTCCAAAAAATGAAATCCGATATGGAGGGATTTCATCCAAAGCAGGCGTTTGTGTTTGTTCATGGATATAACGTATCTTTTGAGGATGCGGCACGGCGGACTGCCCAAATGTCATATGATCTCAAGTTTGACGGCATACCGGTTTTTTACAGTTGGCCGTCTCAGGGAAAAAGTTCAGGTTATACGGCTGATGAGGAGAATGTGAGATGGACAACACCGCATCTGAAGGATTTTTTAAAGGATGTGGCAAAACGCACAGGCGCGGAAAATATTTTTCTGATTGCCCACAGCATGGGGAACCGTGCGCTTACAGGTGCGTTGGGAATGTTTGAAAGTGATGAGGAGAAGAAATTGTTATCTGTATTCAGGGATATCATTCTGGCTGCCCCGGATATTGATGCGGAGGTGTTCACACAGGAGATACTCCCGAAAATGCAGAAAATGGATGCCCGGATTACCCTGTATGCCTCATCCAATGACAAGGCTTTGAAATTGTCCAAACTGATCCACGGCTGCTATACGAGAGCAGGTGATGCAAAGCTGCCTTTGGTTGTGAAGGGAATAGACACCATAGATGCCAGCGATCTTGAGACAAATATTCTTGCTTTGGGGCATTCCTATTATTCAGAAAAGCGATCTGTGATTTCAGATATTTATTATCTGATGAAACACCGGATGCCCCCATCGGAACGATTCGGACTGCTGCCGGTGAAACATCCGGATGGAACCTATTGGATATTCAAAAAATAATATATGTATTTCGGATGAATAACCTGCGGATTAATCCGCAGGTTATTCATTCCGCAGTACATTCCATAACCTGTTTGGCAATTTTCGGATGCAGAGTTTTTCCGGCATGAAAAGGGACAATAATTCTGGTTTCACCTTTCATGTAGATACGGTGACTTCCTTTGCTTCTGATCATTTCAAATCCGGCTTTCAGCAGCATAGCTTCTGCTTCTGATGCTGTTATTCTTAATAGTTTAGGCAGCTTTAACCTCCAGAGTGGTTGCAAACAACTGTCTGTCGGCAATCTCACGGATTTCTCTTTCCGTCATGGTTTCCAGATAAAGCGATATGGCTTCTTTCATGTTTTCAAGGACTTCATCCAAAGTATCGCCCTGCGTGTGACAGCCTTCCAACTCCGGGCAGAAAGCGTAGAATCCGTACCGGTCTTTTTCAATGATGGTGTTGAATCTGTATGACATATGAATTACCTCTGCAAATATAGGGAATTAATGAAAACAGTTTATCATATCCGGCAGTTTCCGGCAAGGTTTTCCTTCAGCACTGTCTGAACCGGGATTTTCAGGATTAAGGGATTGACCCGGATTGTTCCCTGCA
>CAZHPS010000257.1:0-9982 GCA_964534335.1 uncultured Desulfobacterales bacterium
TTTATATATTCCCCTCTTGAGAGGGGCAGGGGTGTGTCCGGAACTGCACAGTCCAATAACACACCCCATGCCCCTCTCAGGAGGGGAATTGATACCATAAAATCTAAATTGGTCATGTACTAGTACATGACCACGTTGGATTTTATATAATCCCCTCTTGAGAGGGGCTGGGGTGTGTCCGGAATTGCACACCCAAAACACACCCCTGCCCCTCTCAAGAGGGGAATTGATACCATAAAATCTAAATTGGTCATGTACTAGGCAGGATTATTCTACCTTCAAATACACTGCTTTCCCAATTGATTTTTTTATTTTTATCAGGATAATCATCATAACAGGGCATGAGAAAAAACAAAAGACACAAATCCGGAGTCTGATGATGAGAATACAATGTCCCAACTGCCTTACAAAATATCAAACCGATCCTGCCAGAATTCCGGAGCAGGGAATTTATGCCCGCTGCGGCAAATGTCAGACACGGTTTTTTGTTAAAAAAAAAACAGATATAAGGGAAATCCCTTCTGTGCCATCCCCTGCTGTATGCGCAAACTGCGGACAGCAGACAGGCAGACTGGAAAAAACCTTTTCTTATAAATCTTTTACCGTATGTCACCCATGCCATAACAAACTGGAGGCCGCCATGTTCAAAATGAATGATTCGCTTAATGATCCGCCTGCTGATTCACAGATGGCTGTGAAAGAAGAATCCACAGGAAGTTCCGCAGAAAGTTCCACAGGAAACACAGCGCACAAAGGGCTGATGAACCGCTTTCTCAGCGTGTTTTCCAAGGATCTTGCCATTGATCTGGGAACAGCAAACACACTTATCTACAGAAAAAGAAAAGGGATTGTCCTGAATGAATCATCGGTTGTTGCTCTCAGGACAGACCGGATCAACGGACATCGGATTCTGGCTGTGGGGCAGGAAGCCAGACGGATGATGGGAAAAACCCCGGCAAATGTTGTCACCATACGGCCCATGCGTGACGGGGTCATTGCGGACTTTGAAGCCACCAGTGCCATGCTCAGCCAGTTTATCCAGAAAGTGCGGAGCCGCATGAATATTTTCAGTCCCAGAATGATCATCGCAGTTCCCTCCGGCATCAGCTCTCTGGAAAAACGTGCGGTCAGGGAATCTGCCGAGCAGTGCGGGGCCAGACAGGTCTTTCTTGTTGAGGAGCCTCTTGCTGCGGCAGTGGGCGCGGATATGCCCATCTCGGAACCCACCTGCAATATGATTGTGGATATTGGCGGAGGAACCACGGATGTGGCAGTCATTTCCCTGGGCGGCATTGTTTCCGGTGTTTCCATCAAAGTGGCCGGGGACAAAATGGATGATGCCATTATACGCTATGTGAAAAAACAGTACAACTTTATTATCGGTGAGCGCACGGCAGAAGAGATCAAAATGACCATCGGCAATGCCTGCCCGGACAGGGAACATCCTGAAACTATGGAAGTCAAAGGCTGGGAAATCTTATCTGGCAGACCCATGATACTGAAAATTAATGCGCTGGAGGTGCGCAATGCCATATCCGAACAGCTTACAGCCATTACAGATGCCGTAAAAATGGTGCTGGACAGAACGCCGCAGGAACTCGCGGCAGGTGCTCTTGACAATGGAATTGTGCTGACCGGAGGTGTTGCCCTGCTGAAAAATCTTGCCATTCACATGGAAAAAGAAATCGGGCTTCCCGTAAAAATGGCAGATGATCCGCTGACGACCATTGTAATGGGTTCCGGAAAAATCCTTGATAACAGGCAGTTGTTCAAAAAAATTTTGGATCAGTAACAGGTGTCAGGATGAAACAATATTCCATACTGAAACATGTGCGCTGCCTTTTTTCCCGGAAATTCGGAAAACCGTCTGTTTACAAAGACATATTTTCCGGAAAACATTTTTCAGATGCGTATTTTTCCAGAAAAAATTTTGAAAATGCGGATCTGCGCAGAGTCTGTTTTGCCAATGCTGACCTGCGCAATGCGGATTTCCGGAATGCGGATTTGAGCGGCGCGGATATGAAGTCAGCAGATTTGCGCAATGCCTTTATGCAAAACACAATTCTGCGGGACGCTGATCTGAGCCGGGCTGATCTCCGGGATGCAGTGCTGCAGAACGCGGATCTCAGGGCAGCATGTCTGTGGAGTGCCTGTCTCAGAAATGCCCTGCTTGTCAGAGCTGACCTGTCAGACGCGGAACTTGCAGACGCGGATCTGGGTTCTGCCAATATGGAATATGCGATTCTCCGCGGAGCCGGACTGGCAGACGCCAGTCTGGAAAATGTATTTGCCGAGGGAGCGGATTTCACCAGCGCAAATCTGCGGGAAGCGGTTCTGCACAAAGGATGTTTCCGGAACGCTGTTTTCAGCCAAGCCAATCTGCAGCAGGCTGATCTTAGCGAAACGGATATGGAAAATGCTGTTTTTCAGGGTGCTGATTTCTGGCGGGCCAATCTCAACGGCGCAGATCTCACAGGCGCGGATCTGCGTAATACGGTTTTCATCGGGGCAAACCTCAGTTGCGCGAGCCTGTGGAAAGCTGATCTGCGGGAATCAGATCTGAGTTATGCAGACCTTGAGCACACTCTGCTGGTTGCAGCCGATAATACCCCAAAATCCTGAAAAAAGAAAAAGTCTTTCAGAAAAAACGGTTATCAAAGAAATCCAAACCCGCAGGGGTGATATTATTGCCAATGATTCAAAATAATAATGTCTTCCCTTCCGGGATTTTGTTCTGCTTTTTTTGCAATGTCATTTTCTGTAATCATTTCATCCCTTACGGGATTTTCCAAACCCGGTTTTGTTCTGCTTTTTTTGCAGTGTCATTTTCTATAGTGTTTAAGATAATTATTTGGGGTAGGCTGGGGTGAACGGAGTGAACCCCAACATCCTGATTCAGTTGGGGTTCACTCCGTTTATCCCAACCTGCGTGAAACCCCAAAAGTATTTTCTTAAAGGCTATATAATCATTTCATCCCTTACGGGATTTTTAAACCCAGAATATTTTGTTATTATTATAAAAAGCGTTATTCCAATAAAATTAACCCAGCAATGGGTATCATTTTTACAGAAAAACCGTTATTCCCACAAATTAAACCCATGAAGGGTGTCATTTTTATAATAGACCTCTTTCCAAAGTCAATTTTTATCCAATAAAATCAATGGAGCAATTCCCACTTTTGCAAGAGGTCTAATAAACCGGTTTTCCCAACAAATTTAACCCAAGAATGGGTGTTATTTTTATAATAAACCTGTTATTCCAACAAATTAAACCCATGAAGGGTGTCATTTTTACAGAAAAACCGGCTTTCCCAACAAATTATACCAATTCGCCATTGATTTTATACAATATTGTCAGTTTTCTTTCACCTTTCCGCGTGTGCAAAAAACCGCTCCGCTCAATTTTTGCAAGCCTCCGGTTTGCATTCCGCATTGTATAAAACCAATGGCGATCTGGAGCGGAATCTGACGGATGCGGATGTGGACATGCTTTTCCGTTTCTGGGACTGCATACAGGATTTCAGGGATCTGAAAGAGGCTGAGAAATGGTGGGAGGAACAAGGGACAGCGCACTGACGCGGAATTCCGGCAGCCGGCAGGAAACCGCAGGAAAAAAAGCGGTGAGAATCAGTCTGCAAAAGGGAGCATTGCTTCCTCCGGAGGCTTTTCTGCGTTTTCCGCCTTTTTTCCTGATCCCTGTCCGTGATGGATAAAAATTTCATGAAAATTCAGGCACTCCCGCTGATTCCCTTGTTTTTCAGAAACAGTTCAAATTCATCAGCAGTACTGCTCCGCAGCAGGGTTGCGAACAGATCGCGGAGAGTGTCACCCGCGGAAATCTTCCGCACGGCTTTGTCAATGTGCTGCGGAACCTGTCCCCATTTCTGCTCAAAGGCAAGGAGCAGCATTTTTTTCATGCCCTTTTCCATGCCCTTTTTCACACCCTTCTCCATACCCTTTTCCATGCCCTTTTCCATACCAATGCCGATCAGTTCCTTTCCGGCTCTGGTTTTTGACAGATCAAAATTCAGCATACGGATCACCTCCTCCAAAGACAGTTTCCTGAAACGGTTTAAGATGAAAAGTCCGAGAATCTGGGTTGCTGCACTCCGATCCTTTCCCTCATAACTTTCATACACTTTTTCTTTCCATTGCCTGCATATCAGGGACAGTCTGTTTTTCCCGTTTTTTTCGGCACGGTGAAGGGGGCAAGAATAATCAGACGGGGATCAGCCGCGATCCATCTCTTCCCGCACCTGCCGCAAAGGATGTTTGCGGTACAGCCATTTCCGCAGCAGATTTACAGGAAAAGAATACCGCATGTTTTTTTCTGCCATAATATCTTTGGAAACCAGTCTGCTCAGGGTATCCACACATTCCTTTCTTGTGATTTTTCCGGCTATGAGTTCAATTTTGCTGTAAATGCCGTCAATGCCAATATCATCCGACTGCTTTTGGCTCAGTTCCTCTGCTGCAGAGCTCAGGGCAAGACGTTCCGGCAGGGTTGATTCTTTCCAGATATGTGTGGAAAAATGGTCATCTCCCTGCCTGACGATTTTCTCCACTGCATCATCCACATCATCTATAAGTGCATAATTGCGTTTTTTGTTTTCATTCAAATCATTTACAATGGTACGGCAGATAAGCTGGGTAAGATAGGGCTGGCCGTGAGTCATTTTTATTATCTGATCCACTGCAAGGCTGTCATAGTTCAGGTGTTCCGCGACCGGTTCCGTGATCAGTTTTTCCGTGTCTTTTCTGCTGAGATAGTTGATTTTCAGGTAAGTGGCAGTGTTAAAGAAAACAGACCAGTAATCTGCGCTAAGTTCTTCTATTTTATGGGTTCCTGCAAAAAGGAAAATAAAGTTTTTTTCATGCTGCATCAGGTGCCGGATATTGCTGAACACTGTTCTGGATATCCGTTTGTCCTCCACCCGCATCTGCAGTTCCTCAAATTCATCAACCAGAACAACAATGATTCTGTCTGACAGAGTTGCTTTTATTTTTTTAAGATATTTTTTGAAATCACCAAAGTTCCGGGCATCATATTCTGATTGGAGTTCCAGGTTTGCGTTTATGGCCTCTGCCAGAGAATAATAAAAATCATCTTCATTATCAATGCCCTGCATGTCAAACAGGACAGGCACAAGGCGTCTGTCCGTAAATCCGTTTTTCATGATTCTGTACAGCAGAGAGCTTTTTCCGGTTCTGCGCAGGCCGTAACAGACAATGGTGTGGTGTTCATCTCCGGCCATTATGTTTGTATCAATGAAGTGATAGGCATCCTCACGGCCCACATAAACCCTGCTGCTCTGATCAAGAGGATTTCCGGTAATATAAGGATTTGTTATTTCTCTGAATTCCGCTTTTTCTTCATTTATGGAAACCGGAAAGGAAAACGGCAGTTGCTTGTCATCTCTGGTTCTGTCTGAAAAAATGATACTGCCCCGCACATGGGTTTGATCCGCAGCAGCGGCAATGACGGGAAAAGAGATTTCTTTTGCAGCACCGGCTTCAATTATCTGAATATCTGCCTTTGCCTCTTTGCAAAACTGCAGTGTGTTTTTGTTGTCTGCCCATAAAATGACAGATATGCCGGATGCAAATTCCTGCCCCCTGTTGCTTATGGCAAAATAAAGGTGCTGCGTTTGCTCTGATTTTAAAATTTGACTGTTTTTCAGATGAATGGAAAGATCTGCCGAACCCTGCTGAATATTTATTTCCTGCTCAATTACCAGTGCAAAATTTTTGAAAGCCTGTTTCCATATCTGTGCAAACGGTTCATAAAAAATGGTTTCCGCAGTTTCAGACAGATTCAGGAAATTTTGCTGCTGATCCCGCAGTTCAGAACGCCGGGTTCCAAAATTTTTGATGATTTCTATGGAAGGCAGTCTGTCCCTTATTTTTTTTAACTGGGGAATCAGGGATTGAATATCCTGAAAATATTTTATTTCTTCAGGAAAACCGCTTATCTGCTCCAGGATTGCATATGCCGCATAAAAGTCTTTTACTGCTGAGGATGCCATCAGGGTGCGGGCAGCTTTCAGGCTCAGGAAGAATTCCGTGTCAAACCGGTGTCCATTCTGTTTTTCCATTTCCCGGCACACATGGTCAATTTTTTCCTCTGAAGTTTCAGGCAGATTTTCCTGTCTGTTTTCAGACCGGGTTTGGAAAAATGAAAATCCTTTGCGCACAGGCAGGGATATGTCATAAGCATTTTTCTGTGTTTCTGTTTTGCCTGTTTCATGGAACAGAATCAGATACAGCCGGGCTAAAGGGTTTTCCGCTGCAAGGGTTTTTAAAAGGGGCAGGTTTTTCTGTTCCAGTAAAAAATGAATATACTGGTGCGCGGTTTCCTTATCCCTGCCCAGTTCAATAATTGCCTTTTGCGCCTGTTTCTGCTGAAAGGTAAACCAGTATAAATAATCAATCCGTTTCACAGCCTCTTTTATGCCAAGTTCTTTGTTTTTTGCAAAAAGAGAGATGAAGGTATAAAGTCCGGGTAACTGAAAATAGAGCATTTCATGTTTGAACAGGAGAGAGTTTTCATAGATTTGTATCAGCGCATGGCTGTTTTCACGGTTTTTTACTGCCTTTCTGGTTTGCCAGAACCATACAGGCAGACAGAGAAGATAATCAGGAATATGGAGAATAAAAAAAGGCATGAGGGCAAAGCCTGCGGCTGTTATGCCTATTTTGGTCTGCAAATCCGGGCTGACAGTTAAAAAAGTCAGTGCATAAACAAGAACCGCAAGCAGGGGACACCAGATGAAAGACGATTTCTGAACAAAGCCAAATTTCTGATGAGTAAGCTCATCCTTTTTTATGTTTTTTTCTTCATAATAGTCCTTAAAATCCTTATTTTTTTGAATAAATTCAACGATTGAAACAAAGAAATAGGTAATGAAAAACGATATGGGAAATATAATCATTTCATAGGGCTGTGATGAGATTTTGACTGCAATTAACAATGCGCCTGCGAATGCGCCTGCGACTGCGCAGGCGACTGCGCCTGCGCGTGCGCCTGCGCGTGCGCCTGCGCGTGCGCCTGCGCCTGCGACTGCGCCTGCGCCTGCGCCTGCGACTGCGCCTGCGACTGCGCCTGCGCCTGCGACTGCGCCTGCGACTGCGCCTGCGACTGCGAATGCGCCTGCGCCTGCGAATGCGAATGCGAATGCGAATGCGAATGCGAATGCGAATGCGACTGCGAATGCGACTGCGATACTTTGAAAAAGATTATGATAAAAACAGTAATGGGAAACAGCCAGAATCCCGCCAGCCAAAAGCCCCATAAAAACAAATGTCCAGAAAAAAATATACTGATACTCTGTTTTTTCCCTTATAAAATTATAAGCCTTTGATGGCTGAAAAACAGTCTGCCAGAAAAGACGGGGGCCAAGTTTATTTGCTTGGGATAAAATGCGGATCATTTTTTGTCTTCTTTCTTTTCCTCTTTACCGGAAAAAAAGTCTCTGATATTTTTGAATATCCTGCTTCCTGTTTCGGTAATGGCCTGAACCTTTTTCAGTTTTTCCAAAATATTGGAAGATGTGCTCCTGACTTTGAAAACCTTTTTGATCAACTCAGAAAAAAATCTTGAAAAAGGGTAATAATATTCCCCTGTCTGTTTTACCAGCCCCCGAACCTGCAATTCCGTCAGCAGATGCTCGTCAGCTTTTTTACCATCAGCCAGTTTTTTCAAAACCTTCTGCTCTTCCCTGCTCCTTTTTTCCCACAAATCCTCATAATGATCGTCCAAATCAGCTTTGATCTGAGTAACATTCAATTTTTTCCCGGAATCCTTTGCAAAAAACAGATGACCGCACACAATCTGATTTAAAAAGGGAAAAGCCCCGGCATAATAATCAATGGTTTTAATATCCTGTTCTTCAAGACAAAAACCGCTTTTCTGAAAACCCTTTACCCGCAAGTCAGTCAGGGGATTGTCTTCCAGCAGGCCGATGACAACATTGTCAAAAATATTCCAGAACCCGGAAGAAATAACAGATTTATGCGTCAAATCCTTCAGGCGTTTCTGGGATATGGTGACAAATGCCAGCCGATATTCAGGTCTGCTTGCCAAAAACCGCAAGTTTGAAAAAAAGGAATCATCAGCAAAATTCATTACAGACAGTTTTTCAAATTCATCAATAAAAACAAGAAACCGGATGTCTGTTTTTGCCTGTTTATAAACGAAACTCTTGAAACCGGGATAATCCTTAAACAGTTCCTTATCCAAGTTAGGGTCAAGATCAAGTCCCTGATTTGATTCATCAGCCTCTATAAATTTTTTGTTAAGCAGCCTGAAAAAATCCTCTTTGCTTTTGCAGTCTTCAGCCATACCATTGCAATCCAGAAAAACAGCCAGCGTGTTTTTCACATCCTTAAACCGGTGATACACCCGGTTGGCAATGGAAGATTTGCCAATCCGGCGTTCCCCCACAATGGAAACACTCTGGGGATGATCAGAATTCAGCATGTTTTCAATACGCTTCAGCTCAGCCTCACGCCCAAAAAACATATCGGAATCATGGGGAAGCATACTTTTATTGTTGTAGGGATTTGTCATTTTTTTGTATCTCCTTATCAAAAACAGTCTGTTACAATCCATCGGATTGCCATGATATGCGTAATTCTTCAATGGATGCGATTTTATGTTCATCGTAGGTCGGATTAGCGTCAGCGTAATCCGACATCCCGGTAATGTTACAATCCATCGGATTGCATGATATGCGCAATTCTTCAATGGATGCGATTTTATGTTCATCGTAGGTCGGATTAGCGTCAGCGTAATCCGACATCCCGGTAATGACCTGAAATACAACAACAATTTTATGAAACAATACACATGCTCACGTTGGTTTTTGTATTATCAAAATCAACGTGTCGGATTACGCTAACGCTAATCCGACCTACTACATGACCACGTTGAATTTTATAATTCCCCTCTTGAGAGGGGAATAAAAAAAAGCAAATCAATGCTCCTGAATGCCAAGCTGCCTCATTTTCAGGTACAGGGTTTTTCTTCCCACGCCAAGCAGTTTGGCTGCTTTTGTGCGGTTCCATCTGCAGAGTTCCAGTACACCCAAAATATGTTTTTTTTCAAATTGTTCCACAGCATTTTGCAGACAGGGATTTGCATCTGCTGCATTTCCTGCCATTGCAATGAAATTCGCTGACCCGCTCCGGATTCTGCCTCCGGGAAAATCCAGTGAATTCAGACTCACATACCGCTGAATCGTGTTTTCCAGTTCCCGCACATTTCCGGGCCAGTCATATTCGCGCAGCATGTCCAGTTCATGACCGCTGAGTATTGCTCTGCCGGTGGGATCATATTTTTTCAGAAAATACTCTGTCAGAAGCGGTATATCCTCCCTGCGTTCCCAAAGCCGGGGCATATACACGGGAATAATATGAATGCGGTAGAAAAAATCCTCCCGTATCCTGCCATCGCGAATCAACTGCTCCAAATTGCGGTTGGTTGCGGCAATAATGCGCACATCAGGTTTGCGGACTTCCAATCCGCCGATGGGCGTGTATCCTCCGCCTTCCAGCACACGGAGCAGTTTCACCTGCATATCTTCGGAAATTTCCCCCAATTCATCAAGAAACAGGGTTCCGCCGGACGCATGATCAAAAAAACCGGGTTTGTCCCTGTCTGCGCCTGTAAAACCGCCTTTGCGGTATCCGAAAAACTCGCTTTCCATCAAATCACGCGGAATCGCGCCGCAGTTGACCGGCACAAAACGGCCTGCACTGCGCTCGCTCATATCGTGAACCGCACGGGCCACGAGTTCCTTGCCTGTGCCGGATTCACCGTAAATGATAACATTGGCATCTGCTGCTGCCGCGCGCAGAATCATTTCATACACCTGCTGCATAACCATGCTTTTGCCCACAATATTGCCGAAACGGAAACGATCCTTTGCAGCAGAACGCAGCCGGATATTTTCCTTTTGCAGAAAAACATCCCTTTCCTTTA
>CAZHPS010000258.1:0-9977 GCA_964534335.1 uncultured Desulfobacterales bacterium
TGGTCAGGCGGCTTTAAAAAAATTAATCAATCTATTATTCAAACACCCTCTCAGAATTATCGCACCATCCGAATAGTTAGAGGCAGATACTTTTTCCCATATCCTCAATGCTTTTTTATAAAGCGATTTATATTTTTTATAATCACCAACAGTATTGTAAGTATTTATCAGATTATTCAGGCATCTAAATGTATCCGGATGCTCCGCACCGAATATTTTTTCTCTTATTTTCAATTCTCTATTAAAAAGAGGCTCTGCTTTTTTATAATTGCCCGATTTTTTATAAAGAAACGCCAAATTACTCAGAACTGTAGCCACATCCGGATGTTCCGGGCCATTCGTTTTTTCCAATATCTCCAATGCCCTTTGATAATGAATTTCCGCTTTTCTGTAATTGCTGACATTATTATAATGACTTGCCAGATTGTTCAGACATTGAGCTACATCCGGATGCTCCGCACCGAATATTATTTCCGATATTTCCAATGCTCTTTTGTAAAAATGTTCAGATTTTTCATAATCACCTGAATTGTTATAAATAAATGCCAGATTACTCAGAACCGTAGCCACATCCGGATGTTCCGGGCCATTCGTTTTTTCCAATATCTCCAATGCCCTTTTATAATGAATTTCCGCTTTTTCGTAATTGCCGATAGTATCATAAAGACTTGCTATATTACTCAGAACTGTAGCCACATCTGGATATTCCTGGCCACTCGTCTTTTCCAATATCTCCAATGCCCTTTTATAATGAACTTCCGCTTTTTCGTAATTGCCGATAGTATCATAAAGACTTGCCAGATTGTTCAGGCATTGAGATACATCTTTATGCTCCGTACCAAATATTTTTTCTTTTATTTCCAATGTTTTTTTGAAAAGAGTTTCTGCTTTTTCATAATTTTCAGCAGTATTGTAAAGCAGTGCCAGATCGTTCAGACATTTAGCTACATCCGGATGCTCCGTACCAAATATTTTTTTCCTTATTTTCAGAGATCTTTTGTAAAGGGATTCAGCCTCAGCATAATTGCCCGTACTTTCATAAAAAGCTGCCAGATTGTGCAAACCTGTTGCCACGTCCGGATGTTCCAGTCCGAATATTTTTTTCCTTATTTTCAGAGATTTTTTATAAAGCGGTTCGGCCTCAGCATAATTGCCCAGCGTATGATAAAGATACGCAAGGCTGTTCAGACTGACAGCCACATCCGGATGTTGTAAACCGAATGCTTTTTTTCTTATCTTTAATGCTTTTTTCAAAAGAGATTCGGCTTCAGTGTAATTGCCCACAGTGTGATAAAGGTTTCCCAGATTATTCAGACAGTCAGAGAGAGCAGGATGATCCGATCCGAATGTTTTTTCTTCTATTTTCAATGATTTTTTGTAAAAAGATTCTGCTTCGGCATAATTGCCGACTTTGTCATGGAAATAAGCCAGATTGTTGAGAACAGCAGCCACATCCGGATGCGCATCTCCGAAGCAGTTTTCCAAAATCTGCAAAGCATCTGTGAAGAAGGATTCCGCTTTTTCATATTCCCCCATTGCCATGTATATCAGACCGGTCTCGTTTAGAGTATGGGCTACACTCTCATGTGCATGACCGAAATGTTCGGTTTTACGTTCAAGCAGCCTGAAACCGGTTGAAAGAGCTTCCTCAAGACGGTTTTTCTCTTTCAAATCAGCAAACTCTTTTTCCAGTTCTCAATTTCTTTTTCGATAGGTTTCATGATGGCAGGCATGCTCCTTCCTGTATTGTGAAAAGCACTTTTTTCAAGCAAAAGCAAAGGGTGGCATTAAGGATGAAAAAATCATGAAAATCCCTTAATCCTGTTAATCAAGGTTCAGGCAATCTTCAATTCCGCATCCAGTTTTTTCAGTATGGCTCTGAGTTCCTTCGGGCTTTGGGCAAGAAGTTTCTTTTCAGGCGTAACCGGATGTCTGAGGAGACGCTGTGCAAAGTGAATTTTGCCGACAAGTTTTCCTTTTTCAACTCCTTCCATGCGTCCTTTTTCAATCCCTTTTTTAAGCCCTTCCATGTGTCCTTTTTCAATGCCCATCTGAATCAGTTCCTGACCGGCTACGGTTTTGTCCAGAGGTGTCAGTTGTATCATTTTCTCAATCTCCTTTCTTGTCAGTTTGGGAAACCGGCTCAGTATGGCGGTTTCCAGAAGTTCTGTCAGGGTTTTGTTTGTGCCTTCAGGCAGTTTCAGGGAATCAATTTCCGTTTTCCATTTTGGAACAGCCTCGGCCAGTTTTTCCCTGTCCTCAAACACAAGTGGTTTCAGCACTGCAAGCGGGGATGTCCTGTTCTGGACTGTTTTCAGACATTTGGGCAGATACAGGCGTATCAGGCGGTGGGGAGAGACAAATTTTACCGGGCAGTTTTTTGGATCATATTTTTCATCAATAAAAAGAATAACCGCAGTGAAAGCCTGACTGCTCTGTGTCTGCTCATGGTGCGCGGCAATTTCCCTGAGAAAACGCCAGTAAATCATTGTGTCATCATAGCCCTGAATTTCAAGGAAAATATTGTTACCTATACCGTCTTTTGGTCTGAAAAAGCCGTCAAACCTCTTTTCCGTGCTTTTGACTGTAATGCTTTCAAACACATATTCGCCCTGTGCTTCAATTCCGGCCAGTTCAAAAAGCCCGGCAGGATGCACTCTGAAAAGTTCGTAAAACAAAGAATCTGTTTTCATATCCCTCAGATTTTCATTGTCAACTGTTTTATTTATAAGAATATCTTATCTCAAGTCAAGAGAATAAAAAATTTCAGAACGGATTGTTTTTTACTTATGCTGAAAAGTGATGATGTTTACAGCAATATCCGAAAACAGGGTCTGTATTTCCATATGCTGCTGATATGCCTGTTTTATCTGTTCCATCCGTTCCTCCAGATTTTCAATCGGAAATGCTGATGTGAGCATGAGAATGCTTTCTTCACCGGTATTGTTATCCAATTGAATGGGGCCAAGTTCATAACGCTCCTGAGAAATTGCTTTCTGTTCGGACAGTTTGATGATTTCCCCGGCACTGTCCTTAAACAGAAGATACACATAAGAATCCTGATCTGCTCTGAAAGTGATTGAAAACCGATCTCCTGAGTGCAGAATATCTCCGTTTTTTACCGGTATTTCTTCATAGGATTTTCCACCTCTGAGAGCCATTGATGCCAATGCAGGTTCCCACTGAAACAATTCCAAAGTGGCAGAAAGAGTGTGTTCAATGATTGTTTTTGCCTTTTGGGAGAGGGAAGACAGGGTATCTGCTATCTCTTCAAAAACCGGTCTTTTCTGAATTGCAGACATCAGCGCGGGCATTACCTCCGCCTCTTCAACGTCCGCTGTTTCCCTGTCTGCCTCCCGCAAATCCATTACCAGATTCAGGCAGTTTCGGCATTCTGTCAGATGCTTGCGAATCCGGGGATTGTTTTCCGCAGCCAGTTCATCAAAGGCATATGCGATAATTTCTTCCGGTGCGGGGCATTTTCCCGGCATATCCGGCAATGTTTGATATGCCTGAAACAGGTTTTCTGCGGTTTCAGGGGAAATTCCGGGTTCCGGCACTTCATTCTCATCCGGAATTTCCGTAAACCACCAGTCCGGGGGATTGTATTCCCTGTTTCTTACAGAGGCAAGAATATCTGCAATCACATGGAAATATCCGAAATACTGTCTGAATTTATTTTCCACTGATTTCATGGAATCTGTGAAGGATCGGGCATTCACAGCATTCTGAAAAAGCGGTGTTTCCAGTTCTTTTCTGCACAGGCTTAACTCCTGAAAATCCAGCAGAAAATCATGTTCTGTTTCTCTGAGATCATCTTCCACCCATTCCTCATCTTCCATCAAATATCCCTGGTGCACAAGAGATCGGATTTTCTGCAAAGACTGCAAAAGATTTTCTGCCCGTTTTTTCAGTTCGTTGCTGATGATTTTTCCCATCAGTCCGGCATTTGAGGCAAGGATTTCCCCCAGAAATTTCTCACCTTTTTGAAACAAATTTTCCATCTGTTTGGCATACGGCAGATATTCCTCCGGAAGTTCGGCAGTATCCATTGTCTGCAAAGCCTTTGCAGTTCTTGCCCTGTAACTGAGAATCATGATCAGAAGATAATCCTGTGAATATCCTTCCGAAGATTCAGGCCAGTCCTTTACTGCACGGACAAAGGTGCTGACATCCTCTGTTGCCTGTGCAAACACTTCTTCCCATGAAAGATCATATGTGTATTCTGTGCTTATCATAATGCTTCACCCATTTTTTTCAGAGCTTCTCTCCAATCTTCTTTGCTCTGTATTGAATATTTACAGGTCATAAGGCTTTCTTTTTCTGCCTTTTTCGGTTTTGCGACTGTCACTCTCGGCCCGTGAAAAGGAGCGGGAATCCAGTGATCGCTCTTACACCAGTGAATGCGTTTTCCTGGGGATTCATTCCTGATTTTTTCCCCCTGCTTTTTGAGCATTTCACTGAAGGAAATCCCTGCATTTGCAGTATAAGCAGTTGTCAGATTGTAAACAGCAGCATCCTTATCCAGCAGGGAAGACATGACAACAACAGGTTTGTCCGGGATTGTCCAAAAAGCATATCTGCCTTCCCTGTTTGAATAAAAACAGGCATAACGGGGTTTGGTGCAGCCTTCTTCCAGTACATTCCGGATGATCCGCAGATATTCATTTTCCAGTTTTGCCACACAAACATTGCATTTCTGAGACAACGGGCATCCTTTGCATGGCGGTTTGAGCAGTTTTGCCGAAAAATACCGGCACGCAATATTCTGCAAATCTTTAATACTTCGGTCAATTATACCGGCATCTGCATTCAGTTTTTCTATCCATAAAGGCTCTCTGCTGCTTGCCAGATGTTTCACTGCATGACTTCTGAGGTTTGCATACTGATCGAACAATGTGATTTTCAGAACCTCTTCCCCTTTTCCGGGGCAGTCCGCATTGCATTTCTGCAAAGGTATTTCATGATAGCGTTTATATTTCTTTGCCATTTTTCATGTTCTCCGCAAAGCAGAGGCGCATGAATACAGCCCCTGCGTATAAGTCGTACAAGGATTGAAAAAAGTGACATGTTTTTTACAGCAGATCCTGTTTTGTCATCCTGTTTTCTGTCATCAGATTTTCCAGAATGATTCTGAATTTTGCCAAAGATCCGGTTTTTGGCCGGGTGTACTGCTTTTTGATGGCATCTGCTTTTTTATGCACAGACTGAGGATCGGATTTGTCTGCATCTGCCAAAGCCATTTCCTCATATGTCAGTCCTTCCATGCGCAGCCGGATGTATTTGGCATCTGCGGGGGATAATTCATGCAGAAGCAGAAGCGCGTTCTGAAATATGAGGGATCGCTGTTTCTGCATCATCAGATCATCCGGGGATTGTGCGGAATCCGCCATATCACTTATAAGATCGCGCTGACCTCCGGAACCGGAACCCAATGCGCTTTTGGAAAGAAAATCCTCCTGACTGTCATCTTCCTGCACAAAGGGAGAAACAAGGCGTTTTTCCTCTCTTTTCATTTTCCGCTGCATATCAATGATTCGCAGAAGCATGATTTTTGCCAGATAACTGCGCAGCGCGGCATTGTTCATTCCCTCATACGCGCAGATGGCATTGCCGTTGAGCAGTTCCTCCCAGAAATCCCCAAGCAGATCATCGATCTGTCCGGCAGTTCCCAACTGTTTTCGGGCAAGTCTTTGAAAAAAAGAATGAAAGCGTTGATAGATTTCCGCAATCGACTCCCGGTTTCCCGCACGGATTTCTTTGCAGACCTTTTCGGCCAGTTCCCTGTCTTCCTGTAAGCTGTTTTTTGTCATAACAAAACTCTTTTCTGTATGGCTGCCCGCACTGGGGACAATTTTTTTCTTGAAAATTATCAGAAATATGTACATAATACAGCATCTGAAAATAAATTTCAGCAAAAAACTTTCCCTGCCGGATATTTTCTTGCCACGAAGACACAAAGACACAAAGTTTCACGAAGGGTTTTAATCTCCAATTTTTTTTCAGATTTCATGATGATTCTGTCCCTGCCCCAAAATGAGAATGACCTTGACCGGCTGATCAGTTTGTCAGACTTTCTCATGGATCAGATACAGGGAAATGAAAAACATCCTTTGACCGGGCTGCTGGAGATTGTGGGAACCCTGATTTCAGATTATGAAAAGCATAATATTCCTGAACCTGCGGGAACACCTGCCGGATGTCTGCGGCATCTGATGGAAGAACACGGCCTGAATCCTGCGGATCTGCCGGAAATCGGCTCCCCTGACACTGTGTCTGAAATCCTGTCCGGAAAATATGATCCGGACAAAAATCAGATAATGGCGTTAAGCAGACGTTTCGGATGCAGTCCTGCTGTTTTTCTGTGAAATTTGCCAGTCAGCCGCATTCCCCATCCGCATAACCTCATCAAGATTTTCCCTACAGGATTGCAGTCCCCTGTGGCCCGGATCAAAGTGTTTTTTCATTATTTCTGCGGATTTTCTGAAATATGCAATGCTTTGATCATACTGTCCCCGTGCTTTGCACAGCAGTCCCAGATTCATCAGACTGGCGGCTGTGCAGGGATGATCATCACCAAATTCTGCTTTTGCAATCCCCATAACCTGCTGTATTTTTTCTTCAGCCTCAGACAGACTGCCAAGATGAATGCAGGTTTCACACAGTTTTGCCATACAGGAAAGGGAGCGGTAATGGTTTTCTCCCAAAATCCGGTTCATCAGGAAAAGGGATTCACGGAAATTTTTTTCAGCCGCTGCATACCGGCCCAGGAACATGTGAAGCGTGCCAAATCTTTCCAAAGTGATGGCCGCAGCAAGATGCTCATTTCCCACCAGAGCATGGACAATATCCAGACTTTCCTGCAAAAATATTTCCGCATCTCCATACCTTCCCATACAGGAATATAACTCTCCGAGTTTGCCAAGACTGATGGCTGTTCCCTGATGCTGGGTTCCGAAAATGCTTCTGACTTTGTCCAGACTTTCCTTCAGCAGCGGTTCTGCCTGTTTGTATCTTCCCAGGTCACAGTATAATTCTCCCAAAACATTCAGGCATACCAGTGTGGAAGGATGCTCATGCCCCAGAATCTGCCTCATTTTTTCCAGACTTTGCACAAGCAGTTGTTCAGATTCCCGGAACCTGCCCATATGTTTGTGCAAAGTGCCGAGAAATTCAAGGATGTGGATGGCATCACTGTCATTTTCCCCAAACCGTTTTTTCCGGATTTCCCATGCTCTTTTCAGATAATATTCCGCTTTTCTGCATTTTCCTCTGATTTCACAAATCAGTCCCAAATCTTTCAGCACAGATGCCATGCAACCATCATCATGTTCAGTCGCTTTTTCGCACAGATGCAGTGCTTTTTCAAACAGAATTTCGCATGTTTCATACTCACCAATACATTTGCAGTTCCATCCGCTTTCCTGCACTGCCCTGACCAGTTGATGCCTGTATTTGTCACTGTGCTTTTCCAGAATTCGGACTGCGGTTTCCAGCGGAGCCTGCGCGCACCCGTATTCTCCAGCCATGCGATGCGCCATGCCCTGTTTTGTCCGGTATTCTGCACAGATGATTTCCCCCTGTTCTCCGGCTGGCACAAGTTCAGCAGCATTTTGATAATGGACAGCAGCTTTTCTGTAATTCAGGCGGGCATGTTCCAAATCTCCTCTTTCCCCAGTGGTCTGCGCAGCAGACAGCATTCTCCGGTGCAGGGTTTCCTGCATCTGCATGGCAGTTTCCCTGTCCCGGATCACTGCTTTTTCCAGATAAACATCAGCTTTGTCAAAACAGCCCGAATCCAGTTGGGCTTTTGCCTTTGTTTTCAGTGCCATGATTTGGGGATCATCAGAGCGGAATTTTTCAAGTCTGGACAGCATTTCCCTGTATTCCCCGGCAAATTTCCGCAGCGCGGCATCCAGTTCTTCCGGCGGAATATTTCTGATTTCAAGAATACGGAAAAAATTGTTCAATGCGGCTCTGGTGATGCCCAGTTCCGCAGCCATTTCCAGCATATTCTTTTCCGGACGCTGCAAAAAAGCATTGCCGTTGTTTGCCTGCCGGATGAGTTGACAGAAATGTTCCTCTGTGATGCCGGAATCAGTGAAAAATTCCGGTTCTGCATTGAAACAGAAGGCCACATCACTGATTCTGCTTTCCGGAATTCCCTGATTTTCCCACCGGCTGAGGGTTCTGGCAGCCTGCTGTTTTCCGAAAACCGAAATCCATTTTTCCGCAATCCCGCGTTTGTTCGGCGGAAGTTGTGCATTTCTTTCCACCAGATCATTCTGGGTCAGACCGAAAACATCAAATCTTGCCATTTTCAGGCGTTTACCCGCAATCTGGCTGCATGTTTCCTTTTTTCTTGCCATATTTCCTGTCCGTTTTGTGTCCGGTTTATGCCTGATTCATGCCGGTTGTTTTCTGCATGGGTTAAGTGTATTCTTTTCTTTATCATAAAAATACAAACCTGAAAAGAAAGGAAACTGTTTATGGGAGAATTTGCCATTATTTTGTCACTGATACTGACCTTTCCAGTTTACAAGATCTTCCGGAAAAGCAGAAAATTCTTTATGAGTGAAATGGATCAGATGCTGGAAGAATCAACTTCCGGTTTTGACAAACTTTTCAGTAAAATATTACAGTGTGTTCTGTGTTTTTTCTTTACAGCCGGAATTATCTTTACTTTATTCCATCAATTGGGATTTATTGAAAAAAAAGAAAAGAAACTTCCGGTATCCCCGGCAGAGGTGTCATCCGGAACTCAAGTATCCCCTTCTTTTCACAAATTTCTGTCTGAATTTGCAGACAGCAGGACAGAACAGTTGAAAAAAGTGAAATTCCCTTTGGCATCAGTGTCACTGAATGAAGAAGATGAGGAAAAAACCGTTATGATACAAAAGCAGGACTGGCAGTTCAGGGATTTGTCAGGATATGCCAATTGCCTTGTGTATGTGTCTGATACGTTTGAATCTGAGGGTGGTGCAGTGACAAAAGGTGTCAGCACAGATGAATTTGTCAAACTGCTTTCCCAATCCGGTATGCAGGTGGACAAGTCCTTAAAAAATACCGGGAAAAGGCGTATTCACTTTAAGGGCATTGAGCATGGTGTAAGCTATTCCCTGCTTTTTCAGTTAATCGGCAATGAATGGTATCTGGTCAGGGAAGAGGATTTCAGCATGTAGTGCATGATAACTTTCGGAAAGTTGTCAAATCTGGGGATGTTCTTTTCCGAAAATCGACTTGCAGGGTAATACCAATTCGCCACAAAGAAAGGAAACTCAATTTTGGTTTTCTCAGGCATGATTTTTGCTCTAATAACGTCTGGCCGAAGGAAAACATCCTTATTTCGTCGGAAAAAATGAAGGAAACTGACCCGAAAAACCTGTTTTGGCGCATATGCAGTTTCCGTGCCGAAAAAACAAAATTGGATCAGTATAAGTAGGGTTCCATATATTTTGTGGTATACTGATCCAATTTTGGTTTTGTTTGGCACAGTTTTTGCCTGACAGTCTGATCGGGAAAAATTATTCGTTTTTGGCATGAAAAACCCGGAGGATGGACTGAAAAGCCCCTTTTTGGCGCATAGGCAATTTCCGTGCCAAAAAAAACCAAAATTGGATCAGTATATAAAAGAACGGATTCCTTTGAACAGTATGGTTTTCTGAAATCTTTATCCCATAAAATATATGGAACCTTACTTACTTGACAAATGTTCATTTATCTTATACAAATGGATACGAGAGAATAAGTCCTTTACACAAACAACTCATTAAAAGGAGAAGATAATTATGTCAGAGAACAATCAACTGGATAACAGACAGTCTGAAACAGCCTCAACCCATTTGATTTTTCAAAAAATCATACCATTTGTTTCTGTCATATTTATTGTCTTAAATCTCATATTTTTGTTTTTTATCTATGCCCGAATTTCCGATCTGTCTGGAAAAATTGCTTCTCTTGATAAAAATAATACTGAA
>CAZHPS010000259.1:0-9970 GCA_964534335.1 uncultured Desulfobacterales bacterium
ATTTTGTGAAAAATATTTCTTATCTGGGCGGTTCCGGACATATCTTTCAGTTGGTATCTGACGCTTT
This sequence comes from uncultured Desulfobacterales bacterium, assembly GCA_964534335.1. Taxonomy (GTDB): domain Bacteria; phylum Desulfobacterota; class Desulfobacteria; order Desulfobacterales; family Desulfococcaceae; genus JAABRU01. Next base: position 68 of record CAZHPS010000259.1, read on the forward strand.
TCACAGACATTTTTTCATTGTAAAGGGCAAGACAGTTTTTTTCAGCGTCCAAAAGGGTTTTGATATAAGGCAGATAAATATTCCGAAGAATATATCTGGGAACTCTGGCTTTATAGTCCGCCAGATTCGGATCCCAGAGCCAGTCAAAAATCTGTCTGAAGCCGTGAAAATGGTAAAAAATCAAAGGATCATTGTCAATCCATATATTTTTCTGACTATAATCCAGACTGTAATTTGCAATATTCCATGGCGCAAGATTTGCTCCTCTATGCCGGAATTCCATGACACCCTGAAAACGTCCGGGCCATTCATCCAAATATTTCTGATCCGCAAACCGTCCGTCTTCAGGACGGTCATAACACCATTCAATACATTTTTCACGCCACCATTTCAGACAGGATAATCCGTTGCTGTCTCTTCTGAAAGAAAGATAGGCAACATTGTATATTCCGTGCGTTTCCAGATGCCGGAATGCGGGAGAAAAACGGTGTGGGATTATGGCAATGGAATGTCCGGAAAATTCCCTGAACAATGGGGAAGGATCGGAAAAAAAGAAAATATCTGCATCCAGATAGGTAATGATTTCAATATTTGGATAATGATTCAGAATATACAGGGGCAGGGACGGTGTGCAGGTAAAATAATATTCAATTCTGCTCCTGTTTTTCTTGGCAGAAAGCAAAGCATCATCCCCTTTTTCAAAATCTTCAAGCCGGATTGGTTCTGCCTGCGCCAGATTCAGGCGGGAAAAAATTTCATAACATTTGTCATCCATGCAGAGAATAAAGAGCCGGAAAGATGGACAATGCCGCACAAGGGATTCATACAAAGCAAGCCCCCGTGTCAGAAAATTATGATCAAAGTAAGTGCAGAAAAAGTACATTTATTCCTCAATTTTATGAATTTGTTCCAGCAGACTGCATATGCGATTTGTCTGTTCATCAGAAAGTTCCGGATACATGGGGATACTCAGGATTTGATTGCATATCTTTTCTGTTTGGGGCAGCAGAGTGACAGATTTCAGATTTCGGAATGCAGGCTGCAGATGAACCGGAACAGGGTAATGGATACCGGTTCCAACTGAATTTTTATCAAAAAAACGAATAATTCTGTCCCGGAACGCAGATTGGATGACATACAGATGATAAACATGGCGGAAATCTTTTCCCCGGCTGAACGGGATGTGAACTGAACTCTGTTTTTTTAGTGCCTGATGATATTTTTCAGCGATTTCAATTCTTTTCAGATTGTTCTTTTCCAAAATCCGAAGTTTTGCACGCAGCACTGCCGACTGAATCTCATCCAGTCTTGAATTGATGCCATCTGCGGTTTCACTGATATAACGCTGCTTCCATCCGTATTCCCTCAGTGATTTCAGTTTTTCCATCAGTCCGGAATCTTTGGTTGTCACCATGCCGCCATCACCCAATGCGCCCAGATTTTTTGTGGGATAAAAACTGAATGCGCCCATATGACCAAATGAACCGACACGTTTTCCGCTGATTTCCGCTCCGTGTGCCTGTGCGCAGTCTTCCACCACATACAGTCCGAATTTTTGGGCAATGTCAAGTATTGCATTCATATCCGCAGGCTGTCCGTAAAGATGAACCGGAACAATGGCTTTGGGAATGCCGGATAAGGGGAATTTTCCATCAGATACGGAGACAAGAACCTGTTCCAGGTGATTGGGATCCATTGTGCAGGTTTTGGGATCAATATCAACAAAAACAGGCACTGCACCGCAACGGCAGATAGCAGCCACGGTTGCTCCTGCTGTATGGGAAACCGTGAAAACCAGATCGCCTGTACCAATTTCCAGAGCGCGCAGTGCAATTTCTATTGCATCTGTTCCGCTGGCAACTCCCACACCAAAAGGCACAGCAATATATTCTGCAAATTCCTTTTCAAATGCTTCCACTTCTGTTCCCAGAATATAACGGCCTTTTTCAAGCACCCTGTGAATGCTTTGGTCAATTTCCTGTTTTTGGGAAAGATAGCCCGCGAGCGGACTGGCAAGAGGAATGAAATCTGATATGCCTGTCATAGATAATGCTCCAAATTTTCACGGTAAAATTCTATTGTTTTTTTCAGAGATTCTTTCAGTGGAACACGGGGTTCCCATCCCAGGGTTTTGCGGATCAGCCTGTAATCCGAATAATAATCTCCGATGTCAATTTTTTTCCTGTCCTGCGGAAACTCACTGCATACAAACTGGCCTGAACCGTTCACTTGAACAAGTATCTGTGCAAGATTTTTAAGACTAATCGCACAGTCTCCTCCGAGGTTGAAAACCCGGCCATTGACATTTTCATCCGCAGCAGCCAAAAGCATTGCATCCACACAGTCATCCACATAGGTGAAATCCCTGAGCTGTTCTCCTCCCCAGACTTCAAAGGGTTTGTTTTCCAGAAGAAGCCGAATCCAAATTCCCAGAAAGGTCTGCCTGGCGTCTTTGATCCGCATTCTGGGGCCGATGGTGTTTGTCAGGCGCAGCACACAGGAACGGATGCCGTAAACATTGTTGTAGAGAAGGTGATACCATTCACCGGACAGTTTGTTAATGCCGTTGACATCCACAGGCTGGATTGGATGTTTTTCATCCACAGGCAAATACTGCGGAGTTCCGTATATCTGACGGGTACTGGCAAAAATGATTTTTATATCCGGATTGTATTTTCGGCATGATTCAAGAATTGACAGTTGCGCACGGCTGTTGATTTCCAGATCAGTGAAGGGGTCCTGCATGGAGTCCATATGGCTGGTCTGACCGGCCAGATTGAAAAGAAGTTCATGCCCCTGAACAAGATACCGCATACTGTACGCATCCCGCACATCTGAGATATTCAGGGATGTCTGTTTCTCAATGCCTTTGATATTGAACAGATTGCCTCCGTATTCCGGTATCAGACTGTCAACAATGGTGACATGGGCATTCAAATCTGTCAGCCTGTGCGCCAGATTTGAACCGATAAATCCGGCCCCGCCTGTAATGAGTATCTTTCTGTTTTCAAAAATATTTTCTTTTTTCATGGCAATTCTCTTTTTGCAGCCAGCACGATATTATCCAGATACATATCCTCATTTCTCGGTGAAATCATGCCAAAGAGTTCACCTGCTATGTTTACCGGTGAGATAAACAGCAATGTCATGATGATATTGACGATTCCCCTGTTCTGGAGGATTTTTTTGTGCAGGAATGCTGCAATCAACTGAAAGATTAATCTGATATCCTCTGTGCTTTTTCTGAATTCAATGATTTCAAAACCCTGCTTTTGAAGCAAATATTTCAGTCCATAGGATGAATATCTTGCAAAATCAAAAGGCTGTTCGTGTTCATCCCATATAAAGGGTGTGGTAAGAAGCAGATTCCCTTTTGGTTTTAAAATTCTGAAAATTTCGGCAAGAAATTCTTCCGGATAAAACACATGTTCAAATACCTGACTGCATACTGCTGAATCAAATTCTCCGTTATTGAAGGGAAATGTATGACCATCATAATAATAATCTGCATGTTTGTTTTTTCGGTTTTGGGGAGTATCCGGTTCCAGTCCGATATATTCCGAAGAACGGAATAATTCTCTGTAGGGCTTTACACCGCATCCAATATCCAAAGTCCTGCCTGTTATATGATGCCCCAGTTCTTTCAGATGCAATGCTAAATTTTTGCGCGCAAAATAAAAGGGATTTAGGAACATTCCGGCTGTTCCGGGGAAAAACATCTGTTTTCTGTATATTGATTTCAGGCTAAATTCTTTCAAGAATAAATCCTTTGAATTCACAAATAATGTTGGCCTGATCCGGACAGTCGAATTCAGCTATGACTGTATAGCGGTTTTCAATAAAATCAAAAAATTTTTTCCTGTTGAAAAACCATGCCGGATAACTGGCGTCATAAATGGCCGGGGGAACTTTCTGCACTGTCAGTCTGTCCCTGTTTCCCGAAAGTAAAAACGGTGTTTTGTCAATAATGACATATCTTACACCTGAATTCCATATTTTTTCAATGAGTTCATAAGGTTTTTCCATATAGGGCAATACACTGGAAAGCAATGCCATATGGATATTTTCATTTCTGAAACAGTCTTCAATCGTTTCATAAAAATGCAGGTGATCATCTTCAAAATATTTTTTGCCGCATTGTGCAAATTCTTTCTGCTCCACAATGCACCAGCGAAATTCCGTAAGATGGGAAAGAAAATTTCTGTTCTGGAAATAACTGCTTCCAAGTGATCCGCCAAAATCCAGTACGCCCAGTGAATTATGATTCCTTCCCGCAATCCATAATATTCCGGACAATAAAGGCCACGAATACTCGATGTTGCCAAAGAGTACGGAATCTCTTTCATAAACAGCATGTCCATTTTTAACTTTTATTGATGCTTTCAAGACTTTATCAAATATTATACTGCTCTCATATCCGGCAGACGCTCTTTTGGCTTCATTCCATGACTTATAATCGCCTGACCAGATTACATTCCTGTTTCGGTTCAGCAGAAGTCTCAGTTTTGGCGGCAGCCAGTCAGTCAGGAATTTTTTCCATTTTTTCTTCATTTTTATAATAATCCTATACGCTTAAGAATTTTCTGAAAAAATGGAGGTTGGATATTTCGGAAATAGTCTTCCCCAACCTTTTTTGCATACGGATTTTCCTCAATGGGTATTTCTGTCATATATATCCGCTCGCAGCATAAATTTATTATATCAAATTTTTCTGTGGAATCACAGTGTGTTCCACTGGAATCAGTTCCAATGTTTTTCACCAGTGATTTTCCCGGATACAAAGTCAGTCTGTTTTTCAGAAATGCTGAAGCATACCATCGAATAGCCCATGAATCATTTTTTTTCTGAGTATTATCAGATAACATTTTGGTATAGGGATAGGTTCCATTTATGTCAAAATCTTTTTCTGCTTTTCTGTTACGAATTTCATTTAAAAGAGCTTTACTGTCAGGATTAAACAAATCCCAGCCGCGTTTCCATGTTCCCCATCCCCAGCAGTCCGCTCCTTTCAGAAAAAAAGTTTGGGGAAGGTCAGCATTTACAGGATAAAAATATCCGTGAATGCTGATTACCTTTTCTTCATTTTTATAATAATTCAGAGCATCATTCATATAAAGCAGAAAATAAGGGGAAGTTATCATATCATCTTCAAGAACAATCACTGTGCCGTAAGTGTTCACAATTTCTGTGACACCATTTATAATATTAGCAGCTAACCCCCAGTTTTTATCCCTCTCAATAATTGTGACCGATTTAAATCCACTTACCGATTTTATATACTTTCGAACATCATTGACACTTTTGGCAAATTTTTGATTGAGGGGGGCATCAGAGTAAATAAAAAGATTGCTTTCGGCAGCCAATTCATTTTTTTGCAGTGCCTCAATAGTCTGGCGTGTATGCCAAAGTCGGTTATAAGCAAACAGAACAACGGGAGAAATTGATGACATTCTCTTCTTCCTTTAGAATCGGTGTGTTTCGACTAAACATATTTATTTCTATTTCCTTATAATTCAAAATAATTGTTAATACAAATAGTTAAAACTGTTCTGAATAGCTTTAGAATCATAAATATAGAATCAAACAATTCAAATTCAATAAGTGCATTTATAACTAATCAGCCATTTTTAATTTGAAAATCAAAGTGTTTACAGTTTTAGCATACAATATGTATCCTCTTTCATTTAAAAATTTATATACTTCATTATGCATCATCTTCTCCAAATCTAACTTTAAACTCTCAACCAAGACAACTTTGGGTGCATATTGATCCCAGTTATTTGATTTAAGAACTTCAAAATCTAAACCTTCGACATCAATAGACAGGAAATCAATAGGTTGGCTTTTAGGTAAATATTCATCCAGTATCTCTTTTAATGTATAAGTATGAATCTTTTTTGTCGAGGTTATCTTATATTCCCTCAATCCATCTCTTTGAATTGATATCTTTTCTGAAAATCCATTTAAAGCGGGTTCATTGAAAATATAATAGGTTAAAACAGTTTTTTGGTTTGATACCGCTCTTTCCAAATTTATATCTCTTGGTCTGATTCTATCAAATAATTTCATACTACCGGGCATAGCATCAATATTGATCCCCTGCCATCCCTGTTTGTAGAAAAAATATGTATTTGAAAATCTCATTGGGTGATGTGCGCCTACATCAACGTAAAAACCCTTTTGTTGAGTTTCAAAGATTCTCCTTAAAATCAAATCTTCTCCTTCCTGAGAATAAGATTTGAGAGAGAATCCATCGAAATATAAATTTATAAAATCTGAAATTTGTTTATGATATTTTTGCGGAATCAAATTTTTAATAATTTTTTTCAAAATTCATCTCCATTAATTGACCCAAATCCGCTGAAATCTGTCTGAATTAAATTATTACTGAAAAAATTTTGGATGTCAATCCGAATTATCAAGTATAACCATGTCTCCACTGCTAATTTTTGTTATTGATTTTATGATGCAACCATAGAGATATTACCCATTAATTGCGATTATATCAAAATATGGAAGATTGTTATCTATCTTACATAAATATTATCCTCCTTTTTAAAAAATTAATGAAAAAAAGAGAGTTAATCATCATCCATACCTGTTTTTGAGTATTTTTAAAAAAAATTATAGAAAATACGGATATAAAATATGATATTAAAGTTGCATAAGCTGCTCCTAAGCAGGAATACTTAGGAATAAACAATAAATTTAATGTGATATTTATCAATGCACCGATACAGGTTCGATAAAAAGATATTAACTGCAAATTTTCAGCCATTAAATAATTACTGCTTGCTACACCAAGACAAACAAATATTCCTGCCCATATATGAATAGATAAAACTTCTGCTGATTGAGTATAAGCGGAACCAAATAAAAAATTTATAAGCGGTGTAGAAATAAAAACCGTTATTACACCAACACTTATTCCCAACAAAGACATTATATCATAAAGGCTCTGAAATCTTTGATAATACAAATTATCATCTTTTTGTTTATTCTTCATAATAGCAGGAAATACCGAATTCGATATTGCCACAGGGATAAAATACCATACTTCACTTATCTGGATTGCTGCTGAATAAATTCCAAGCGATTTATCTCCTACCATTTTACCAAGCATAATTTGGTCTATCCGCATATATAACATTACAGATATTCCAGATAAAATAAGCGGGTAACTATCCTTTAACAGTCTTTTTGCTGTATTTTTGTTAAAATCCCATAAATTAATATCGTAATGATTCCTATGATAAAACATGATAAGGAAAGTCGTCCCCAATCCCACTTCAAACAACCCGGCTATAGCAAAAGCTATGAGAGGAAATTTGGCAAGTATCATTCCTATCTTAACAAAGGAAATCATAAAAAAAGCAATATTATTAGCATAAACTGTGTATTTTGACATTACCTGAGATTGAAAATATAAAGCTGTCACATTAAATGCTTGAAAAATAAATCCGGCAGCAATTAACCCAACAAGCCATGTAATAAGCATATCACCACTTCGTACAAAATATATAACGGTAATCGTGGTAAACAGTGTAAATATGCCAGACACAATTTTCAGAACAAACGCAGTTCCCAAGATTTCATGTTTTTTTTCTGGATAATTAACGATGTCTCTAACTACAATGTTATCTAATCCGAGTTGGGCAATTGGACCAAATAAAGCCACAAATGCCATAGCATAGTTCAACATCCCGTACTGTTCAGCCCCTAAATATCTGGCTATCCATGTTCCTACAAATAGTCCGACACTCATATGCAGGATTTTATCCCAAAAAAGCCAACCTATATTTGCAATAATTTTCTGTAAAGTTAAGCTTTTTTTAACTCTCAAGCTCAACTGTTTAAAATAATATGATTTATTAATAATTATCCTATCCATTGTATCATTTTTATGATTCCAGACACAACATATATCCGGGGTTTCCATCTGATTATATCACAGTATTTTGATATAGTTGCCACAAAAAATTCAGGTTTCATTTCCTGACTGGAATCTTTTCAAAATTCATCTTAATGCTACTATACGATCAACTTATTTTTTACTAAAGTTTTTTATCTAAGTCTATATTATTGTTTATTTTAAATATGTTATGTGTAAAATCTTGTCGGGTAAACTATGCAAGTTATTGATTTTGAATGATTTTACTTGACATAGTCTATTTTTTCATTGTATTCAGACAGGTTAATGGCAGGCAATTTGATTTGGCCTGTAAATGCCTTTGCAGTGATAATACGATCCGGCTTTCCGGGAAAACGGCTGTGGCCCATTATAATGCTTCCGTTCCTGAAACACATGGCAGGTCTTATCACCAACTTTCTGAATATAAAGATAAAATCAAATCATGTCGGATTAAATAATTAAAAATCAATAACTTGCATAGTTTTCCGGATAAAATTTTGACAATAAAGCACTGAAAACAAATAATAATATAGTCTTAGACAAAAAATTTAAGATTTTTTATAGAATAAATGACTGCTTAACGGACCAATTTTTTTTAAAAAATTTAGTTTGTGACATACCAAATAACAGCGCAGTTATGTACTGCGGATATACCCATCTTTTTATTTTCCATGAATCCGAAGAGCATCTTTAATCTTTTCTCTCAATTCCTTTTGAGCGTAATCGGAGGTTTGTTTCTTTCCTTGCCTTAGCGATTCGATTTCTGATTTCGTCAGCCGATCTGAAACCAATGATATAGCCCGCTTCATTGGAAGTAAGAGCAGTCGGGATGATTGCGAAGATTTTTCTGATTTCATTGCCGAACCTGTTCTATTTTGTTTATGACAGGATAAGCGGGATGAAAGTGCTTAATCCACACTGCATTGACCAGAACAATAACCGCAAACACAATTCCGTGTAGTGGGTCTGCGCATACTGATAAAAAAATAACCAATTAATATTATTATATTTTTTAAAATATACTGATTTTGTCTGCATATAATAAATACAATATGTTAGATGATCTATACATGATACTGCTATACTGATTCTAAATAACATATTGATTTATAAATTAAAAAAATCAGTATGGGAAGTCCCTCTGCCCAATTCCGCCTGCACATTATATGAAATTTGCAAGTTCAACAAATGTGCTGCCCATATTCGTTACATCATCCACTAAAACATAATTTTTTTGCGTCTTCTGTAACCAATTTTTTTTCAGTCCGGAAATTTGACGGGGCGGATATTAAATTAAAACTGACAAGTCAAAGTTTTCATACACATTACACAAACCGGATGACCAAATCAATGGATTGCCAGAATGTATTCAGCGGCAGGAAAAGTCCGCCATTGGCATACTGTCATTCTGCTTCTGAGCAAAATTTCAAATACTTGAGAATAATGCGGACGGTAAAATCTGAAATAATTCCGTTCGGGTGTCGTCTTCATTTTTGACCTGTTCCCGGCGTACAGAACTGAACCATGCCGCATCTGGAACCTTTGTACCCTGCGGTGTCCGTATTGCACATTCTGCAGCAATTCTGCCATCTGAAACCAAATCCGCCATTTTTTTTTACAGTTTCAGACTGATATGCGCCATACATCAGGCGGGCGGGTGAAATGATGATCTGATTTCTTCTGTTCAGTTCGATTTTATACGGCAAATCTTTTAAATCCGGACTGTCACAAATCTGCTGCCGGTTCATATACAACTGTCCCCTTATCCCCGCAACGTTACTTACGAAATAAATTTAATAATTTCAATTAATTATGAAAAATAGCCGTTTTATTCAAACCATATGATTTCAGATATTTATCTGTTAAGTGATGTTGCAGGGTTATCATATTTCAGCATATCATGCAACAGGTATTTCAGTCCTGAAAACAAATTCCAGTTCACATTTATTCAGGAGAAATCCCCAATGATCTGAGTTTTTCTGCCAGACGTT
>CAZHPS010000260.1:0-9962 GCA_964534335.1 uncultured Desulfobacterales bacterium
TAATGTATAGTAAAATCCAGCTTTTTATAGTTAAAAAAATGTCCTGTACTATGGAGACAATTATAAAATATCAGAATGGCAAATTACCATTGCCTCAAAATTCTGAGATATATTTGCCAATACAACGTAAACGTCATTCAATTTCAAGTTTGAGTCTGGACAAATCAAGTATCTGTCACCTGTCAAAATTGCCTTCTGTTCATCGTGATCCTTTTGATCGAATCCTTTTTGTCAAGCAATAGAACATGGATTGACAATTGTAACAGCAGATAATGCAATCAAATCTTATCCTGTTAATATTTTGAAATAATATATAAACCTAACCAGTCATTGCACTTGATGGGGCTGTCGCCTATACTTATCGGTCTAAGCCCAGGAGCCGGATTTCCGTAACTCCGGGGATTTCATTTTAGATGAATACTTCAAAACCGTTGACGATTTTTTGGGATATCTCTGAATGCTGAAGGTCTGATTGCCTGATTTTACGCAGGAAAAAATCAAAGCAGGTACGGATTTGGCCGGGGCACGAACATCAGACACGCTGTACTGCCGGTACCGCCTTCGGAGACCGTTCAGCGAAAACATGCCTGAATTTATGGGAAAATTATTCATCAGTTCTTCCCTCAGAACGTCACATGGCATCAGGAAAGGGAAGCGGGGAGAGACTCCGCACACTGAACGCTTCAGATGCACACTGCGTCAGGGATGTCCGAATCCGGTAAAAAAAAACGCTTTCTTTCAGCCGTGACGGGGATCTTCACAGAATCCGTATCCGAACTTTTATTGATCATTACAATTCGGGGCTGTCAGTATGAAGAATTCCACTACCAAATTTTTTTTCAGATTGAACATTCCCGTCACCGTTCAGTTTTCAGATTCATGGCAAATCTTTTCAGTGCCATGATCGCGTACACTTTTTATCCCAAAAAACCTCATATGATAGGAATTGATTTCCGGAACACATTAATTACAATATGAAACTCATTGAACTCAGGTTATCTGTATATTTTCTGGAAACCCGGAGTGACAAAGGTTGACAGGACAAGGCTGATCAGATAGGAATGGGTTCAAGGGTATGGGAAATTCCCTCTGTCAGAAGCAATGCATATCATGATTCAAAATTTCCGCTAAAATGACTGCATTGTATAAAACCAATGGAGATTTAGTCGTGTACTGCTGTCAAAAATTTTCAGGTTTATGACATGGAAAAATTAAGATTAAATGAAACAGATTACATATTTTCAACAGGTGTTTTCTTAAAACCTGAGAAGTGTATTCCGGAATTCTTTCAGCAATATTATATTTTTAAACAATTTTGATGGATAACAGTTTAAAAAAGGTGGACTCCTTTGACATGTTACCCACCTTTGCAAATTGAACATATTCAAAAAACGGGAGACAATATGCCCAAAACTGTAATGATAGTGGAAGATGTGAAATCCATGCGCGGGCTGGTGGCCATGACCCTGAACACTGCGGGTTATATGGTCATTGAGGCCGGTGATGGAAAAGAGGCCATGAAAAAACTTTCTGAAAACAAAGTGCATATGATCATCAGTGATGTCAATATGCCCAATATGAACGGCATTGAATTTCTCACAGGAATCAAAAAAGACTACCGTTACAAATACATCCCGGTGGTCATGCTGACCACGCAGGGGGATGAGGAATCCAAGCGGCTGGGCCAGATGGCCGGGGCAAAAGCCTGGGTGGTCAAGCCATTCAAGCCGGAGACCATTGTAAAGGTGGTTCAGAAAATCATTGGATAAAGGATTTAGCGATTATGCCAGAGCATACACAGGATTGCAAAACAGACAGCCAGATGAAATCCTATATAGAGCAGTTCTGCCAGGAATGCACAGAAATCATTGAAAAAGTCTGCGATGATATTCTCAGGGCCGAGGCGGAGCCGGACAATCCCGAAATCCTGAATGCCATTTTCCGCGGGGTGCATACCATCAAGGGAAGTGCCGGAACTTTTGGACTGAATGCGATTTCCGGATTTGTCCATCATCTGGAGGGACTGCTGGATGAACTGCGCCATGATCGTCTCAAACTGAGTCCGGAAATGGCGGATTTTATCCTGGCCTGCATGGATCATGTGGGCAGAATGATCAAAGAGTACAGAGAGGAAAGGGAACCGGGCGCAAATCCGGATATGATGGTGCAGATTGCTGTTTTTCTGGAATCTGCGGGATTTGCCCCGAAAAATGTTCCGGAACCGCCTCTGCCGGAGATGTCAGCTTCTGTATGTCTTGGGGATCTTTCCCTTTCTCCGGAAACAGAGGAGCAGTTCCGGCAGGCGCGTGCAAAAGGACTGCATCTTTTCCGCATATGCCTGCGGTATACATCAGAGCATCTGGAAAACGGCTATGATCCTCTGGTTTTTCTGAAAAAACTCCATGCTGCATCCATTCTTTACCATGTCCCGGACAATGGAGCAGACCCGCTTCCGCCCCTGTCTGAATGCCATCCTCTGAAACTGTGGCTCAACCCGGTCATCTGCGTGGCAGCAGAACACCGTGCAGAAGAAATCTGGCATCTTGGTTTTGATCCTTTCCTGCTGGAAATACAGGAAATTATCATGGAACATGGAAATCTCCGGCCCTTTGTTCTGCCGGATACGGTTGATCCGGAATCTCTGCAGGAATTTATCATGGGTTCCTCGGAAATGCTGGAATCCGCAGAGCGTGCTGTGATTGAATTTGAGAAAAATGCTTCCCCGTCCGCAATCAATGAAATCTTCCGGGTGGCACATAATATCAAGGGGGATGCGGATTTCATCGGACTCAAACATCTCAACCGTTTTGCCCATGCGCTGGAATCCCTGCTGGACAAACTCCGATCCGGAAGTGTTTCCTCCAAAGGAGTTGGGGACATCCTGCTGGCCTCTGTGGATTTTCTGTGGCAGAACATCCGGAAACTGGAACAGGGAATGGAAATCACGGAATTCCCGGCTGTTTATGAAAAATTTAAGCAGTATGAGACCGGAGCCGTGCATCCGGATTCCCGGACAGCGAAAATTCCTGAACCCGGAGAGGACATCAAAGCTGTTTTTTTCAATCAGATCAGCCAGTACCGGGCTATTATCATTTCCCGTATGGCAGCTTCTGATCAATGGTCACGGCGGACAGTGTACCGGGCTGTAAAAGGACTGGGCAATGCCGCTGCTGTGATGAAAATGGAAAAACTGCACAGTCTTTCCAAAGATACAGCAGCTTCTCTGGAAAAACAGGACAGTGAAGATGCAGATGCAGTACTGAAACCGCTGCTGGATTATATGACGGAAATGGAATCCGGCCCCAGGCGCATTGGCGAAATTCTGATGCAGGAAGGAAAAATATCCGAGGAAGATCTGAACGAAGGTCTGAACATGCAGAAACGTCTCGGCGAGATTCTGGTGGCTTCGGGAAAAATTTCAGAAGAGGATATTGTCCAGGCTTTGAAAAAGCAGGAACTGCTGGAAACCATGAAGCAGGTGCATTCTGAGGAGCCTTCGGTTCAGGAAGTCCGCACCATGCGGGTTGATGAGCATAAAATTGAGCAGTTGACCAATCTGGCCGGTGAACTTCTTATTGCCAGAAACACGTATGATTATCTTCTCAGTGAAATCAGAAACAGAAAGCACAGTGATCGGGAAATTCATAAAATATTCAAGGAAAATCTGCATCTTTTCACCCGACTGACCAATGACATCCATTATGGGGTTATGTCCCTGCGCATGGTTCCGGTGGGCGGACTGTTCCGCAAATTCACCCGGCTGGTGCGGGATATTGGCAGAAAACAGGGAAAAAATGTGGAACTGGTTATCAAAGGCGAAGATACGGAAATTGACAAAAAAGCCGCAGAAGTGCTGACCGATCCTCTGGTGCATCTGGTGAGAAATGCCTGTGATCATGGCATTGAACCTGTGTCCGAGCGTCTGCGTCTGGGAAAAGGGGAAAAAGGGACTTTGCTGCTGACTGCGTCCCATGAGGGAAGCAATCTGTGCATCCGGGTCAGAGATGACGGACGGGGCATTGACAGGCCAAAACTGTTTGAAAAAGCCAGAAAAGAAGGTATGGAAATCCTGTCTCCGGATGATCCCGCGCTGCTGAATGCAATTTTTCTGCCCGGCATATCCACCTGTGAGGAGGCCACCAGCATTTCCGGCAGAGGTGTGGGCATGGATGTGGTCAAAACCGCTGTGCAGTCTCTGGGCGGAAGCGTTGATGTGGAATCTGAAACCGGAAACGGAACTGAAATCCGCATGTTCATTCCCATGACTATGGGCATTGATGAGGTGCTTCTCATTGAAAGCGGAAAAAACACCTATGCTCTTTCCCTTTCCTGCATTCTGGAAACCCTGAAAATCAGAAATCCGGAGATACGGCAGGCAGCGGATCGCAGGTTCATTTATTACCGGGGCGATGTGATTCGTCTGTACGGACTGGAAAATCTTCTGCACAGAAGATCTGAAAAACGCAAAGGCAGAACCATTTCCAAAGCAGAAAATGCAGAAATTCCGGTCATTATTCTGAAAACAGGGAAAGGAAAATTCGGGGTGATCGTGGATCGTTTCATACACAACATGGAACTCGCGATACGTCCTGTTCCCCGGCAACTGACCGGTTTGGACATAGCCGCAGGCGTGAGTATCATGGGAGACGGGAGAATTATTTTGGTGCTTAATCCGGAAAAACTGTTATAATGCGAATTAAACAAGATTTGACAACTTTTAAAAAATTGTCAAATCTTATCGGAATCTGAATCTTAATTCACATTTATACCGATACTTAAAATATTTTGGTAATTCTGCCGGGCGGATTTTAACCGCAGAGTAACGCAGAGTTTCCGCAGAGTCACACAGAGTTTTTCTGTGCGGAATTCAGATCTGAATCTGAACCTCTGCCAAATGTTTCAAGTAATGGTATATAAGGTGATTTCCAAAAAAAATATACCAAAAAGTATCAAAAGCTTCCAGCTTTTGCCCTGTGTCTGTGAACTGAAATGGGATATTTATTTTCAGAAATCACCTAAGGCATTTGCATTATGCTGTTCTTTCCCACAGAGGACACAGAGGTTTTCACAGAGTTCACAGAGGATTTTTTTTGTATTCATACTGTCTGATACAGGAGAAAAAATATGATGGAATCTGCTGCAGAAATAAAAATCAGGGTGAATAAAAGCATTTTGCTTTCCCTTAAAGAAAAAAAAGAGGATTTTGTCAAAGAACTGCTCTTCAACAATGCGCTTGTTCTTTACAGAAAAAACAGGCTCAGTCTTGGAAAAGCAGCACAACTGGCAGGATATTCACGCATGGATTTTATCTGGAAACTCAAAGATGCCGGTGAAGCGGTTTTTGATTATGAGGACGACTTTACTGTGAATATGGTCTCCAATGCCAAAGATGCTTTGGAAATAATCAAAAAGGCAGTGACATGAAAATTGTTTCCAATGCCACTCCGATTATTTCTCTCTGCTCCATAGGTCAGGTTGATCTGCTGAGAAAACTGTTTGGGAAAATCCTGATTCCAAAAGCAGTTTATTCTGAAATCAAAGCCAAAAACAGGTTCGGTTATCATGAAATTGATGCTGATTTTTTTGAAGTCAGAGAAATACAGGGAAAAATATACGTGGGGTTTTTAAGAAATGATTTGGATCAGGGGAAGCGGAAGCAATACTGCTTGCAAAGGAATCAGATGCGGATATTCTGATTATTGATGAAAGAATGGGATATAACATAGCCCAAAGCCAGGGAATATTTGTTATCGGAACGCTTACAGTGCTGTCAATGGCAAAAACAGGCGGATATATTGGGAATGTAAAACCTTTTATGGATGAACTTATCGTACGCGGAAGGTGGTACAGTAAACAGGTATATAATTGTTTTTTAAATGAAATGAGAGAATTATGAATATACTGATCCAATTTTGGTTTTCTTTGGCATGATTTTTGTCTGACGGTCTGAAAGTGAAAAATGATCCGTTTTTGACCTGAGAAACCCTCCGACAGGTTATGGGGCTTGTCTGAAACGGGTTTAAATTTATTGTTCCTAAAGATAAAGAGAGGCTGACATGCAGTTGAGTATAAGAATTCCTGATGAATATGGCAGCAAACTTGCTGTGCTGGCAGAACAGATGAGGCTGAAAAAAACAGACATTCTCCGACTGGCCTTAAAACAGTTTGTAGATGAAAATTTGACAGATGATGCTCCTTATGAAAAAATCAAACATCTTTTGGGAACTGCGGAAAGCGGTATAGGGGATCTTGGAAAAAATCACCGCAAATATCTGACAGAAAAGTTCAAAAGAAAAATATGACAGATATATTAATTGATACAGGGTCATGGGTGGCATTGACTGATCGAAGTGAAAAAGATCATAAGAAATGTGTTCAATGGATAAAATCTTTCAGAGGCAGGCTTTTTTCAACAGATGCTGTTTTGACTGAGGTTCTGTATTTACTCAATTTTTCAATCGAAGCACAGTCTTCTGCCATAGATTTTGTTTTAACAGGAGCAATAACAATTGTGCCTTCCTCAAAGGAAAATCTGAGAAAGATAAAAGAGTTGATGCTGAAATACAAAGATGTTCCAATGGATTTTGCAGATGCTTCTCTTGTGGCAATTGCAAATGATCTGGGTATTCATCATATCGCAACTTTTGACAAAAAGGATTTTGGCATTTACCGTTTTGGCAGAAAAGGCTGTTTTGTCATCATGCCTTGATTTATAAACCGATGTGTTTTTCCGGTATGATTTGGCTGAAAATGAAGAAAGGAGGGGAGTATGAAATCCATAACTGTCAGAGATATTGATGAACAGCTTGACAGAATGCTCAGAAGCAAAGCCCGGACAGAAGGATTCAGTCTGAATCAGACAATCAAAAAAATTCTCGCAGAAGCCCTGGGAAGTTATGATTGTCATAAAAATGGTGAAAAACAGGATTTTTCAGAATTCTGCGGACTTTGGTCTGAGGATGATTTATCTGAATTCGAAAAAGCTGCTGCGGATTTTGAACAGATTTATGAAGGAGACTGGCGTTGAACAGGATTCTGCCTGATACCAATGCTTACAGCCATCTTCTGACCGGAGATCAGAAAGTGCTGAATGCTCTTAAAGATGCACAGATTGTGTATATGTCCGTATTTGTAATCGGAGAACTTGCTGCAGGATTCAAGGGAGGCAGCAAAGAGGCTGAAAATCAAAAAAATCTTAAAAAATTTCTTGCAAAACCCGGTGTCAGAATTCTGAATGCCACAAAAAAAACAGCAGATATATTTGGCACAGTCAAAAATGCTTTAAAAAAGGCGGGAACACCATTGCCTATCAATGATGTATGGATTGCCGCCCATGCGATTGAAACAGATTCTGTGCTCATAACCTATGATGGACATTTTAAAAAAATTGAAGGTGTGCAGTTGTGGGAATATCTGTAAAATTTTTTGATTATGATGATGTTAAAAAGATCGAAGGGGATGGAAATGCAGGAAGCCACACTGACAAAAATTCAGAAGCAGACGGAAAATCTTTCACTGCACGAACTGCTGAAGCTGATGGAAATGCCTGTCTGTCAAATCAGAAAGAAAAGTGTCTCTGATGATAAACAGTTAGACTGGCAGGAACTTTACGGAATCGGCGCGGGAATATGGAATGGCGAAGATGCACAGGACTATGTAAACAGATTGAGAGAGGATCGTTTATGACCCTTTATGATGAACTTCGACATTTATAATTGAGGCCAGCGATGCAGAAGATATGCAGATTTATTGCAGATGGAAATGTGCCGGATTTTCCTTACCCGAAGATCAGACATCTTTTGGGAACTGCGGAAAGCGGTATCGAAGATATCGGAGAGAATCACCGCATATATCTGATAAAAAAATTAAAAGATAAATATCAATCTTTTGGAGAGCCTGTCAAAGAAATTGCTGATACCTTTCAACAGGCAAAACAATTATAATTTCAAAGGTGCTTTTTATGAAAAACAAACACAGACAGATGACTGTCATTTCTTTTGCAGTGGGACTTGTTCCGCCCTGTGCCTTTCTTTTTTATGCCCTCTCACCGGGATATGCGGCTGCAGGTTCTCTGATTGTGCTGATCAGTTTTCTCGCGGCGTTCTGTTTATATGCAGGTTCTTCAGGAACTCCGCTGCGTTTTTTCCGGGACATCGCGGGCAGAAACATCAAAACGCTTTTCAATGTCAAGGATCAGACGGAAAAAATGACCCTTGACATGGTGGATGTCATGGGCAGAATCCTGAAAAAAACCACAGAAGGCGCAGATGAGGCCAGCGCGGTTGTGGATTATTTCATCGGCATTCCCGGAAAGGACAAAAGCTCTTTCGGAACCAGTTATATTTCCCAGATGATTCAGCGCAATGAACAGGTGCTGGGAAAAGCCGGTTCTCTGTTCAAGGACATTTCCCGTGTGAATACCGATCTGCTGATCAGATTGCAGACGTCTGCAAAGAAAATTGAGGGGATTTATGCGTTTGTGTCAGAGATCAATCAGCTTGCTCTGCATACCCGGATTCTGGCTTTAAATGCTATGGTGGAGGCAGTCCGGGCCGGTGGGGAATATGCGGCAGGATTTGCGGTTGTGGCCGATGAAGTGAGGAAAATGGCAGACCGTTCCCAGACCATAGCCTCGAACATCAGCACAGTTGCCAAAGAATCCAAAGATATTATGGATTCGCTGCAAAAGGAAATGCAGTTGCGGGTGACAGAGGGAATGGCCGGTCTGGAATCTGTGGAAAAGGATCTGATGATGACATTCGGAACCCTGAAAACCGGCATTGACAATATTTCCGAGGCCATTGAAGTGGTTACGCTGAACTATCAGTCTATTGAAAAAGACATCAAAGGCGTGATTGTCACCCTGCAGTATCAGGATATCACTTCACAGCAGATCAACAGTGTGATTTCGGATTTTTCTGCATTGGTGCCGGATTCACAGGATATACAGGAAATGATACAGCGGGAAATGCCGGAAAAACAGCGGCCCAAACCAATTTCTGAGATTACGGAAAAGGAACCGTCCGCAGCAAAAATCCGCAGGCCCCGTGATGTGAAATATAAAGACAAAGACAATTTTGAGGATGATGTGACGTTTTTCTGAACCAAATCCTCCTGCTGCTCTCGTCATTTCGTTCCTCCCGTTCTCACGCCTCATGCGGGAACGGGAAATTCTTTGCCGAGAAAAGAACCGGAGCCAAAGGAAATTATCCAAATGCACAAAATTTTTCTTGAAAAAGCAAAAGAAAATCTGAAAATGGCGCAGATCAGTTTTGAGCATGAATGTTACAATTCCTGCGCAAACCGTGCCTATTATGCCGCATTTCAGGCAGCGATTGCAGCTTTGTGTGACAAAGGCATCAGCAAAGGGAAATTTGAACACAAATGGGTGCAGGCCGAATTCAGTGAAAAACTGATCAAACGGCAGAAGGTGTATCCGGGCAAACTGAAATCCTATCTGATGGAAATGCAGTTTCTCAGAAACACTGCGGATTATCAACATGAACCTGTGAGCCGGAAGGATGCCTCGGATCAGCTTCGCAAAGCCGCTGAAATGATTGGATTCATCAGAAAGGAGATGGACAAATGATAAATTTCAAACAGGAAGAACTGATTGATGAGGTTGTAACTTATGTCAAAGATAAGTTTCCGGAGGTCAGATTCATCGGAGTATCGGAAAGTCCTGAAGATCCCAGTGATCTGTGGATCAGGATCACTTCACCGGAAGATGAAGACAGAAGAGCGGAACTGATTTCTTATGCCTGTGACAAGACAATGGATATTCTTACGGATTACGGGTATCATATGCTGGTGATGCCTACACGGCAGACCGCCTGAATAAGCAGACCGGAGTGCTGAACTGAAAGTTTATCTCGTTTCCGCGCAAAGCATCAATGGCATTAAGTTAAGTTTTGTAGCGACTGTGTTAAATGTCAAGAGGTTTTTGGACTCCAAACCTCATT
>CAZHPS010000261.1:0-9959 GCA_964534335.1 uncultured Desulfobacterales bacterium
CCTGTATGGGACCGGCCGGTATTTTGGCATCCAGTTTCATGAAAAAACCTCCTTACACAAGAATGGAAAAATAGATGGGAATAAAACCGAAACCAAGGCCGACAATAATGCTGAAGGCCAGCCCCAGCCCCTGAATGACGGGCATGTATTTGGGATGGTTGGCGCCGAGTGTCTGAAACGCGCTCCAGAACCCGTGGCTGACGTGAATTGCCACCACAATCATGGCAGCAACATAAAGAGCCACATAAGCCGGATTTTCAAATGCTTCGGACACAATCTGAAAAATGGTGGTGTCTGTTTTGTCCACAAAATGGAAATTGAAGAGATGGACAAGAATGAAACCCAGCATAAGCAGACCTGTGTAAGGCATGGTTCCGGAACCCAGCGTCCGTCCGCCCGCGCGTTTATCGACCGCATAGCGCACGGGACGGGCTTTCCAGTTCTGGTAAAAAAGCAGCAGCCCGGTGCCGATGTGGATAATGGCAAAAGTCAGCAGCCCGATTTCAGCCAGCGTGACAAGCGGCCCCAGAGAATGGAGATGCTCGGCATAACTGTTGAAAGCGTCTTTTCCACCGTAAATGGTCAGATTTCCCGCCAGATGTCCGGCCAGAAACCCGGTAAAGCCCAGCCCTGTAAGGGCCATCATCAGCTTTTTCCCGATGGAAGATCCAAACGTCCTGAAGATCCAGTTGGTATCTTCCTTTGATGTGCGACTTTCCTGCGGCTGTTTGGCCAGCCATTCGCTTTCTGACCTGGTAAACCAGTTCATTTTTCCTCCTTTGTGAAAAATAATGGGTTAAGGGTTGTGATATATATGCAGTCCTGAAATCAGGACATTTGCAAAAAATTATATTGTTAATCAGACAGTTATATTTTTTTATGTTTTAATTTTTCGTATAAATCCAAAGCATAATTTAACATTTTTTCAACTTCCTTATTATCATTGCAGATCGGCTTAAAAAGCATTTCTTTGATATTTTTCCATGTCCACCAGACTGTCAGAGTATATTCCTGATCCTCTTTGAATTGCTCTTCAATGTTTTCAAATAGATCAAAAAGAACTAATTCTATGATCAAATCCATGTAACGCTGATTATCATTTTCTGTTAAAAATTTGAAAATTCTGTCTGTTAAAAATTTCAACGCCCTATTGGTCTTTTTTATAATTAAATTTTCAAAATCTTGGATAATTTTTCTTCTTTTCCATATCAGAATTTGTCGATTGAGATTCGTTAAATTAATCGTCTCTTCAACCCTTTTATAACGGTATCCATTTACCTCTTTTTCGATTTGAGATGCCAATTCTCCGGTAATCCTGACAGACAGATACTCTTTGGGTTCATCAATTTCAGGATGAAGCAGATATGGCTTTTCATCAAGCAAATACGGATGCTCGGCTTTCATTGCCTGAATATCCAACTCTCCATTCAGAAGGATTCGGGGATTTCTCACTCTGGTCTTTTTAAAGGAATTGGGCGATACCCGTGAAGGAACTTCAACAGGAAATCTATCACCTTTCCTGTTGTTACACTTTTGACAAACAGGCAATAAATTGCTCCATTCATAGCCCAGCCAATAATAACTGTAATCTCCCTTTTTTGGACGATAATGCTCTGCTGTAAAATCATCATCACTCATAAAACTCTCACAATAAGCGCATTTTCTGTGATACAGATCTTTGAGTTCCTGTTTTGCAGCGTTGTTATAAATAAGCGGGTCAAAGTGATGAGCAGATTGCCTTGCCAGCAAATCGTTTTTCTTCTCTTCAAAACCCTGTTGCAGAGCAGGGGGAGGGGCATTAAAATCTTTATTGACCTTTCTCATTATCTTCCTTTTTTAACAATTCTTCAGGAAATTTAAAATTCTGTGACAGCAGGTGAAGTTCTTCTTTAAGAGCATTTCTCTCCAAAATCGTCCGGTAATAATCTGCTGTTTCTATTGTTTCATTTCTGTCATGCGTAACCGGAAAAAACTCCTCCAAATCGAAAATCGGCGAAGTCAAAATAGCATTAGGCAAAAGATTACTGATGCTTTTTTCCAATTCTGTCAACCGTTTTACCTCAATGCCTTTCTCTATAGTCCTGTCAACTTTCAGAAAAACAGAATGAGGTGGGGCACCCAGCAATGGTATCGGACTGTGCGTTGAAGCAATAAACTGAACATTGGGAAATACTTTTGACAGCAGAGAAGGCAGTTTTCTTTGCCATTTCGGGTGAAGATGCAAATCCAGTTCATCAATAATGACAAGCCCGAATAATTCTTTTGGATTATAAATGGGATAATCATCGTTATCTGTTTCCATACCTGCTTTTTTCAGCAGATGGATACGCATTTTCTGCCGGGCATCTGATAATCTCAAATAAATATCTCCGGCCATAGCCACTATGCTTCTTACGCCTGATGCCAAATATTCATACTCGATGGGATCGAAAACACCGGCATGTTCCCCGTCAGTTTTGGCTTTTTCATAATATAAAATTTTTCTCCGTTTTTTGTCCAGTTCTATTTTGTCCAAAGAAGGAATGAGTACTTTTAACATTTTGCACAATTCATCAAATTTGTCCGGTGCATCATAATGGGAAATAAGCAGTTCAGACTCAATGTTTTTCAATATCCCATCAGTATGAAACAGATTATAGGTGGCAGTACTGTTTCTTGCCTGCTGCATATGGCTGTCCTGTGCCTGAATTTCCAGACGGGAAGGGCCGTAAGCAGCCAATGCCTGCAATGGTCGGAAAAATAAAGGGTGTTCAATATTGTTATTTAATGCGATAGTTCTTTCTGACTGAGTGACAAAGGTATAGCTCGCCCTGATTCCTGATTCTTTGCTTCTTGGAACAATAATATCTTCTTCATCTCCGTACAGACCTATAGCTAAAGCCTTTAGTAAACAGGTTTTGCCAAAACCGTTTTCGCCAGTCAGAAATATCCACGATGGGCTTTGTGGCAAGTCATCAATCTGTGTATATTTGATGCCCTGAAAATTTTTTACCTGAAAACCATTGAGAAATACACGGTTAACCTTTTGCTGATTTCTGTATTCATTTATCCCACGCAACGATTCATAAAAAATATCATCTGAGATAAGTGAAATGGGGATATTTTTTTTATCTGCATCCTCAATATCATTTTGTTCCTGTTTAAAGAATTGAAAAAAAGTATCAATAGCCTCCGGAAGACCAGTTCGATAATTTTTGTCAATAGGAAAAAGCATTTTATACTGAAAATCAGTATGATTAAGAATTCTACGTTGTCTATGTACAATTCGTTTATGTACAACATTGGAAAAACTTTGAATGAGGTGATCCCAAAACTGTGTCGGAGTTTGTACCTGAGAATAGTTGGAAATAATAATATTCCAACCTCCTTCTATATTGATGACAAAGTTTAAATTATTTATAATCTGTCTTTCTTCACCGCTTTCTGTAAAACAGATATTTACCCTTTTGGGAAGAAGAAAGTTATCATAAAACCAACGCCCTTCCTTTAATGCTTTTATATCAATTACAGGTCGAAACAGGAAATTGGGTTTATCTGCATATTTCGACTCGTTCCTGTAGTTAAGAAGGAAATGCAGCAATTCTTCATGGAGATTTGCCAAATCTTTATTTTTCATATGAATATTCTCAGCCAGTATGCCGGGGCCGCCTTCGCTGACCCGGCATCAGCAATTTTAGACCTGGAGTTGCAGATAAAACAGTGCATTAAATTCATTTTTTCCTTTTACAGAAATTGCTTTGGCTGTAAACTGAAGATGTCTGACAGACAGATGGTAAAGTGAATCTGTCTTTTCGTCAAAAAAAGCCAAATCAACCTGTCTGACAAAGAAGTAGGTTTTTTTCCTAAAAAACAGTAGGAAATTTTCCGAACGCCCGCTCAAAAAAAGCATTAAATACAAATTTGAATCAATAATCCTGTTTATCCGGTTTGTCAACATAATTTTTCATCCACCAGCTATCCCATGCAGTCTGCATAATGTTTTCACACAACTGTTTTCCGGTTTCGGTCTGCACCCGTGCCAGAACAATGGGCAGCCATTTGCGGGGCGGACGGTGACCTATATCGGAAAGGGCTTTCAAATCCAGAATAAAGGCTATCTGATCCGCATCCTTTGCCAGCCGTGCTTCAAGCGTCTTTGCCTCATTGAATTCCCGGATCAGTTCCGCAATGGATGCGCCAAAGGGAATGTCCCGCATGCTGTCCTCCACCGCCCTGCGCTCATGGGAAGTCACATATTTTTTCTGAACATAATTCAGATCTCCGGTACGGGCTTCCGGCAGGTCATGCACCAGACACATGGTGACCAGTTTCAGACGGTCAGCCTCAGGCTCCATTTCTGACATGGCATACGCGATAAAGGTGATCATAAAGGAATGCTCAGCCACAGATTCTTTTCCCGCGCCCAGAAAATGGTATCCTGAGCGGGGAATTTCCTTAAGCATTTTTGCCTCAAACAGAAGATTGGCTATATTGTGCATGTATATCTCCCTGGGGATTTTCCGAAAAAACTCAAAAGTTTCGGAAAATCAGGATGTCTTTTACGGAGAACTGCTTATCCGGCATCTATCCAGCATCTTTCTTGACAGGACAAAAAACTTCGTATACTCTAATCTTATGGATTAATAAACATCTTTCTTGCTTTTGCACAGGTTTGACTTGACTTTGATCTTTTCTTCGTATAGCTTAAGTCCCTCTGCAGATGGCAGAGAGAAAACTGACAATAACCTTATCATTTTTTTGGGAGCGGAGAGTATGGATTCGGGCGGCATTGATTTGATACACATCATCAGCGGGGCAGGACCGATGGTGCAGTTTGTTCTGCTGCTGCTGCTTTTTTTTTCAGTCACTTCATGGGCGATTATCCTGATCAAGTTTTATTATATGCACAGGGCCTTCAAACAGTCTGATCTGTTTATGGAAGTGTTCTGGGAAAGCAAGGATCTTTCCATTGCATACAAGGAAGCCAAAGTTCTGGATGGCAGCCCGCTGGCACGGGTGTTCAGTATCGGGTATATGGAACTCAAAAAACTGGGGCAGGCAAATACCCTCAAAGCTTTGGAAAGCGGTCAGCCTATGGGTGAACGCTTTTCCGGCACAGACAATGTGAAACGATCCCTGCGCAGGGCCATTGACAGCGAAGTGACCCAGATGTCCCAGATGGTCCCTTTTCTGGCCACCGCGGGGAACACCACGCCTTTTATCGGACTTTTTGGCACAGTCTGGGGCATTATGGAGTCCTTCCGGAGCATAGGTCTGATGGGTTCGGCCAGTCTGGCTGTTGTGGCTCCGGGCATTTCCGAGGCATTGGTCGCAACAGCGGCAGGGCTGGCTGTAGCCATTCCCGCTGTCATTGCTTTTAACTATTTTATGCAGAAAATCAAGCTTCTGGATTCTGATCTGCAGAGTTTTGCAGCGGATTTTCTCAATATCATTGAAAGCGACATTCTGCCGCAGAAAGGGAGGAGTTAATGGCGATTGAAACCAACAGTGACCGGCTCATGTCTGACATCAATGTGACGCCCTTTGTGGATGTCATGCTGGTTCTGCTGATCATTTTCATGGTGTCTGCGCCCATGATGACCCAGGGTGTGGATGTGGCACTGCCCCATGCTGTGGCAAAGGCACTTCCCTCGGAAGAGGATCAGCTTATGGTAACGGTGGATAAGGACAAACAGATCTTTATCAATGATGTGCCTGTTGCTTTGGAGTCCCTGAGGGAAAAACTGCTGAAAATTCTGGAAAACCGGCCCGGAAAACAGGTCTATTTCCGGGGGGACATGCAGGTTTCCTACGGCCTTGCCATACAGGTTATGGCAGAGATCAAAAATGCAGGAGTGGAAAAACTGGGGATGGTGACTGATCCCCTGAAAACCGGGGATTCTGAAAAACAGAAAAGTGAAACCGAATCCCTGAAAAAAAGCGGATGACAGGAAGTTATGTACGAAGATATTTCTTCTTTCAGGGAACCCCAAATCAGTTCCCGTGTATATTACGTTACTTATACGGCTTCCGCACTTGTACATGTGCTTTTTTTTGCCGCGTTCATCCTTATGCCTGAGCTGGGCAGACAGAATTATCAGATGCCCCAGTCCATCAGTGTGAGTCTGGTTTCTCTTCCCGGTCCTCCGGAACTGTCCGGCATCGAGGGGCAGCCAAAGAATGCGGATACGGCTGATACGGAAGCCGGGACTGCACCTGCCACTGTGATGGAGGATGATACCGAAGTTGAGGCGCAAAAACCTCCGGAACCGGAAAAATCTGCGCCCGAATCCGAGCCTGTTTCCGAACCTGAACCTGTGCCTGAACCTGAACCCGAACCTGCGGAACCTCCTCCTGTGCCGATTGAGCCTGTGATTGAACCCAAAGCAACTGTGGTCATCCCTGATGCTCCGGAGAAAAAGGAAAAGCCGGAAGTCAAACCGGATAAAAGCAATGCTCCGAAAATACCGGAAGAGCAGATTGTGAAGAAAAAAAAGAATCCCCAGACACAGAAACGCAGAGATTTGGCAAAGGAAGTGACTCCTCCGTCAAAAAAATCTCAGCATGAGGATGCCTCACGGGCTGATTCCATTAAAGAGGCAGTGGAGCGGTTAAGAGCAGATATGGGCAAAAAGGCGGCCCGGAAAGGAGGAGGACGTTCCGGAACCGGAAGCGGCGGAAATTCGACTTCCGCTGGCAGGCCCGGAGGCGGCCCGGGTGGCACATCCGGTCTCATCAATGATATTTATCAAAATCAGGTTATTTACCAGATTCAGCAGAACTGGGCTTTTTCCCCCAGTCTGGCCGGGGGGCGCAGGGATCTGGAAAGTACTCTGATCATAACGATTCTGCCCGACGGTCATATAGCAAAAATAGACATTGAGAGGCGTTCCGGAAACAATTATCTGGATGAATCCGCATACCGGGCTGTGATGAAATCCAATCCTCTGCCACCCCTGCCCAGGGGAGCATCCGAATATACCGTGGGATTGCGTTTCACACCTGAAGGGCTTAATTAGTTTCCATATGCAGCCCGGAAATATTCGGGCTGCATGATTATCATAAATTTTCAGAAAATGTTTATCCTGAAAAATACCTCAGTTTTTTTAACTGATGGTTTGGTGTAAAATTTTTTTTTAACTGTCAGAAGGAGACAAACAGCAAAAATGAATGCAGAGGAGTTTATGAAACGCTTTTACACCATTATCGGACTGCTGATGCTGATGTTCTTTGCAGATACCGGCATATCGCAGGCACAGTACGATTATCTTGATATTCGGAATCCTTATCTGCGCAGGATTCCCATTGCCATTCCCCCGGCCAGAACATCCCCGGCCTCGCAGGTTTCAGTGACAACTGCGGATCTGCTTTCGGAAAATCTGAATTTCACCGGCTATTTCAAGATACTTGACCGGGGCAGTTTTCTCATTGATCCCGCGAATCCGCCTGTGGATCTTCCGGACATCAATTTTCCCAACTGGACCACCATTGGCTCGGAAATGCTGATTACCAGTTATGCGATTGTTCAGGATGAACTCATTGAAGTGGAGTTCCGCCTGTTTGACACAGTCAAGGGGCAGTTGCTCATTGGCAAAAAATACAAAGGCTGGACAAGGGATCTGAAAAAAATAGTCCTGCGCTTCTGCAGTGAGATTATCCATTATCTTACCGGAGACTGGGGCATTTTTGAAAGCAGAATAGCCTTCATTTCCAATGGAACCGGAAACAAGGAAGTCTGGATCTGCGATTTTGACGGCAGCAATCCCCGTGCTGTCACGCATTCCGGGAGTATTACCCTGAATCCTGCATGGTCTTCGGACGGCAACTGGCTGGCCTATACTTCCTATGAAAGAGGAAGACCGGATCTGTATATCCGCAGTCTGGGCGGACAGATCGGTGCAGTGGTAAACAAAAAAGGAATCAACACCACACCGGCATGGGTTCCGGGAAAAATGATGCTGGCCGCCACACTTTCCTTTGCAGGAGATCAGGATATTTATCTGCTGGACTCCGGCGGAAACATGATCAGGAAACTGACAGACAAACGGGGAATTGACACCTCGCCCACATGGTCTCCGGACGGAAGCCAGATGGCCTTTGTGTCAGACAGAGCCGGTTCCCCGCAGATTTATGTCAAGCATATCGGGTCCGGACGGGAGGAGCGTGTGACCTATGAGGGAAAATACAATACCCAGCCCAGTTGGTCTCCCAAAGGGGACAAAATAGCGTATTCCTCTATTGAGCGGGGGGAAATCAATATACATATTCTGGATCTGAAAAGCCGTACCCCCATCCGGCTGACCTATAATTCACGCGGAAACGAATCTCCGTCCTGGTCACCTGACGGCAGTCTCATTGTTTTCAGTTCCACACGCGATGGCGGAGCCAAACTCTATGTCATGACCGCTGCGGGAACAGATCAGCGGCGTCTTCTCTCCCTGCCCGGACAGCAGACCAGCCCGGCCTGGTCAGCCCGTGTCACTGGGGAATAAACATTTTTTGAAAAAATCACAGGGGATGACATTATCAAAAAATTCCGGAATTGCTGTGCAGAGCCTTTCTGATAATGTCATCCCTTTTGTGTGATGGTGGTAAACAAAATTCAGTGATAAGCAGGGTTCCATAAATTTTCGGGCATAAAATTTTCAGAAAAATCGGATTTTTCGGAAAAATCCGGTTTTCTGAATACACGAAAATTTTTGTTGCCTGTTTATATGGTATTATCAACCAAGTTTTCCCTCTGTCCATCTCCTGAAATCAATCTGAAATAACATAATATCTGAAAAAAATTTCAGCACTGCTTCAGGCAGGCCATCAGTTTTTCGAACATAACAGATCAATTTTATGACAGATTTTTTTCAGATTTCATACCAAATCGCTTTCAAAGTTCGGGGAATGCCTCTTTTTTTAACCACGAAAAACACGAAAAGCACGAAAAAACAGCATTTGACATTCTCATGTTTTGAAAGCGATTTGGTATCATATAATACCAATTCTCCATTGAATTTATACAATAAGATGAGTTGTTTCCTCTGTGTTCTCTGTGGTTTTTTTCTCTCTGTGTCCTCTGTGGGAAACCGAATCTTAAGCATACTTTCAATGGAGAATCGGTATAAAATCCATAGGAAAAAAAATGAGTCTTTCTGATTACATCATACAGGTGAATATACGGTATCAGTCCGGGATTTCCGGTGAGCACGCGTACCGGGCAGATTTGGAATTTCTTCTGCGGGAACTGGTCACCGGCATTGAAGTGACCAATGAACCTGAAAAAGTGACGGAATGCGGGAACCCGGATTTTGTCCTGACCAAAGGAAAAATTCCAGTGGGTTACATTGAGGCCAAAGATGTTGGATCGGATCTGAACAGCAAATCATTCAGAGATCAGTTTGACCGTTACCGCAGAGCTCTCGATAATCTCATTCTCACAGATTACCTTCATTTTCAGTTTCTTGAACATGGAAAACCTGTTCATCAGATCCGCATCGGGGAAATTGACGGGAACTCTGTCAAACCCCTTGAGAAAAACTTTGCGCAGTTTGCAAACCTGATCAGAAATTTCTGCACTTTTGTTGGACAGACCATCACATCGCCGTCAAAACTTGCGGAAATGATGGCAGCCAAAGCCCGGCTCCTGCAGAATATTCTGGAACGGGTTATAACATCGGATGAGAAGACACAGGAAAACACATCCCTGCGGGATCAGTATCAAACCTTTAAAAAAAATCTGCTTCATGATCTCAGCCCAAAAGAATTTGCCGATATTTATGCGCAGACGCTGGCTTACGGCATGTTTGCAGCGCGTGTGCATGACACTGACCTGAATGATTTCAGCCGTCAGAAGGCCGCTGAACTTGTTCCCAGAAGCAATCCTTTTTTACGCAAACTTTTTCAGCATGTGGCCGGATATGACACGGACTGCCGCATCAAATCCACAGTGGACAACCTGGCTGATGTGTTCCGGGCTGCAAATGTGGAAC
>CAZHPS010000262.1:0-9923 GCA_964534335.1 uncultured Desulfobacterales bacterium
TCATCTGGATTGAGGATATGATTGAACTGGTGGAATCCTGTGCTTCCTGTGATGTGTTTTCCGTGCTGAAACGGGTGGATGAAAAATGCGTTACGGAAAAGGGATACAAAAACCCGAAATTTGTGGAAGACATTGTCCGGGACATTGCAGAACGCCTGAACCGGGATGACAATATCACCTGGTTTTCCGTGAGTGCGGAAAATTTTGAATCCATTCACAATCACAGCGCATATGCAATGATTACCAGCGGTGACAGGAAACGGCTGCACCGTCCCCGGCAGAAAACCTGATCTGCTTTGTGTCAAAATTTTGCCAAAGGGATTTTTGATACTGATTGCGGCCTGTGGCAGAGTTTCAGAAAAAGGGCAGGCAATGGCTCTGCCCACGGATTTTTTCCGTCAGTATAAAAAAGCACTCTGCTCTCCGGTGCACAGTATCAGTTAATGATAAAGGAAGAACCTCATGGAATTATGCGAAGATAAAATCAGAGTGATGGTTAGGGAAAAATACGGCAAAGTCGCCAGCAGCACCGGTTGCGGAGACAGTTGCTGCGGTTCTCCGGTATTGGTGAACATTGCGGATTTCGGCAGAAAACTTGACTATTCTGCGCAAGAGCTTTCCCTGGGCGCGGGTACTGCCAATCTGGGACTCGGGTGCGGAAATCCCCTGTCAGTTGCAGAAATAAAGCAGGGCGAAAATGTTGTGGATTTGGGCAGCGGAGCGGGATTTGATGCCTTTCTGGCAGCAAAACAGACCGGAGACAGGGGCATGGTTATCGGTGTGGACATGACCTGTGAGATGATTGAAAAAGCAAGAGAAAATGCAGAAAAAATGGGCATCCGCAATGTGGAATTCCGTCACGCGGAAATTGAACATCTTCCGGTTGCTGACAACTGGGCGGATGTGGTTATTTCCAACTGCGTCATCAATCTTTCACCATCCAAATCATCGGTATTCAGGGAAATTTTCAGGGTTCTCAAACCCGGGGGCAGAATCAGCATTTCAGATGTGCTCCGATCCGGCCCGATTCCCGAAGAACTGAAAAACAGCCCTGCTGCCTATACCGGCTGAGTTTCCGGGGCAATTTCACCCGGTGAGGTGAAACAGATGCTTGAAACACTGGGATTTCAGGATGTTTCCATTATTCCCAAAACCCAAAGCCGGGAAATTATCAAAAGCTGGAATATCGGCAGCGGGGCAGAAAATATTGTGTTTTCAGCGTATATCATGGCATTCAGGCCCTTAAAATAAAACCGGTTATACTGATCCGAATTTGTTTTTATAAAAATCCTGAGATTTTTCATTGACTCACATTTTTTTTTGTTATAAAGAAGATTTTATAAAAACGCTGGCAGGAAGCCCGCAGACAAAAACATTTCCTTATTCACAAATTCATATATAAAATAATCAGACCACGAAGGTTATCAGCATCAGGAAGGTGCTCATACTCGTGGTTTTTTTGTTTTTGGAGGATCAGAAAAGATGAAAAAAATGAAAGTGTTGGCTTCCATTCTGGTTTATTTTCTGTGTGCTGTCCCAGCGATGGCCCATTACGGCATGGTCATTCCCTCGGATTCTATGGTCATGCAGTCTGATGACAGAAACGTGAAAATCACGGCTTCTTTTTCCCACCCCTTTGAAATGATCGGCATGGATCTGGTCAAACCCAAAGTGTTCGGTGTGCTTGCCAATGGCAGCAAAGAAGACCTTCTTGCAGGTCTGAAAGAAAGCAAAGTCATGGAGCATACGGCATGGGAAACAGCTTATCCCATCAAAAAGCCGGGGATTTATATGTTTTATATGGAACCTCAGCCTTATTGGGAACCTGCGGAAGATG
Organism: uncultured Desulfobacterales bacterium; assembly: GCA_964534335.1. Lineage (GTDB taxonomy): Bacteria > Desulfobacterota > Desulfobacteria > Desulfobacterales > Desulfococcaceae > JAABRU01. The sequence continues at coordinate 1,838 of CAZHPS010000262.1, forward strand.
TTTTTATCATTCACTATACCAAAACTGTGGTTGCAGCGTTTGGGGATGATGAGGGATGGGATGCGGAAATCGGCCTGAAAACTGAAATAGTTCCTCTTTCCAAACCATTCGGGCTTTACGCGGGGAATGTGTTTCAGGGAATTGTCAAACTGGATGGCAAAGCTGTTCCCTACGCGGAAGTGGAGATCGAATATTATAATATGGAAGGCAAATATCAGGCCCCCACAGATTATATGGTGACACAGACCATCAAAGCAGACGGAAACGGGGTTTTCACATATGCGGCTCCCAAATCCGGATGGTGGGGATTTGCCGCTCTCAATGAAGCGGATTTCAAAATTCAGCACGAAGGAACAGACAAGGGCGTGGAACTCGGTGCGGTGATCTGGGTGAAATTTGAAGACTGGAAGATGAAATAAGGGGATAGGGATTAGGGCTTGGTACACAGTCCGTTATCGCTCTGCCCTAACCCTAATCCTGATAACTGACAATTGACAATTGACAATTGACAACTGATAACTGCTAACTGATAACTGAAAAAAGAGGTTTTTATGCACATATCTGAAGGTATTCTCTCTGCACCGGTGCTGATTTCCGGTGTGGCTCTGGCTGCGGCAGGAACTGCCATTGGTCTGAAAAAACTGGAAGATCATAAAATTCCCCAGGCAGCGATTCTGTCTGCGGCTTTTTTTGTGGCTTCCCTCATTCATGTGCCTATTGGGCCTTCCAGCGCACATCTGATTCTCAACGGAATTGTGGGGCTTCTTCTGGGATGGGCAGCATTTCCGGTCATTCTGATCGCTTTGCTGCTGCAGGGAATGCTGTTCCAGTTCGGCGGGATTACAACTCTGGGGGTTAATACGGTTATAATGGCTGCACCTGCTGTAATCTGCTATTTTCTGTTTGGATTTCTGATTAACCGGAATGGCACTGTTTCCTTCTGCGCCTCCTTTGCATGCGGTTTCCTTTCGGTTTTTTTCAGCGGCATCATTGTGGGACTTGCCCTGATGTTTACGGAAGAAAATTTTTTCGGGGTGGCCTCGGCTGTGGTCATAGCCCATATTCCGGTAATGATTATTGAGGGATTTGTTGCCGCGTTCTGTGTGAGTTTTCTCAAAAAAGTCCGGCCTGAACTTCTGCCATGCCCGGAATGTGAAACCATTATCATACCGGAAAAGGCTCCGCAGGTTGCAGAAGGCTGAAAATTATGATGAAAGATATATTTTTTAAAACAATTGTTTTTATACTTTTATCTTTACTGTTGAGCAACACAGCTCTTGCCCACAAGGTCACAGTTTTTGCCTGGGTGGAAGGAAATACAGTTTACGGGGAGAGCAAATTCAGCGGCGGCAGAAAAGCACAGGGAGCAGAAGTTATTGTCTCTGATTTGGAGGGAAACCGGCTGCTGACCGCAAAGACCGATCAGAATGGTGATTTCTCCTTTCCGGTTCCCAAAAAAACAGGACTGAAAATCGAACTTATTGCCGGTATGGGACATAAGGGGGAATGGACGCTTACGGCTGAGGAAGTGGGAACCTCCGCAGCAGATGCCGGAAACACAGATCAGGCGTCTGCCCCCGGTTCAGAAGTTGCAGAAAAACCGACTTCTCCGGCAATGGTGTCTGAAAGCCCCAAACCGGAACCTGCAAATACTGCTGAACCTTCTGCGCTGGCTGTGAACTCCCAAAGTCCCGGAACACAGAGCGCAAAGGCGGATATTCCGGATAAGGCTGAACTGCAGGCGATGATCGAAAAATCCCTGGAAAAATCATTGGATGAAAAACTCAAACCCCTTATCCGAATGCTGGCAGATTCGCAGCAGAAAGGGCCAACTGTCAATGAGATTGTCGGCGGCATCGGCTATATTTTCGGTCTCATGGGACTGGCCCTGTATTTCAAATCCCGGAAAGAGAAAGGCTGATAGCCTGAGACATGATGGAAGAACCATTTGCAGCAGGAAATTCTCCTGTTCACCGGATCGACCCCAGATTCAGGGTGGCTTTTGCCACCCTGCTTTCTTTTGTGATAGCGGTTTCAGAAAAATTTCCTGCCCTGTGGGCGGGACTGATCTTTTCCCTGATCCTGCTTTTTATGGCCCGCCTGAACCTGGGGCAGGTTTTCATACGGCTGGCGTTCATGTGGGGATTTCTGATTTTCTTATGGATTATTCTGCCCCTTACTTTTGAGGGAGAAGCAGCATACCGGGTATGGAAACTGACAATGACCCGTGAAGGCATACTCCTTGCTGCCCGAATCAGTCTCAAATCCAATGCCATCCTGCTGATTTTCATTTCCCTGGTTGCAACCATGAATTTTACCACACTGGGATATGCCCTGAATTCTTTTCGGATTCCGGAAAAACTGGTGCATCTGCTGCTGCTGACCTACCGTTATATTTTTGTTATAGAGCAGGAATACCAGCGTCTGCTCCGGGCAGCGAAAATACGGAATTTCCGGCCAAAAACAGATCTTCATACCTACAAAACCTATGCTTATTTAACCGGTATGCTCTTTGTCCGGGCTTCAGCGCGGGCAGAAAGAGTGTATCAGGCCATGCGGTGCCGGGGTTTTAAGGGGAAATTCTACTGTCTGCAGGAGTTTTCCATTTCCCGCTCAGATCGGATATGGGCCGGGTGCATGTTTGCCGGACTGCTTGTTCTTGTGTCACTGGAATGGCTGTATTCCCCTCTGTCAGTCTTTATGTGAAAATGAAATTTATGATGTTCAATACATGCAGACAAATTCAACTTACCCAGTCTCCTTTTCCAATTTGGACAGTGACAGAAAGCTCAGATTATGCCGGTGCTGAGTAAGTAGGGAAACAAAAATTTTCATGTATTCAAAAAACTGGATTTTTCCAAAAAATCCGGTTTTTCTGAAAATTTTATACCAGAAAATTTATGGAACCTTACTTATGCCCGGCCCCGGATGAGCATGGTCAGTTCACGCAAAGATTCTTTCATCTGTCCGGCCTGATCTGTCAGTGAAGCCGAAGCGGCGGTGTATTCATTCACGCTGGCCGCATTCTGCTGTGCGGCATTTTCTGTTTTATCCGCTGCCTCACGCGCACGGGTGATTTCCTGTGTCTGATCCCTGAAAGCCGATGCAATTTCCCTGATCAGCCCGGAAACCGTCCGGTTCTGTTCCAGGGCAGTGTGAAAAACTTTGTCCGCCTTTTCCACAAGCATGGTTCCATGCGCTATTTCCGATACTGTATCCTGAATCATCATCTGCGTATTTCTGGCCTCCTGGGCTGTCCGCAAAGCAAGATTTCTCACCTCTTCAGACACAACCGCAAAACCGCTTCCGGCCCTGCCCGCGCGGGCTGCCTCTATGGCCGCATTCAGGGCCAGCAGATTGGTCTGAAATGCGATTTCATCAATTATACGGATAATTTCTCCGGTTTCCTCACCCTTTTTTTTCACACGTTCCATAGCCGCAACCGCGTCTTTCATGGTTTCCGAGGCCGTATGCAGGGATTTTTCTGTTTCATTTCCGAAAGCGATTGACTTACTGGCCTTATCCGCATTGCCTGCATTCATGGCAGAGATATTTTCCAGAGAAAATACCATTTCCCGGCCTGCCTGAACCTGATCCGAAGCCCGGTCTGACAGTTCCTTTCCGGCTGACAAAATTCTGACCGAGACGGTTTCCAGTTCCTGCCACCCCTGTGACATACTTTTGCAGACACGGTTAAGCGGAATCAGAATATTTTTCCGGTTGAAAAAAAAGGCTGTGAGCAGCACTGCCCCGGTTACGCAGACTATGCCCAGACCCAGCGCGGCCATCTGTCTGAAAAACATATCCCTGATTTCTTTTTCTCTGACAGAAACAGCATGTTCAATATCATCCATATAAACGCCTGTAGCCACCACCCAGTTCCAGGGTTTGAAATATTTTACAAAAGTCAGTTTGGGAAATGCCTTTGTATGTCCGGGTTTGAACCAGTGATAGGAAGAAAAGCCTTCTCCGTGTTTTTCTGTTATGTCAACCTGTTCCAGAAGAATATCCTTGCCGCCCGTATCTTTGTAAACCGGATCAGCAATATCGCTTCCAATCAGATCAGCTCTGGGATGCTGCACCATTTTTTTCGTCTCCATGCTGAAGATGTAAAAATAGTCTGTGCCTTCATTGCCATATCTCATTGAATTGACAGTTGATATGGCATTTTTTTTCAGATCATCCTCAGCCGTTTCCATATAGACACCGGTTCCGATGATCCAGTTCCAGGGTTTGAACAGTTTCACATAGGAAAGTTTGGCAACAGGTTTATCCATTCCCGGTTTCGGCCACATATAATTTACCGCCCCTTCCCCATGAGACTGGCAGACCTGTATCATTTCAGCAAACAGTTTTTTGCCTGCGGGATCCTGAAAATCTGCAATATCCTTTCCCTCCATTTCCGGCTGGAATGGATGCATAATCATGACCGGAACTGTATCATTGATCCAGAAATAATCCTCATTTCCGTAGCGCAGTTCCCGGATCACAGCCAGAGCCCTCTTTTTTTTTTCGGCTTCGGAAAGATTATCTGCCAGATACAGGGAGTTCACTGCACAGTAAGCAGCATTGACAAGGTCTTTGAGTTTTTTTTCATAAATGACGGCAATTTTATGCGGATCAGTGGCATCCGCATAGGTTTTTTCCAGAAAAATATAGACATTGCTGACAAGGTTTTTCAAAGACTGCTTTCTGTGCTCCATCAGTGCGTTCTGATATGCCCGGATTTCTTTTTCTCCATTTTTTTTTATGGAATATGCTGATATGAAAAGGGACAGTCCTGAAGATATGAGGATCCCCCCGATGATCAGAAAATTTATTTTTCTGCTGATATTCAGTTTCATGACAGAGCCTCCGGTAAAATGGCTTGGACAGTTGGTGTTTGTCTGAACACGGATGGTCATGATTAATGGATTAACAGGAAGATTGGATGTTTGCAAGCACAATATTTGGCAGTGGTGTTTTTTGGGCAGACAGCCTTCCTCTGGTTTACCGCAGAGTATAGATTTTTTCAAACTCTCCGGGTCTAAAATCACGATCTTTTGGCGTGCGTTCCCTGCGTTCAGAATCCCAATAAACATAATCGCATTTTATGCCGTCAATTTTCCAAAAATCACGAAAGGTAAGAAAAAAAATAGCTCCTGTTATATTGCTCTCTCGGAGGTTGGCTTCTCTGAGTTCTGCTTCGTTAAGATTTGCATCGCTAAGATTTGCTCTGCTGAGATTTGCTCCGCTGAGGTCTGCTTCTCTGAGGTCTGCTTCTCTGAGGTCTGGTTTTTCATAATAATATTTTCTGCGCCATTTATTCCAAGCCTCAATGCCCTGTTTCAGTATTTCAAGATGTTTTTCATTTGCCATTAGCGGGTTCTGCCTTTCATCACAATAAAACCGCATACAGCGGTGCTAATAACTAAAGGGATTTCGTATAAGCAGGGATTTCAGGAAGCTGAATTATCCTTTCTTACATGAAATCCCTGTAGTTGGAGATGTTCTTCATTTGCCATTGCTGATGTTGCCTTTCATTACAATAAAACCGCATACAGCGGTGCTTAATAACTGCAGGGATTTCGTATAAGCAGGGATTTCAGGAAGCTGAATTATACTTTCTTACACGAAATCCCTGTAGTTGGAGATGTTTTTCATTTGCCATTGCTGGTTTTGCCTCCCATTACAATAAAACCGCATACAGCGGTGCTTAATAACTACAGGGATTTCGTATAATCAGGGATTTCAGGAAGCTGAATTATCTATCCTTTCTTACATGAAATCCCTGCAGTTTGGGTAAGGGATTGGTAATATTCCCCTCTCAAGAGGGGAATATTTAATTTATCCGTTCACATACAGCATCCGCAGAATATGATCAGTAATGCGCAAAGGCCAGGCCATAATGCTGAAACCCATTATATGTGGCAGAAAAATGATTGCCATCAAAGCCAGCGGCCCCATACGGCAGAACTGCTCCCAGTTGTCCCTGTAACGATCCGGCACAAAATAATCCATGACCCGGCTGCCGTCCAAAGGCGGAATCGGAATGGCATTGAACACGGCCAGAATCACATTCATCATCACCATGATTTCCAGCAGCATGTAAAGACCGTATGCCTGATACTTTTGTATGGACAGAAGCCCTGAAAAAGCAAATATCAGCAGGCCGCAGACAAAGGCAATGCACAGGTTGGAAACCGGCCCTGCAATTGCTGTGAGCATTACGCCCTTGCCCATATCTACATCCCTGCGGAATCGCATGGGATTTATAGGAACAGGTTTGGCCCATCCAAATGGCACGCCCATAAGGGGCAGAAGAACAGTTCCGATGGGATCAATGTGTGCTATGGGATTGAGCGTCAGCCGTCCCATATGTTTGGCTGTATCATCTCCCAGCCGCGATGCTGCCCATGCATGTGCCCATTCATGCACGGAAAGGGACAGAAGCAGGGGAAGCAGATACATCATTCTTTCCAAAAGCCAGTTTGCACCGATATTCATTTCTTTTTCCTTTCATGCCGGGTATGCAGACTGATTCAATCTGCGGTATTACATTCTTTTCAGAAAGACAGTATCAGAATTCTGTTTTTTCTTCAAGGTATAAAAAACAGGCAGGGATTCCCGGAGGAGAAACTGCCGCTCCCAGGGATTCCAAAAAAGCGGAAAAAATTACATATTACTTGCATTATCTCACAACAGCAGGTATATTTATGAGAAATAGTTATTGACATTTACTCATAACTTGCATAAACTCTTTTTTACTTTACTCTTTCATAAGCTGCACAGTTTCAGGACATCTCCGTCCGCTCAGACACAGGATTGAGTCCGCCGGACTTTTTCCGGTGTGCAGTTCATAATCAATTTAATTTTTTACAAGGAGTCTGTATGGTAAGACCAAAAAAAAACCGCATTGTGGCATTTAATCCGGAAATCAGTTATTTCAAACCCAGAGGAATTCCCATGACCAGTCTCACGGAAGTCTGTCTGACAGTGGATGAACGGGAATCCATCCGGCTTTCTGACCTTCTGGGCATGTCCTATGAGGATGCAGGCAGATGCATGGGCGTTTCCAGGGCCACTTTCGGACGGATCATCCAGAAGGCGCGGAAGGTGATAGCGGACGCGCTTATCAATGGCAAGGCCATCAATGTTGAAGGCGGGAATTACATCATGCTGGAAGGGGATACCCGGATTTTCATGTGCGAAAAATGCAGACACAAATGGGAAGAACCCAAAGGCACAGGCAGGCCGGAACACTGCCCAGAATGCAAACACGAATATTTTCAAAGAATTGCCGAATAGCCGGCAGGTGTATCAGAGAGACATGCCGCAGTCCGGTAATTTTGTGAAGTCTGCCTGTAAGCAGGCGTTTCACACTGCCGGGTCTGCTGTGATCAAGAAAGTATGCAGTCAGGAGAATGGGTATTATGGAAATGATAAGCGGGGGAAGCTGCAGTGCAGCAAAGCACAAAAAGGAACATGATGAGCAGGATCAGGCACTGAAAGGTTCTTTGGAAAAAATCCGTCATAAATTCATTGTGATGAGCGGAAAAGGCGGAGTGGGAAAAAGCAGTGTGACTGTGAATCTGGGTATGGCCCTTGCCAAAAAAGGGTTTAAGACAGGAATCATGGATGTGGATATTCACGGCCCGGATGTTCCCCGGATGCTGGGTATCAGCAATGAGATGATGGGGGTGAACGCTGAGAGGAAACTGACTCCCCTGAATTATTCACAAAATCTTTCTGCCGTTTCCATTGAATCCCTCAGCGCGAGCAAGGATGATGCCATTATCTGGCGGGGGCCGGTAAAGCATTCGGTCATCCGTCAGTTTATTGCAGATGTGGAATGGGGAAAACTGGATTTTCTGCTCATTGATTCCCCGCCCGGAACCGGTGATGAACCCCTGAGCGTGGCACAGGTTATTACAGATGCCAGTGCGATCATCGTGACTACACCCCAGGAGGTTTCCCTTGCAGATGTCAGAAAATCCATCAATTTCTGCAAAACCGTGAAGATGGATATTTTTGGTCTGATTGAAAACATGAGCGGTTTTCACTGTCCCCACTGCGGAAAGGCCGTTGACATGTTCGGCACAGGCGG
>CAZHPS010000263.1:0-9908 GCA_964534335.1 uncultured Desulfobacterales bacterium
CGATCCGGACATCCTGAAAACTTTATACACAAAAATTTATGGAACCCTACTTATGAAAAGCAGAGGATTCCATACAGAACCGGAACAGGGAGGATAATCTCCATGAAACAGGACAGCCCGTGGAAAGAGGCTCTGGAAAAATATTTCCGTCCGTTTATGGAACTGTTTTTTCCTGAGATTCATGATGACATTGACTGGAAAAAGGGTTACACTTTTCTGGACAAGGAACTTGAGAAGATTGTCAGGGATGCCAAAGCAGGAACACGGCGTGTTGACAAACTGGTGCGAGTTCACCTCAGAAACGGAAAAAAGACCCTGATTCTGATTCACATCGAGATTCAGGGCTATGAAGATGCCGTGTTCGGAGAGCGGATGTTTATTTATTATTACAGGCTGTTTGATCGATATCGGCTGCCGGTTGTCAGTCTTGCGGTTCTGACAGACACTGCAGCGGATTTCAAACCATCTGAATATGTTTCAGAATACTGTGGATGCAGACTCAGATTTGAATTTCCGGTGATAAAACTTGCGGACTGGCGGAAAAAGTGGAATAATCTGGAAAAAAGCACCAATCCCTTTGCCATTGTGGTCATGGCGCATCTGAAGGCGCAGGAATTCGGCAGAGGAAAAGAGGAGGAACGGAAAAGATGGAAATTTTATCTGATCCGGATGCTGTACCGTCGCGGATACAAACGGGAAGATATTCTTGAACTGTGCCGTTTCATTGACTGGCTCATGGTTCTCCCGGAAGATTTGGAAAAACAGTTGTCAGAGGAACTGGCAAAAGCAGAGGAGGAAAAGAAAATGCCTTATATAACCAGTTGGGAACGTATCGGAAGGAAAGAGGGAAGACTTGAAGGAATACTTGAGGAAAGACAGAAGATACTGACAGAGCTGATCCGGGAACGTTTCGGAAAGACACCCAGAGACATTTCCAAAACTGTAAAACAGATTAATGACATTGATATTCTGAAATCCCTTCTGATGCAGTCCCTGAAGTGTCAGGATTTGGAATCGTTCCGTGAGGTGCTGCATCAGAAGGATTTGAATGCTGCCTGAATCCGGGTTCAGTGTGCGGAGTCTCTCCGCCTCATTATTCATGAGGCCAGGTGACGTTTTGGGGAAGAACGGCAGCATAACTTTCCGGGCGATCCGTGCAGCAGATAGCCTGCCTGCGGTAAGTAAGACGCATTCCCTGCATCGCTGATACTTTCCCGCAACGCCCCGAAGAAAGACAGACAGTCTGCCATACCGGATTTCCCTGATCCGGCAGTTTAGGGGTTAAAAATTAAGGAAATCATTATGTTCATTCAGAGTTCCGCAGGTTTTCTGATGTTTGCCTTTCTTGCATGGCTTATAAGCGAAAACCGGAAACAGGTCAGTCTGAAAACAGCGGGCATTGGTCTGCTTCTGCAGTTGCTCATCGGGTTTTTGCTTTTAAAACTCCCTGTTTTCAGGGAATTTTTTCTCATGCTCAATCAGTTGGTTCTTTTTCTGGAGCAGTCCACACAGGCCGGGACATCAATGGTTTTCGGATACCTGGGCGGAGGCACGCTGCCTTTTGATGAAAAATTTCCGGGAGCAGCCTATATTCTCGCGTTCCGGGGACTGCCCCTGATTCTGGTCATGAGCGCGCTGTCCTCTTTGCTGTTTTACTGGAAAATTCTCCCTCTTGTGGTCAAAGGCTTTTCATGGATCATGCAGAGAAGTCTGGGGCAGGGCGGGGCTGAGGCTTTGGGTGTTTCTGCCAATGTTTTTGTGGGAATGGTGGAATCCCCTTTATTTATCCGTCCTTATCTAAAAGATATGACCCGGAGTGAAATCTTCAGTCTTATGACCTGCGGCATGGCAACCATTGCAGGCACAGTTATGGTGCTGTACGCCAGTATTCTCAGCGAGGCGGTTCCCAATATTATGGGACATATTCTTACGGCATCCCTTATCAGTGTGCCTGCGGCAGTCACAGTTGCCAAGATTATGGTTCCGGAAACCGGTGAAGTGACAGCCGGAGAACTGACCTATCCGGAACCGGCTTTGAGCGGAATGGATGCTGTGACCAAAGGCACTGTGCAGGGTGTTCAGCTCCTGATCAATGTCATAGCCATGCTTGTGGTGCTGGTGGCTTTGGTGCATCTGATCAATCTTCTTCTGGGAATTTTCCCGGATATGGGAGGTTCTCCCATCACCCTGCAAAGGATAATGGGGATACTCATGGCTCCCATTGTCTGGCTTATGGGAATTCCCTGGTCAGAATGTCTGACTGCCGGATCTCTCATGGGAACCAAAACCGTGATCAATGAATTTGTGGCCTATCTTGACCTGAGCCGTCTGCCCAAAGACGCGCTGAGTCCCCAATCCCGCATTATTATTACCTATGCCATGTGCGGATTTGCTAATCCCGGCAGTCTGGGCATCATGATCGGGGGCATGGGAACTATGGCCCCGGAAAAACGGGATGAAATCGTGTCCCTCGGATTCCGCTCCATTATAGCCGGAACCCTTGCCACCTGCATGACCGGCACTGTGGTCGGGATCATCGGATTCTGACACCCGCGAAGGATCGAAAAATTCAGGAGCGAGGAAACAAAGCGGGATTTCCTTATCCGGTCGGGGAGAAATTCCGTTTCACTCTGTTTTGGCGTTTTTTCAGAATTTTCTGACCATCTCTTTTTCCCCATATTCCATTTTTGTCCTGCCAAACTTCCGCACACACCCCTTGACATCGTTTCATATCATCTTATTTTTCATACCGTATTGACTGGCAGGGTTTTTCAGAATTTTATTAATGCGTTTCAGAATGTATGGCATATTTTGATTCCATTTATATATATATTTATCCGATTACACCAATTTCTATTCAAACGCAGCGGGAGAGTATACTGGCCCATGACTGAGAACATCACAGAAGAACAGAATGCCGGAATGACAGATGTTTTGGAATCGGCAGAGGAAAATGCTTCCGGCAGTGCGGAAGCCAAAGGAAAAAGCGGAGAAGACAGCCCCGAAGATCCGCTGGTTCAAAAGGAGAAAGAACTGGAGGCTGTCCGGGAAGAACTCAGTGCAGAGAAGGACCGTTTTATGCGTTTCTATGCCGAGTTTGACAATTACAAAAAGCGGAATGCGCGTGAAATGCAGGATTTCCGGAAATTTGCCAATGAATCCCTGATCCGGGAACTGCTTCCGGTCATAGACAATCTGGAAAGAGCTGTGCAGTCTGCCGAGGGAAATTCTGAGGCAGACAAATCCATACGGGAAGGCGTGGGACTGATCCACAGGGATATTTTGCGGGTATTTGAAAAATTCAGCGTGAAAGCTGTTGAATCCCTGGGACAGCCCTTTAATCCTTCTTTTCATGAGGCCATTGGTCAGGAGGAAAGAGAAGATCTGGGCGACAATATCGTGGTAAAGGAATTCCAGAAAGGCTATCTTCTGCATGACAGACTGATCCGGCCTGCAATGGTGCTGGTATCCAGGGCAAAAGCAAAAGAAGTTGCCGCTGACAGCGATGTGAAAGAAAACCGGGAAATCCCGGAGGAATCTGATAATGAAACTGCTGATGCACAGAATCAAAGCAGTCAGGGCGATACAGAGCAGGGCTGTTAAGTTCTCATTCCCCTCTTGAGAGGGGGCAGGGGGTGTGTTGCTGGACTGTGCAGTTCTGGACACACCCCTGCCCCTCTCAAGAGGGGATTTTTAAAGAACTTAACAGCCCTGGGGTGATACAGAGTGATTCTGTAATCTGAATATATTCTCTTAAGGAGGAGATGAAAAATGGGTAAAATTGTCGGAATTGATTTGGGAACAACAAACTCCTGCGTGGCAGTTATGGAAGCGGGAGAATCAAAAGTCATCACCAATCCGGACGGGGGGCGCACCACCCCTTCTATTGTAGCCATATCTGAGAGCGGAGAACGTCTGGTGGGGCAGATTGCCAAACGTCAGGCCATCACCAACCCGGAAAACACAGTATTCGGTGTGAAACGCCTCATTGGCCGCAAATTTGAGTCCAAAGAGGTGCAGGGCGACATCAAAATTCTGCCCTATAAAATTGACAGGGCCGGCAACGGGGATGTCCGGGTCAATCTGCGGGGAAAACAGTACAGTCCTGCGGAAATATCCTCCTTTATTCTGGCCTATATCAAGAAATACGCGGAAGATTATCTGGGAGAACCGGTCACAGACGCGGTTATCACCGTTCCGGCCTATTTCAATGACAGTCAGCGTCAGGCCACCAAAGACGCGGGAAAAATCGCGGGCCTCAATGTGCTGCGCATCATCAATGAACCCACAGCCGCATCCCTGGCCTATGGACTGGACAAGAAAAAAGAGGAAAAAATCGCTGTGTTTGACCTTGGCGGCGGAACCTTTGACATCTCTGTTCTGGAAATCGGGGACGGTGTGTTTGAGGTGAAATCCACCAACGGCGACACTCATCTGGGCGGTGAGGATTTTGATCTGCGCGTCATTGATTATCTGGCCGATGAATTCAAAAAGGATCAGGGCATTGATCTGAGAAATGACAAAATGGCCCTGCAGCGTCTGAAAGAGGCAGCGGAAAAAGCCAAGATGGAACTGTCCTCGTCACGGGAGACAGATGTGAATCTGCCCTTTATCACAGCAGATGCAAGCGGCCCCAAACACATGAATGTCAAAATCACCCGTGCCAAACTCGAATCTTTGGTTGCGGATCTGCTGGACAAACTGGAAATGCCCTGCCAGATCGCGATGAAAGATGCGGGACTGAGTGCCAGCCAGATTGATGAAGTGATCCTTGTGGGCGGCATGACCCGTATGCCTGCGGTGCAGGAAAGGGTCAAAAAGATTTTCGGCAAAGAACCGAACAGAGGCGTGAACCCGGATGAAGTGGTGGCAGTGGGCGCGGCCATTCAGGGCGGTGTACTCAAAGGCGATGTCAAAGATGTGCTGCTGCTGGATGTCACACCCCTTTCCCTGGGCATTGAAACCCTGGGCGGTGTCATGACCCGGCTAATTGAAAAGAACACCACCATTCCCACAAAGAAAAGCCAGGTTTTTTCCACTGCTGCGGACAATCAGCCTGCGGTTTCCATCCATGTGCTGCAGGGCGAGCGGGAAATGGCAGCCTACAACAAAACGCTGGGACGTTTTGATCTGGCAGACATACCGCCTGCGCCCAGAGGCGTGCCCCAGATTGAGGTGACATTTGACATTGACGCGAACGGCATTGTGAATGTTTCTGCCAAAGATCTGGGAACCGGCAAGGAACAGGCCATCAAAATCACAGCCTCCAGCGGTCTGAGCAAAGATGAGATTGACCGGCTGGTAAAAGAGGCTGAAATGCACGCGGATGAGGACAAAAAGAGAAAAGAACTGGTGGAAGCCCGCAATCATGCAGATACCCTGATCTACCAGACCGAAAAATCCCTCAAAGATCTGGGTGCAAAAGTGGATGCCTCCACCAAGGGCAATGTGGAAAGCAAAATCAGCGCGCTCAAAGAGATCATGAAAAGCGACAATACCGAGGACATCAAACGCGTAAGCGATGAACTTATGCAGGCTTCCCACAAACTCGCGGAGGCCATGTATCAGCAGGCTTCCCAGCAGCATGGCGCAGGTGCAAATCCGGGCGCGGGGCCGGATGCATCAGGCGCGGGTTCGTCAAACGCGGGCGGCAAATCGCCAAAGGATGATGATGTGGTGGATGCGGATTTTACGGAAGTGAAAGACAAATAAGAAAAGGGCTGTATTTCCCTGTTTCTTGTAAACAATTGAAAAATCCCGTGTGCATCCCGGACGTATAATCCGGAGATGACACGGGATTTTTTTATTGGAATCCGCATAATTTCATAGGCAAATGTGGGTTCTGCACAAAAATTCAATCTGTGAAATCAATCAGTTCTTTTCATATATAACTTTATACCGTCTTCTTTTTTGCATAGCAATATCTGCTTTGGAGATTCAAGATTTTCTATCATTTTCTTTGAAATGTTTAACAATGAATGTATGTTGTCTTTAGCCGGTTCACATACTTCAGCATGAAAATTTCGGCACATATCTTCATTGTTTCTTATAAGCATATCAGCATGCTCATTGTGAAAAACAGCATTGTAATAGATATTTTTCAAAGTTTTGGCAGCTTCCTGATAATATTCCTCCACCTGCCTGCTGCCTGATTTGTTAAAATAAAAATTGTTTTCATTCCAATCTTTTATTTCATTCATTAATTCATTTACTCTCAGATTTCTTGTTTCCGGATCATCCCGCATTTTGGTATTAAGATGCAGTTCAATTATTTTTCCCATATGATACAATTCATCTGTCAGAACAGCTATCTTCAACTTATATAAATAGTTATCATCATTTTTTAAGAATCCTTCTATCTTGTCGGAAGTCCAGAACAGATTTTCAATATTTTTTATTTCATTGATATTTATTCTGTTTATCTGTTCTGAATATTCTTCATGAATAACACCTATCCGGGTCATTGCATTATGAAACTGTATCATATCTTCAATATTAACAATCTCTTTTTCAGACAAGTCCCTGAATATCCTTCGGCAGTATCTTATATTTGCCACTCTTTCAAGATGATACAATTCAATAAGTTCGCGCAGCTTTTTATCAATAAAGGTCAGTTGCCTGCTTATTCCGTTCATGTAGTAATGACCTGTTATCAAAGACATTGCCTGAAAGATCAGTATGGGAGCAAAGACAGCACCGACAGCAGATGCAAATCCGGCATGGCCTGTTATCTGTCCACTGATTCCCACTATACTTGAACCTATAGTTGAATTTGAGTATGTCATCAGCAGGGCAGGATTGACTGTGGCAGTATAAAGGCCGTTGGGAACCAAAGCAGCAATCGTTCCCACCTGAGCCCCAGTCCCAATAATCTGACCGGAAAGAGACATGTATTTATCCAATTTATCTGAATATCTCTGGGGAATTTGAATCCATTCCCCAATATTCAGATTGTTATCAGCAGGATTGAATTGAAGCAGACTTTTCTGAGAATCCGCATCAATGATCTCAAATTTATCAATTTTGTCAACTTTCCTGTTTTTCCCGGATAAAAATTTAAAGATATTCTTCATATTCAAAAACATCTCCTTTCAGCCATGAATTTTTGTTTTTAAATATTTGTTTATATTGCTTATTTGATAAATAATCAAAAAATATCCCACTCCTGTTCTGATATTCCTCCGTCTGACTTACCATCATCGTTTTTGGGACATAAAATTTCCCATATTGACAGGTGCAGAGTCATTTTCTGCACCTGCACTCCTGTGTGAAAGAAAAAAAACTATGTTTTCTTTTTCTCCAGAGCCTCCCGCTCCGCTGCCAGTTCAGAAAGCAGAAAACTCAGCTTCCATTTTTCCGAACTTGGGGTCAGGACAGCCCACAGCGGGCGTTTCATTCCGGATTTCCGGCATCCGTCCATAAGCAGATGCAGTTCCTTTTCCGCAATGCCGCATACAATAATGGCTCTGGGCAGATCAGAGGATATACCCCAGCCGCTTTTGTCCGGCAGTTCCGCCAAAGTGCTGACTTTTTCCCCGGACTGATCCGGGCAGATCCATACCACAGGCAGATTGCTGAGTCCGATCATTTCCAGCAGTTCAAGAAATTTGGACTGCACCTGAGCAGGAAATCCGCATACAAGCAGTTTGCGCGGCCCGTACAGGAGCGTATCGGACTGGGAAACTGCTTCAAAACCGCTGTCTTTCATGGTATTCCTTTCTTTTCTGCTGATTTTTTTGCAAAGAAAAAGTTTACATAAAATCAGCAACAGTTTCAAGATATTTGTGGATTTTGACAGAGTTCGGAGGAAAAAAGATTGTCATATGCACAGTTATCTTTTATATATTACCAATATTCCCCATAATCTGCCATAACCTTCAGGAAAAAAATTTCACAGCAACCCCTTATGATTTTAAAAATGTTCAGGGTTTTTGTTACAAACATTTTCCTGAAATACTGTCAAGGAGGAAAATTTGCTTGCCAAAGTTCTGAGTTCTGCGGTCATCGGGATTGACGCGTATCTGGTGGAAGTGGAGGTGGATATTTCCCAGGGTCTGCCATCTTTTACCACAGTCGGGCTGCCTGAGGCTTCGGTAAAGGAAAGCCGGGAGCGGGTGAAAACAGCGATTTACAATTCCGGTTACTTTTTTCCGGACGACCGGATTACTGTGAATCTGGCTCCGGCCAATATCAAAAAAGAGGGAACCGGTTTTGATCTGCCGATGGCTTTGGGCATCCTCACAGCGACCCGTCTTTTGCCCCAGAATGTGGTTTCCGGTTATGTGATTATGGGAGAACTGTCTTTGGATGGCCGCATCAAACCGGTCAACGGTTCTCTGCCTATGGCGATTGCCGCAAAAGACGCGGGATATTCCGGCATTATTGTTCCCCGTGACAATGCCGGAGAGGCATCCGTTGTCAGCGGCATATCTGTGCTTCCCGCAGACAGTCTTTCCCAGCTTATGGATTTTTTCCGGGGACTTGTGCAGATTGAACCTGTGAAGGCCGATATTTCTGCGCTTTTTGATTATCAGGAAGCGGGACAGGCGGATTTCTGTGAAGTCATGGGACAGGAGCATGTGAAACGTGCGCTGGAAGTGGCTGCGGCAGGGGGACATAATCTGATTATGATTGGCCCGCCCGGATCAGGAAAAACCATGCTGGCCCGGCGCATTCCCGGCATTCTGCCGCCCATGAGTTTTGCCGAGGCCATTGAAACCACCAAAATCCACAGCGTGTCCGGAATGCTGGGAAAAGATCAGTCTCTCATCACCCGGCGACAGTTCCGTTCTCCCCATCATACCATTTCGGACGCAGGACTTATTGGCGGCGGTCATATTCCCCGTCCCGGAGAAGTGAGTCTGGCACATAACGGGGTTTTGTTTCTGGATGAACTGCCGGAATTCAAAAAACATGTGCTGGAAGTGCTGCGCCAGCCTTTGGAGGATTTGCGTGTTACTATTTCCAGAGCCACCACCACTCTGACCTATCCCTCAGCTTTTATGCTCATTGCAGCCATGAATCCATGTCCCTGCGGATATTATTCTGATCCCAAGCATGAATGCCACTGCACGCCCATGCAGATTCAGCGATACCGGTCACGGATTTCCGGACCTCTGCTGGATCGCATTGACATTCATGTGGAAGTTCCTGCTGTTCCCTACAAAGAACTCATGGGAAAGGCAGCAGGAGAGCCGTCTTCTGTGATACGGGAACGGGTTTCAGCCGCGCGGAAGATTCAGTCTGACCGGTTCACAAATACCCGTATCCATTGCAATGCGCAGATGGGAAACCGCCAGATCCGTAAATTCTGTGAACTTGATGAGGTATCCACACATCTGCTGGAAACAGCGGTTGACAAACTGGGATTGTCTGCCCGCGCGTATAACCGCATACTCAAAATAGCGCGCACCCTCGCGGATCTGGACAAACAGGAAAACATACAGGTTGTCCATATTTCCGAGGCGGTTCAGTACCGGAGTCTGGATCGGGGCAAGGGGCTGTTCTGAATCTGCCAATCGAATGAAAAAGGATTGAATTTATGAAAAATATAAGCAAAAATACGCTTTTTTACGGGGACAATCTTGAGATACTGAGAGAACGGATCAGCGATGAAACCGTTGATCTGTGTTATATTGATCCGCCCTTCAATTCAAAAAGAACGTATAATCAGATATATCTTAATGTTGGAGAAGACAAGGCACAGGCCCAGGCATTTGTTGACACATGGAAATGGGACACGCGCGCGGTGCAGGGGTATCAGGAAATCATCACCAATCATGAGGGAAGATTCACGCCCCAGATTACGGATCTTCTCCGGGGCCTGCGCAGTGTCATAAAGGAAGGCCCGCTCCTGGCCTATCTGGTGAGCATGACTTTGCGCATTACGGAAATACAGCGGGTTCTGA